>CAZGID010000059.1:0-12279 GCA_964526065.1 uncultured bacterium
AGCGCTTCAGGCGATTGCCGGATTTACCCGCGACGTGCTTACGGATGCGGTGTCTCAATATGGGCAGACGATTACGTTGGGTGAGCTAAAAAGCCGGATTCGTGCGCGTGTGGAGCGTGACAGACAAGTGGGGCGCAGCGATTTGACAGCCGAATGGCAAGCGTTTGAATCCGCATTTTCCGATTGGCTTTTTGGCGAGTCTATCGATGAGAGTCTTGATTTAACGGATCCCCAGATTCTTTCTATTTCCACGAATCTTGTTGCATTGCGCAGTATTCTTGCTGGTGATACAACGTCCCCGCAGCTCAGTTTGGCCGATCCAGGTTTTGTCGACCGAACGCAGCAGATCACGGCGCCTGCAGCAGTGGTGGCTGTGGATAGCAACAGTTTGCAAGCAATTGCCGGCTTTGTTCGCGATGTTCTCAATGATGTGACGGTTCCGTATGGTCAGCCGATTACATTGAATCAGCTTAAACGCCGAATTAGTGCGCGTGTGGAGCTTGAAAGACAGTCGGGGCGTAGCGATTTGACGGCTGAATGGCAAACGTTTGAATCCGGATTGTCCGATTGGCTTTTTGGTAAAGCGGTCGATGGAAATATCAATCTGACGGATGCAGAGATTCTTTCTGTTTCTAACAATCTTGTTGCGTTGCGCAGCATTATTTCCGGTGATGAAGCGTCCCCGCAGCTCAGCCTGGCCGATCCCGCTTTTGTAGCACGTACCCAAACGCTTCTTGACCGCTCCGAAGCGCGGGAAGAAGCGGTCACAGTGGTAGAGGAAATGGAAACGCCGGCGACCGAAGGTCTAAGTGCCGCAGATACGACTGATTATAACGAAGTGGCGGAAAAGGTTGTGGAAGTCATTGTAAACGAGGTGGATGATACTCAGATGCTTCGGGTTAACGTGGGTGAAGCCATTATGCGGTTGCCCGGTCTTCAATCTCCGGATGCGGACATCCGGCAGCAGACATTGACGCGACTGACGGAAGCCATCGAAGCCCGTAAGAACGATCTGCTTCGCCGGTTTACGCTCGATAGCCAGCAGACTTCCGCACTCATTAATACGGGCTTGCGTTATGTTGAAAATCTGGTAGCGAATATCAGTGGCCGGATTCGTGATAGCGGCGATGCACTGGCGAAAGCCGACGTTGCGCTTTCGGTGGCTGAAGATGGTTCGATTCTCGGGATTCCCGCCGAGCGGGTGGCGGAAATGGTCGACCGGAATCCATTGATCGGCCGGTTGTTGGTTGTGGGACGGATGCCGGACCCTTTAAGCAGCAGAAACCTGCAAAATGCGGGTTCGACATTGCTCAAGGATGCCAATGCAATCAACTCGCTTTTACAGGCGGTAACGGGTTTGCTGGGGCAGGACACGAATAACAAGGATGCCGTGCCCATTACGCTGGATCAGGAATCCCTGGCCCGATTGCAGGAAATCGATCCGCAAGTGTCCGATGCCCTGATGGAAGTCTTGTTGCTGACAGCGGCCATGATTGGTATTTATGGCGTCGACATCATGCAAAGCGAAACGCTCAAGAAACAATACTCGGATCTGGCGGATCTGGTTCAGGGAAGCTTTTCTCTGGAACAGCGTTTTGATAAAGACGGGAATGCGATCGGCGCTCCGGCGATTCGCATCAGCCTGCGGATTTTTGAAGAAAAACTTAAACAGAAGGCCATCGAAATTTCGGCCTAATCCTTCCTTTCTTCCCGACTTTCGGGTAAAGTTCAAGAGCATCTTGGCAGGGCCTGCCATCTGTGTTATTTTATCCCTCTTTTCTGACCTCAAGGCGGGGTAGCTCAGTGGTAGAGCAAGGGACTCATAAGCCCTGGGTCGGCGGTTCAATCCCGCCCCCCGCCATTTTGCTTATGCAAAATGACGGCCCGCCCCGAACTGGAGGTTCGCGCGCGGGCTCGCCATCAATCTCTGGCGGCGACCAAGGAAGTCGCCGCCTTTGGAGCGCCATTTTGCGTTAGCATGCGAGCGCGCCACCTGTCCGAAAATTCCGATGAAAAACACCAGCCTGCCGGAACGTTTTGAATCCTGCCTTCGCACTTCCAATTTAATTGCGCCTGGCGAAAAGATCGCGATTGCCTGCTCGGGGGGACCGGATTCGGTGGCGCTTTTTCATTTACTGCTGCAGTTGCGCCCGTCGTGGAAGCTGAAACTGGTACTTTTGCATCTCGATCACGGACTGCGCGGCCGGGCTTCCGCGGAGGACCGGCGCTTTGTGGAACGCCTGGCGAGGAAGCACCGGATTCCGGTTTATACCCACCGTGTTGAATCCGGCAAACTGCAGGGGCCGCGGGAATCGCTGGAAGAAGCCGCCCGCCGGGCCCGGTATGATTTTTTGACGAAGACGGCGCATCGTTACCGGATTTCTAAAATTGCCCTCGGGCATAACCGCGACGATCAGGCCGAAACGGTTTTAATGCGTTTGCTGCAGGGGACAGGACCTCGCGGTCTATCTGGTATCCGGCGGCGCCGTACGGAAGGACGCGTTACATTTATCCGTCCGCTGCTGGATTTTTCCCGGACGGAAATCCGGCAGTGGCTGAAAGCCCGGAAGATCCTTTCCCGCACGGACCAAAGTAATCATTCCCTTCGTTTTGTTAGAAACCGGATTCGCAAACGGCTTCTGCCCATTCTCGCGCGCGAATTCAATCCCCGGGTTGTTGAGGCCCTCGCCCGAATTCCCGGGATGGTGGCGGAGGAAAACGAATTAATCCAGCATCTGGAAGACCAGGCCTGCCGGCAAGTGATCGGGCGGCAGCAGGCCGGAAAGCAGTTCCTGCGCCGGGCCGCTTTTCTACGGCTGGCGGCCCCCTTGCAGTTCCGGGTGCTAAACCGCGCCTTGAGCGGGTTGGACCCGCGTAGCGGACTCGATTACGAAGCCTGGCAGCGTCTGCGGCCGGGATTGCATCGCCGCCGCTACCGGCATTCACTGCCCCGGGATATCGACTTGGAGCTAACTTCTTCCCATATGATGCTTTACAAGAAATACTGAAAGCGTCAGCTCTTTCTTTCCAAAGGCTTGTGGGGCGTGATACACTATGAGTCTAATTCAAAATTGAGGTAAGTGTAGATAATGGACAAAGTTAAGAAAAACCCGCCCAATCCGCGCGGTTCGCGCCGCCGGAAGTCTCCTTCAGGGAATCAGGATCCGGAAAAAAGAAGGCTCATGGCTCTTCTATTAATACCGGTAATTTTCTTCCTGGTTTTGCAGCTTTTTGTGTTTCCCAGTCTCGATATCCGTCGGCTGAGCTATTCCGAGTTCTATCATATGGTGCGTAGCAATCCGGAAACGATGGAAGTCACCTCCGCTGAACTGGTGGAAAACACCATTCGCGGCAAACTCAGAAGCGGTGCTTTTTTTCAGGTGAATATTCCTCTGAATGATCCCGAAATTATTCCGCTGCTCCGGCAGAATGTTCCCAATTTTGAAGTGAACCCGCCGCAGACCTTCTGGCGGAATGTGGTTTATTCGGTTTTGCCGGTTGTTTTGCTGATGGCTTTTTTCTGGTTTTTTATTTATCGCGGCATGCAGCAGGGAGGCAGCCGGATTTTTTCGTTTGGAAAGTCACGGGCCCGTCTCTCGGACAAAGCCTCGAATAAGATTACATTCAAGGATGTTGCGGGTATTGAAGAGGCGAAGGAAGAACTTCAGGAAATTATTGAGTTCCTCAAGGATCCGAAACGCTTTCAGAAACTGGGCGGACGCATTCCCAAAGGCGTTCTTTTAATGGGTCCTCCGGGAACGGGGAAGACGCTGCTGGCCAAGGCCGTGGCGGGGGAAGCCGACGTTCCGTTTTTTTCGATCAGCGGCTCTGATTTCGTTGAAATGTTTGTGGGTGTGGGGGCTTCGCGCGTTCGAGACCTTTTTGAACAGGGCAAGCAGGCCGCGAAAAAAAGCGGCAAGGGCGCCATTATTTTCATTGATGAAATTGATGCGGTGGGGCGTCAGCGCTTCGCGGGAATCGGCGGCGGGCATGACGAACGGGAACAAACGCTGAATGCTTTGCTCGTTGAAATGGATGGTTTTGATACCCACAGCGGTGTGATTTTGATCGGATCGACCAACCGCCCGGATGTGCTGGACCAGGCGCTTTTGCGGCCCGGCCGCTTTGACCGTCAGATTGTCATCGACCGTCCGGATATCCGCGGCCGCGAAGAAATCCTCGGGGTGCACATTACCAAGATCAAGCTGGACCCGAATATTGATCTGCGCAAAATTGCGCAACAGACGCCCGGTTTTTCGGGAGCGGATCTCGCCAACCTGGCCAATGAAGCGGCCTTGCTTGCAGCACGCCGCGGCAAGGAATCGGTCAGCCAGCAAGAACTCGAAGAATCCATTGAAAAAGTGATGGTTGGGCCCGAGCGCCGCAGCCGTGTGATTTCCCAGAAAGAAAAAGAAATCAAAGCCGTGCATGAGTCCGGACATGCGCTGGTGGCGATCATGACGCCGAATGCCGATCCGGTTCATAAAATTTCGATTATTCCGCGCGGTTACGGTGTGGGCGGCTATACCATGCAGATGCCCGCTGAAGACCGCAATCTGATCAGCAAGTCCGAATTGCTTGACCGTATTACTATTTTGCTGGGCGGCCGGGTGGCTGAACAAATTCGTTTCAATGAAATTACATCGGGTGCCCAGGATGATCTGCAAAAAGCGACTCAGTATGCGCATGCGATGGTCTGTGAGCTTGGCATGAGCGAGAAAATCGGGAATTTGACGCTGGGCAAGAAAGACAATGGTCAGGTGTTTCTAGGCCGCGATTTGATGGCGGAAAAGGGGCATTCGGAAAAGACAGCGGTGACCATCGATGAAGAGATGCACCGCATTGTGGAAGGCTGTTATCAGCGCGCGCACCGGATTATCTCTGAAAACCGTCAAAAGCTTGATAAGTTAACCGGCGCCCTTCTTGAGAAGGAAACGCTGGATGCCGATGAAGTGCGGAGCCTGGTGGGACTCAACGGCCATGCCCCGAAATCTCCTTTAGCGGAAGAAGGCCACGGTACCCCGCCGGCTGTTTGATTCCGCTTGATTGCCCATGATGAACCGATGGAAAATCCGCGGTCGTGAACTGGCGCTGGATCATCCACGTCTCATGGCCATCCTCAATCTGACACCCGATTCTTTTTCCGACGGCGGCCGCTGGCTGCGTCCCGAAGATGCCATTCAAGCAGCGCGCCGCTTCGTGGCGGAGGGGGCCGACATTCTCGATCTGGGCGCCGAATCGACCCGGCCGGGAGCGCCTGCGGTTACAGAAACCGAAGAGCTTCAACGTCTGTTACCTGTTCTTGAAACATTGCGTTCCGAATGTACCCTCCCGATCTCGATTGATACGACAAAACCCGGTGTCGCACAGCGTTGCCTGGAAGCGGGAGCCGATATCATTAATGATGTCAGTGGTCTGCAGACCGGCGGGGACGAAATGGCACGGGTGGTGGCTCATTATGGTGCCGGACTGGTTTTAATGCATCGGCGCGGGGATGCGGCGACGATGCAAAGTCTGACTCAGTATTCGGATCTGGTGGCGGATGTCAAAAAAGAGCTAAAAATCAGCATTGAGCAAGCGCTGGCGGCAGGCGTCGAACCGGCGGCGATTGTGGTGGATCCCGGCCTGGGATTTGCCAAAACCGCGGAACAAAGCCTGGAATTATTGAGACGTGTTGAAGAATTCCGGGCCTTGGGCTATCCTATGCTCGTCGGGCCTTCCCGCAAGTCTTTTATCGGGAAAATAACCGGCCGGGAAGCCCCGGAAGCGCGTGTGTGGGGCACTGCGGCCGCTGTGGCATGGGCAGCTTTTCATCATGCAGCTGTTTTTCGGGTTCATGATGTTGCCGCCATGCGGGATGTTTTAATCATGATCCATTCATTGCAAGGAGAGGGGAAAGAGCATGTCCGGGCATTCTAAATGGGCGAGTATCAAACATAAAAAAGCAGCCGCTGATGCCAAGCGCGGCAAGGTGTTTACCAAACTCATCAAGGAAATTACCGTGGCGGCCCGCTCGGGCGGTGGTGATCCGGACAGCAATCCGCGCCTCCGGACCGTCATCATCAATGCCAAGGCAGCGAATATGCCGGCGGATAATATTGAGCGCGCCATCAAAAAGGGGACAGGCGAGCTGGAAGGCGTTACCTACGAAGAAGTGGTCTATGAGGGCTATGGTCCTTCCGGTGTGGCGATGCTGGTTCAATGTGTGACCGATAACAAAAACCGGACCGCCGCGGAAGTTCGCAGCATTTTTAACAAACTCGGCGGCAGCATGGCCGGTGCCGGATCCGTTGCCTGGATCTTTGAAAAGAAAGGTCTCATTGTGGTCGCCAAGGAAAATGCGAATGAGGATAAATTGATGGAAATTGCGATTTCCGCCGGCGCCGAAGATCTCGGACAAGGGGAAAACAGTTTTGAGGTGACCACGGATCCGCAGAACTTTCATGCCGTTAAAGAGGCCATTGAAAAAGCCGGAATTGCCGTTGAATCTGCGGATCTGACCATGATTCCGAAAAACCAGACACCCGTTTCGGCGGATCAGGCGCGTTCCGTCTTGAATCTGGTGGAAACGCTGGAAGACAATGACGACGTCCAGAACGTATATGCAAATTTCGATATTCCGGATGAGGTGATGAAGGAGATTTCCTGAATGCGTATTCTGGGCGTGGATCCCGGAACACGGCGCACAGGCGCCGGAATTATTGAAGCCACCGGCAGCCGGTACGAGCTGGTTTTTGCCGACACCGTGAATATCCCCGAAAGTTTTCCCATCGAAAAAAAGCTGCACCGGATTTATCAGTCTCTGTCGGAAATCATCGGCCGCCACCGGCCGGAAATCCTGGCCCTCGAAAATATTTTTTACAGTAAAAACATCCGCTCCATGCTGCGCATCGGGGAGGCGCGGGCCTGCGCCATGCTGGCTGCAGCCGGACACGGCCTGAATGTGGTGGAGTATCTTCCGACGCGGGTTAAGCAGTCGGTGTCCGGGAACGGACGGGCCTCCAAGGATCAGGTTCAGCGGATGGTCCGTGTGCTGTTGGGGATTCGGGACGAGATGGAGCCGGATACTGCGGATGCGCTGGCGGTGGCCATTTGTCACGGGCACGCGATGGGCCGGCCTTCGGCGGCGGGCGGCGGCTTTCGGAGCGGCCGCTCAATGCTGGAGCGAATTCAGCCGAAAATGAAATCATAAACGGTCAGGAAAGCATGTTCGAATTTATTAAAGGTAATGTCATCGAAAAGACGGCGACGTCCGTTGTTGTGGAGACGCCGGCCGGTCTGGGATACCGGATTCAAATTCCGCTTTCAACTTCTGAAAGCCTGCCTTCTCTTCAGAAGGAGATCCGGTTGCTGCTTCATTTTGTGGTGCGGGAAGATGCCCATGTGCTTTATGGGTTTTCGACCGAAGAAGAACGGTCGCTTTTTCGCAACTTAATCGGCGTCAACGGCATCGGTCCGAAGCTGGTCTTGACGGTATTGTCCGGCGTTCCGGCGCCTGCCCTGCGGCAGGCCATTGTGCAAGGCAATCTCGAAATTCTGCGCGGCATATCCGGGATCGGGAAAAAGACAGCCGAACGCATTGTGATTGAATTGCGTGAAAAAATTATGATCGAAGGCGGAACGGCCGAAGTGGCCGTAGCGGTTCCGTCCGGAGCGCAGGCGCTGGTCGAGGATTCTTTGGAAGCCCTTGTCGCGCTGGGCTACCGTAAACCCAATGCCAAAGCGGCGATTGAACGGGTTTTACAGCAGGAGCCTTCCGAAAAATGGACGGTCGAAGCGCTCATCCGCGCTTCACTTAAATACGTGGCATAATTGTTCAGGTACCCAAGCGAGGTTTTATGGCAAAAATGAGCCGGGATACGCGGCAATACCGCAGAAAAAAGCTTTCCTTTCTGATTAAATATCAGACCGGCGGAAGTGCAACTTCCTCTTCCCGTGTGACCAATCTTCAGAATATCAGCGCCGGCGGGCTGGCTTTTCTGACAGAAGATAATCTGCGGATCGGAGACCTGGTCAGCCTTTCCATCCTGATTCCTTCTTTTGAAAAGCCTGTTGAGGTGGAAGGCAAAGTTGTACGGATTGAACCGGGGCCCAAAAAAGGGCGTGGTATCATTGCCGCGGTGCAATACACCAAGATGGATGCCACCAGCCGCAAGGCGATGGAAGAATTTGATACGGAATTGGCGAAAGAACAGAAAAAAACCGGCGGGAAAAAGGGCGCACTGTTTGTCGACCTTTCGCGTTTTTTCGCAAAAAAAGGCTAGCATGGAAAAGAAAAAAAGCGGTCCTGAGCTTCGACGTCACGCCCGTCTGGACGCCGATTATCTGATTCGCTACGAAGCCGGTTCCGGGATGCGCGAAGTGCACGTAACGAATATCAAGAATATCAGTGCCGGCGGCGCCAAATTTCTGGTGGGCGAAGTTCTGCACGAAGATCAGGTGATCCGTCTTTCGATTCTGATTCCTTTACTTGAGAAAACGGTGAAAACCGAGGCGTCGGTCTTGAGATTTCGTCGGACGAGAAAAAAATCAATTTATTCTGTGGCGGTCCGTTTTATCGGCATTTCGCCGGATGACCAGGGCGTTATTAATGCGTTTGTGGAGTCTCTGGTGCGCGAAAAAGATGCGCCTTTTGTACAAAAATTGAGTGAAATGGTGAAAAAGAACGAGGCGAAATCGTGAGCGAGGAACGTTTAATTGCCGGTCAGCTGCGTCCGGAAGATACAGAACTGGATCTGACCCTGCGGCCGCAGAGCCTGGATGATTTTACGGGGCAGGACCGGCTGCGCGAGAATCTGGCGATTTTTATTGAAGCCGCCCGCAAACGCCGCGAACCGCTGGATCATTTGTTACTATTCGGCCCTCCCGGACTCGGAAAAACAACGCTGGCCCACATCGTGGCAAAGGAAATGGGCGCCAATATCCGGACAACGTCCGGGCCGGTTCTCGAACGTCCCGGCGATTTGGCGGGCGTGCTTACCAGTCTTGAAGAAGGAGATGTGCTTTTCATTGATGAAATTCATCGCACTTCACGCGTGGTGGAGGAATATCTGTATCCGGCGATGGAAGATTTTTGTATTGATATCATGATCGACAAGGGACCGCACGCCCGCTCCATTAAGATCAATGTGCCGCCTTGTACAATGATCGGCGCGACGACCCGAAGCGGATTGCTTTCCGCGCCCCTTCGCTCCCGTTTCGGTATTATCGAAAGATTGAATTATTACGAAGAAGGCAATTTAACCCGTATTGTGCAGCGTTCGGCCCGTTTACTCAAAATTGAAATGGATGCCGAGGGCGAACTGGAAATTGCCCGGCGCGCCCGCGGAACACCGCGTATTGCCAACCGTCTGCTTCGCCGGGTCCGGGATTATGCTGAAGTACGGGCCGACGGAAAAATTACCGGGCCGGTGGCCGATGAGGCGTTGAAACGGCTGGAGGTCGATCAGGAAGGGCTGGATCAAATGGATAAGCGGATTCTTGAAGCGATTCTGCGTCAGTTTGATGGCGGTCCGGTCGGTGTTAAAAATCTGGCTGTTTGTGTTGGGGAAGATGCGGAAACGATCGAAGAAATTTATGAACCGTATTTGATTCAACGCGGTTTTATGAAGAGAACTCCAACCGGCCGGGTCTTGACCCCCAGAGCCTGGGAGCATTTTGGTTTGCAGCCTCCCAAAGGCCGTCCCGAACTTTTTTAATTCCCCAGCAGAAAACTATCCGAAGGGCAAAAAATCCCGGCAATCGCAGCGGTCATGAGGCAGGCCAGTGTCGCCGCCCATAAGGCGCGAACCGCCACGCCTGCGATTTCAGGCATGCGCTGAGGCACCAGGGCCGCCGTTCCTCCGACAAAAATCGCCATTGAAGCCAGATGGGCAAAGCCGCAGAGGGCGTAGGCGGCAATGATCGCAGAACGCATTTGGGTCAGGGTGCCGGCCTGCAGAAGCGCCGCCAGATCCTGATAGGCAACTACTTCGGTGAGTACCAGACGTTCTCCAATTAAACGGGCCACGGCACCGGCATCCGCGGGAGGGACGCCGATGATGAGAGTGAGCGGATAAAAAAGCCATCCCAAAAGACTGCGCAGAGAAAGATCCACCGACAGACCAAACGCATTCTGCAACTGGCCGGCCGTGAAACGCAATCCAAGATCTACCAATTCCACCAGACCCAGTACGGCAATCAGGAGCGCGACGATGCCGACGATCATTTTCACACCCGCATTGGCGCCTTGGATGATTGCCTCAAAGGCTGTGCCCGGCCGGTCGACCTGCGGATGAATATCGATCCCTAATGTTTCCGGTTGGCCTGCTTCCGGCAGGACCAGCTTGGCCATAATTAAGGCGGCGGGTGCGGATAACAGGGAAGCCGAAAGCAGATGCCCGGTAATGGTGGGAAATACCGACTGGAGGCTGACCACGTACAGCATGAGAATGTTGGAAGCCACGGTCGCCATGCCGACCGTCAGCACGGTGCACAGTTCCGAGCGCGTCATGCGAGCCAGATAGGGACGTACCGTCAGCGCGGATTCCACCCCGACAAAGATATTACTGGCCGCTGTAACGGATTCAGCCCCGGAAAGCCGCATCAAACGCGTAAAAAGCCGTGCAAAGAGGCGGATCAGAAATGGCATGATTCCGGAAAAATAAAGCAGGGAAACCAGCGCGGAAAAGAAAAGGATGGTCGGAAAAGCCTGAAAGGCCAGGATAAAACCAAGGGAACCGCTTTCACCCGGCGGAATCGCAAGCGGTCCGAAAACGAAACGCATGCCGGCCGAGGCCGCCCCCAGCAGCTGTGTGACGGCGTGGTTCAAAAAAAGAAAACAGGACTGACCGAAAGGGACTTTGAAAATAAAAAGGGCCAGCAGAAACTGCAGGGCAAGCCCCCCTGAAATAACGCGGAAATTAATATTATTTTTTTGCGGGGATACCAGCCAGGCGAGGCCCATCAGGATTAAGAGCCCGGCGGCGCTGACGCCGACATAAGGATTCATGGCGGCCATGATAGGCAGCGCATGCCGGGATGTCAATCTTCACAGGATTCTTTTCCTCGTCTGGGAGATGTGTTAATATAAATTGTTTTTATGAATGATGTTGCAAAAACCGGTTGAACCCGTTTGGAAGGCGTTGATTCATGGAAGTCATTCTTTCGGCCTGGCGTCCGCTGCTGGAAATCATCTTCATCTGGACCCTCATTTATTTTCTTCTGAGATTTTTCCAGGGCACCCGTGCGATGCAGGTTTTTCTTGGCCTTGTGATTCTGGCTATCGTCTTCAATATCGCCAAAGTGCTGGAGCTGCATACCATCAACTGGGTGTTGACCAAACTGTTCGCGGTCGGTGTTGTGGCCTTCCTGATCATTTTTCAACCGGAACTCCGGCGCGGATTGGCACGTATCGGACAAAATACTTTCCGCGGTTCTTTTCTGCAAAAAGGAGGAACGGTGGATGAGTTGATCAAGGCGTGTGAATATATGGCGCGACACAAGGTCGGCGCCTTGATTGCCATTGAAAGAGATATTGGTCTCAAAAATTATATTGAAAGCGGCATTGTTCTGGATGCCAAGGTCACTCAGGAATTATTGATCACGCTTTTTCATCCCAATACACCGACTCACGATGGCGGGCTGATTATTGTCGGCCCGCGTATCGCTTCCTGCGGCTCGCTTTTCCCGCTGAGCCAGAATTCGACCCTTTCCCGTTTCCTGGGAACACGGCACCGGGCCGCTGTCGGATTGACGGAAGAAACGGATGCTGTTTGTGTGATCGTCTCGGAAGAAACCGGAAAAATTTCGGTAGCCGCACAAGGCAAGCTGACGCGCGATTTGAACGGGGACGGATTAAAAAATGTTCTGATGAATCTTTTCCGCCCGATTGAACACAAGAATGTGCTGAAGGACTTTGCCACCAAGAACTGGAAGCTGTTCCAGGAAAGGAACCCTGCGTCATGACGCCGCTTCCGGAAGTACTTAAAACCCGTTTTGGCTGGCTCACCCAGAACTGGGGCATCAAGTTGATCTCGCTTTTCCTGGCAATCGGGCTCTGGTATTACGCCGTCGGCGAAGAGAGCGTGGAAGTGAAGCGCCGCATTCCCCTTGAAATCAATCTCAAGAATACCCAGATGAGCATTTTGCGGACTTCTACCAACCATGTCTGGGTCACGCTGGCTGCTCCGCGCAATCTGCTTTCCGACCTGACGTCCAAGGAAATGCGGGTTGTGCATGAAATCGGACCTGAGGTGAAGAATGCGGGCGAATACACGTTCCGGCTGGAACCGCGCGAAA
>CAZGID010000060.1:0-12271 GCA_964526065.1 uncultured bacterium
GTGCCGTGCCAGGAAAACTGCGTCACGCATGCGCCCGCCGAACCCGCCATGCACCCGGTCGCATGATTCCGGACATCCTGAAAAAATACCGCCGCATCGCGGTGGTCGGCATTTCAGAGCGCGAGGGGCGGCCCGGCAATTACGTGCCCGATTACCTGCGGTCTCAGGGCTATACGATTCTGCCCGTGAACCCGACGATTGAGAGCTGGCAGGGGCTGGAAGCCTACCCGGATTTGAAGTCCGTACCGCCGCCGGTTGAAATCGTGAACATCTTCCGCAAACCGCAGGACGTGCCGCCCGTCGTCGACGAGGCCATTGCCGCCGGCGCCAAAGTGATCTGGATGCAGTCGGGCATCGTGAACGAGGAGGCCGCCGCCAAAGCCCGCGCCGCCGGCCTCGAAGTCGTCATGGATCATTGCATCATGCAGGAACACCGGCGGTTTACAAACTTGGCATGAAAATATTATAAAAGACTAAAAGACATTACACTTAAAAAGGAAAAATGATGAGCTGTTATCAAATGCAAGCCATTATGTCGAGTAATAGAACTAAGACCATTATCAACAAAGCCCACAATGCAACGTTAGCAGAATTTGTCTTGCCTTTTACAAGCGAAACATCTGTGCTTGAAAAAGTTTAGAAAGAGAGGTGTGATAATGCGCATGATGCATGTGTTGTTTTTTATTTTTATTTGTATTAACGGCAGTGATTTGTTGGGGAGCGAAAACGGCGATGCGAAATCGATTGCTGATCAATTTGGAATGAACGAAGCACAAGTTCAAGGGATGATGGCTGCGATGAAGAAGGGCTTGAGTAAAGGAGCTGAAGATCAAAAGCGGGCGCTTGCAGATGGAACATTGAATCAGCGTGACGTAGAGATGTATGACTATATGCAGGCAAGATGGAAATTTTATGAAAGTAGAGATGGGTTCTATTCTCAGGAAACTCATGATGAAATGGTTCTACAGGATGCCGCGCGAAGATACGGCATCAGTGTGAATGAAGCTGATCAAAGATACATGAAAGTTGCAATGATAAAATCGGGTGCCAAATATTAAATTTATGGAAGGTTCCCCCATGGAAAAAGGCGTGCAGCCGCTGGATGCGATTTTGACGGAGCTTGGTCTCAAAAACTCCGATCTGGTGGAGGCGTCGAAGGAGCAGTTGACGCACCGGATGGTGGCGAAGGGGCGCAAGGGGCGGCGGTTGACGCACAATGCGCAGATGAAGATTCTGAAGGCGCTCAACGCCATTCAGAAAGAAAAGACGTATTCCCTCAAGGATCTCTTCACGTACTAAAACGGCGGGACGTTTGACACCCGCCGGTTTCAATGATAGAAAGGGCGCGATGGATCTTCACGAAAAAATCTGGCGCGAGTCGCTGGCCAAGACCGGAGGCCTGGGGCGCATCATGCCCGGCATCCAGGCGCAGGCCGAGGAATTTTTTATTCCGGACCGCATTAACCCGCTCAGTTTTGTTGCCAACTTCCAGCTGCTGCTGGCCCCCGAGGCTGGGGCGCCGCCCACGCCGCATGCCGAACCCACGCCCAGCGTGCGTTCGTTTCTTTCCGCCGAGTCGCGGCCGAGCGGCCTGCCGCTCTGGTTCATCGCGTCGTATCCGGATATTTGCCTGTGGCTGCAGTCGCAGACCGAATCCCAGGAAGAGTTCTGGGCGCAACTGGTGATTCAGGCCTTCGGGCCCGAGATCAGCGAGGACTTCAAGGCGCAGGATGCACAGGGTTGTTTGCGGCCGGAACTGCTGCGCCGGCTGGTGGATCATTACGTGGCGCTGGGCAAATCGCTGGAATGCGCGACGCCGACGGCCCTGAGCGGCAGTGCGGAAACCAGCGGGGCCGCGGGCAGCAAGCCGTCGCGCCTGTGGATCTGGATCGCCGCCGCCTTTCTGCTGAGCATTCTGCTGGCGCTCGGCATGCTTGTTTTTCTTACCTGACGTTGACCGCTCGCCCATGAAAATCAAAATCACGGAAAATACAAAACTGCTGGAATTCCTCTTCAAGGCGCTGCCGGATTCCAAACGCACGCGCGTCAAAATCCTGCTGAAAAGCGGCGACGTTTCGATCAACGGCAAATCGACGACGCAATTCGATCATCCGCTGCGGCCGGGCGACGAGCTGGAAATTTCGCGGCACAAGAACCGCGCGCTGACGCCGGTGCGCGAAGCCAAAATCAAAATCGTGCATGAAGACGACGATATCGTCGTGATTCAAAAACCGGCCGGTCTGCAGACGGTGGGCTCGGCGAATAATCCGGGCGAGACGGCGATTGCGGCGCTCAATGACTATCTGAACCAGCGGGCGGGCAGCGGCCGGGGCAAAGTGCTGCAGAAGAAAATTTTTGTGGTGCACCGCCTGGACCGGAATGTGTCGGGCCTGCTGGTCTTTGCCAAAACCGAGGCGGCCAAACGGGCGCTGCAGGAAAACTGGGGCGACGTGAAAAAGGAATACTGCGGCGTGGTGGAAGGCCTGCCGAAACCCGACCGCGCGACGCTGGTGGATTACCTGATGGAGAATCAGGCCTTTTTAGTGCACAGCGGGCCGAAGCGCGCGGGCGCAAAAAAAGCGATCACGCATTATGAAGTGCTGGAGCGCGGTAAAACCACAGCCATGCTCAAGATCAAGATTGAAACCGGACGCAAGCATCAGATCCGCGTGCAGCTGGCCGGCGCCGGGCATCCGCTGGTGGGGGATAAAACCTACGGCGCGCAAACCAATCCCAAAAAACAGATTGTCCTGCACGCCACGCGCCTCGCGTTCAAGCACCCGCGTACGGGCGAGAGCCTGACTTTTAATTCCCCGGTGCCGGGATTCTTCAAAAACCTTCTGGCGTAAAACGCCCGCGCGTTACTTCCGCGCTTCGAGATTTTCCCACTGGGTGTAAAGCTGCTGAATCTGGCGGGCCAGGGCATCGGCCTGTTCCTGCAGACGGGCGAGTTCGCCGGGAGGCTTTTTGTAGCTTTCCGGATCGCTGAGTTCGGCGTAGACGGCGGCCTGTTCACTTTCCAGCTTCTGGATTTTATCCGGCAATTTGGCGAGTTCGCGCTGCTCGGGCAGGGTCAGGCCTTTGAGTTTCTTTTTGGGCGGCGGCGGAGCGGCCGGCGCAGAAACTTGCGGGGCGGACGCCCGGCGGTGGCGGCTTTGCTTCAGCCAGTCGTCGTAGCCGCCGGGGTATTCATTCACCACGCCGCGGCCTTCCAGCGCCATTGTGGATGTGACGACATTATTCAAGAAGGCGCGGTCGTGACTGACCAGCAGGACGGTGCCTTCATAATCGATCAGTAATTCTTCCAGCAGTTCCAGCGTTTCCACATCCAGATCGTTGGTGGGCTCGTCCATGACCAGCACATTGGCGGGCCGGGTGAAGAGCCGCGCCAGAAAAAGGCGGTTGCGTTCGCCGCCGGATAAGACGCGGGCCGGGGTGCGGGCGCGTTCAGGCGCAAAAAGAAATTCCTGCAAATAGCCCAGCACGTGCCGCGGCCGGCCGTTGATCGTAACCATTTCGCCGGATTCGCACACATTCTCGGCGACGGTTTTGTTTTCGTCGAGCTGTTCGCGCAGCTGGTCGTAATACGCGACCTGCAGATTGGTGCCCAGGCGGATCTCGCCTTCATCCGGCGCGAGCTGGCCGAGCAGAATTTTGAGCAGGGTGGTTTTTCCCGAACCGTTGGGACCGATCAGTCCGATTTTGTCGCCGCGCATGATTTCCGTCGAAAAGCTGCGGATCAGCGGCTGCCCGCCGTAACCGTGCGTCACGTTTTCGGCTTTGATCACGCGCTGGCCCGAGCGTTCGGCTTCCTGCGCCTGCATGCGCACTTTGCCCAGAACCTGGCGCTGGGCGCGCTTTTGTTCGCGCATGCGTTCGAGCGCCACCACGCGGCCTTCGTTGCGGGTGCGCCGGGCCTTGATACCCTGGCGGATCCAGATTTCTTCCTGCGCCAGTTTTTTTTCGAATTGCGCGCGTTCGCTGGCCTCGGCTTCCAGCGCCAGTTGTTTGCGTTCCAGAAACGTGGGGTAATCGCAGGCCCAGTTGTAAAGCCTTCCGCGGTCCAGCTCCATAATCCGGTTGGCCAGGCGCTGCATGAACATGCGGTCGTGCGTCACAAAGATGACCGTGCCGGGATACTCTTTTAAAAAGGATTCCAGCCAGGTGATCGATTCGATGTCGAGATGGTTGGTCGGTTCGTCGAGCAGCAGCACGTCGGGTTTGACCACCAGCGCCTTGGCCAGCATGGCGCGTTTTTTCTGACCGCCCGAAAGCGCCTCGAATTCACTTTCGGGGTCGAGCTTCATGTGTTCGATCACTTCTTCGACCTGGCGGTGGGTGTCCCACGCGTGCGTGTTTTCCATTTCGGCCTGCAGGCGGCCCAGGTCTTTCATGAGCTGTTCGGAATATTCGGTTTGAAGCCGGTGGCTGACATGATGGTAATCGCTGAGCAGCTTGGCGCGGCCGCCCAGGCCGGAGAGCACCAGATCAAAGACATTGCCGGTGATCCCGGAAGGAACTTCCTGCGGCAGGTGCGTGACCCGCAGGCCTTTTTGATAGACCACCCGGCCGCTGTCGGGCGTCAACTGGCCGGAGAGCACTTTCATGAGGGTGGTTTTGCCGGTGCCATTGCGGCCGAGCAGGGCCACGCGCTCGCCCGCCTCAAGCTGAACGCTGAGCTGGTCGAGTAAAACCGGTCCGCCGAAGGCGAGTGTGACTTCCTGCAAGCTGATGAGGGCCATAATGAAGCGGTGATTCTATCATGCCCGGCCCTCCACCGTGATGCATTCCTTTCCAAAAATAAACGGAATCCACCAGAATTTGTAAGTGACCTGCACGTCTTTCAGGGTGCGGCTGGCCTCCGGCCCGAGCGCGGTACGCACGGCGTATTCAATATTGGGATGGCCCGCCGGCACAAAGACGTAAATGTTGTTACCATGAGTTCCCTGCAGGCGGCCGTTTTCGAGTATCACGCGCTTCGTCGACTGATGCGCCGTGTCCATTTCCGGATGCGCCTGATCCGGCACGGTGATGGATTCCAGATGGCCCATTTCGATGGAAGCGCAGCCGGACAGCCCGGCGGCAATGAGCATTGCCGCCAGCACCGGCCGGAATTTTTTAAGCCGCACGACGGCCTCGATATTCGTCTTCTTCCGAACGCGGCAGCGGATGAATTTTTGCCGACGGTCCCGCCGCCCGGTAGTCTGTAAACAGCCAGACGCCCATCAGAGCGACACCGGAAAGTACGGCGATATTGCGCGCCATCTCCAGTGCGGCAAAACCGAACAACCAGGGCGCCCCCACCAGAATGACAGCCGTGGCAAACTCAATGCCGGCATGCACCGTGAATGGAATAGTTTTGACGAGGCCCAGCGGATATTGAGTCAACAGGCTGAGGCCCGCATGCAGAAATCCAAGCAGGTAAAAAACAGTCGCGGCCCCTGTGCCGGCAAATCCGAAAAGACCCGGTGCCAGCAGCAGAAAGACAGCGTAAATGTAATCGAGCCAACCGTGAACGGTTGGATTCAGTGGCTTGTTCATAACCGCCTCCTTCTTCTGAGAACTGATTTTACTATAGCACCGGGAGGGGGGCGGAGAAACGGGGCAGGGTCTGCTTCTGACTTCGAAAAGGGCGCGCCGGATGCCGGGAATTGTCCGACAGGGACTAGGCAAAAAAATAGCCCGGAGGTCATCCGGGCTATTTTGGAAACTCCTTTTTCCGGTGCGGCTTACTTCTTTACGCTGAGCATCGGGTCGTATTCCCGCGGCTTGTTATCGTCCTCGGCTTTTTTCGGGGCCGGGGCGGGTTTCGGCTGCGGTCTCTCCTCGACGATGACCGGAGCTGGACGCGGTGCCGGAGCGGCGTAGACCGGTTCCGGGGCGCGGGAAGGCATCGTGTCCATCGCGGAGGTGTCGTTTACGGCCAGACAATTGGAATAGGACCGGGACACGGGAATGCCGTTGAAATCCGGAATCCAGAAACTGGCGACATCCAGCACACCGGAAGCGGCGCGCAGCACGGTGCAGGTGGCCC
This sequence comes from uncultured bacterium, assembly GCA_964526065.1. Classification (GTDB taxonomy): domain Bacteria; phylum Omnitrophota; class Omnitrophia; order Omnitrophales; family Aquincolibacteriaceae; genus CAZGID01. Next base: position 6,035 of record CAZGID010000060.1, read on the forward strand.
CGGTGGCAATGCCGCTCAGCGTGCCGGCGATCGGAGGCCCTTCCTGCGTGCCTTCAACCGTCTGGACCGCCAGATCCACAAAACAGGAAGCGGCGTTCAGCAGGCCGCGGCCGAGCATGGCCGGTGCTTTCTCTTTGTAGAGTTCGGAATTGGCGCGGGCCCAGAGATCGTCCTGCGCATGCGCGAGGCCGGTCGTTCCCAGAAACAGAATAGCGAAAAGTAAAGCAAAAGACTTTTTCATTGCAAAGGTCCTCTTGGGTTGGCAGTTCGAGTGCGTATTCTATCGGGTAAGGCCACATTTTTACAAGCCCCTTTCTGAAATCGCGCTTTCCCTTGTATTCATTGACATTTCGGGGCAAAAGAGGCATCATCGAACTCTACCCTTCTCAATCCGCTCATTCCCAGTTTACACGAGCCGAACCGTTCGAAAGGACCCCATGCCGGAACCTTTGTTGAAAGATGATTTGATGTTTCATGCTGCCCATGGCTTATGCCGCGTGACAGGTATTACCCCTTCTACCGGAACAGAAGATCGCAGCTACACGCTTTTGCCGGTGACCCAAAGCAAGGCGCGCGTGCGTTTTACCATTCCGGGACCTGCCCTGGAAATTTCGGGCTTTAACAAATTGATTTCGACTGCCGAAGGCCATGCGATTATGAATTATTTTAAAAGCGGCCAGATCCCGGCCGGGAAGGATAATCATGCCTGGCGGACCGCGCGCTATATTCGTGAAGAATCCGCCAGCACGGATTCGGCCAAAGATAACCGCAAGCGACTGCGTCTCGAGCAGGCAGTCAGATCGCTGGTTCGGGAACTGACGGTTGTGCTTGAAATGACTCTAAAAGACGTGGCCGAAAAAATCCAGCGGGATCTTGAGCGCGTCTCGAAAGTGAATCCGTTCGTCCAGAACGCATTCGGCAAGGTTGACCGCGACTAAACCAGATGGTGGAGCTGACACCTTCCCAGACTGAAGGTTTTCGCGTGCTGACGGAAGGCCGCGACAATGTTTTTCTCACCGGCGGGCCCGGCACGGGCAAAAGCTTTCTGATCCGTCACTTTCTGCAGGAATCATCCGAGAAAATTCCCGTGGTGGCCAGTACCGGCGCGGCGGCGATTCTCATCGGCGGCCGCACCTTTCACAGTTTCTTCGGCCTGGGAATTCTGCAGGGCGGGGTGGAAGCGGCCGTGAAAAAGGCGGCCAAGAACAAACGCCTGCGCAAGCGGCTGCAGGAAATTACCTCCCTGATTATCGACGAAGTTTCCATGATTTCCGGCGAAACCCTGGAAGCGGCTGAATTGATTGCGCGCCTCGTGCGCCGCTCGGCCCTGCCGTGGGGCGGCATCCGCATCATTGCCGTGGGCGATTTTGCGCAGCTGCCGCCGATTACTCGCGGGCGCGACAAGGAATGGTGCTTTCTTTCCGGCGCGTGGGAGCGTTCGCGTTTTCACAAAGTGATTCTGCGCGAAGTGAAGCGCACGGACGACGCAGATTTTCTGGCGGTGCTCGAAGACATCCGCTGGGGCCGCCGTTCGGAGCGTGTGGCGGAATTTTTGAATGCGCGGCTCATGGCGGCGGGCGAAGTCGAAAACACCGTGCCGCATGTCTTTCCGCGGCGGGCCCAGACGGAAGCCTTCAACCGCGCGCGGCTGAATGAAATCCGTCGCGAATCCCGTTTTTACCGCACCGAATACGGCGGTGCCGGCATTTTTATCGAAAAGCTGAAGCGCGATGCGCCGGTGCCGGAAGTGCTCGAATTAAAAGAAGGCGCCCTGGTGATGATGCGCATGAACGACCCCAAACAGCGCTACATCAACGGTACCGTCGGCATTGTCGAAGAATTGGCGGATGAAGTGCTGCTGGTGCGCGCCAACCGGCGGCTGATTGAAATCGATCCGTTTACGTTCACCATTCTCGACGATGAAGGCGAGGAAGCGGCCTTTGCCCGCAATTTTCCGGTGACACTGGCCTATGCCAGCACGATTCACAAAGTGCAGGGGACCACGCTCGAACGCTGCCACATCAGCTTGAGCGGGCTGTGGGAACCGGGGCAGGCGTATGTGGCGCTCAGCCGCGCCCGCTCGGGCGACGGCATTACGCTGATCGACTGGGACGCCCGCTCCATCCGGGCCGACGGAGCCGTGCAGGCCTTTTACGGGCATGCGCCGGAACCCGAACCGGTTTTGTGATTACGGCTCGTAATTCTTGTTTTCCGGAAGCATCAGGGACAAACGCGAATTCATTTTGTCCGCATTTTTGACCATTTCTTCAAGCGACTTCAGATGTTTGGGGTGGGTCGTCGTCAGGTCCGACTTGGTATAATCATATTTCGTATATTCCTTTCCCGCCAAATAAACCTTATTCAAGCTCTGACCGAGGGGACCGGCCGGACTGCTGGAGCTTTCACCACGATCCGTAGAAGAGCCGGGATTGCGGCCGGTCGGGCTGTTGTCCGGCGTGGTGGGCGTGAAACCGGGCTCATGGGCCTTCGCTGCCATCGGAGCCGCCATCAGCATCGCGAAGATCGTCACGGAAAAGGTAAAAAGGGAAAATGATTTGGGATTCATTGCCTTATCCTTTGGTTAAAATTCCACCTGGGTTCCCAGAGAAACGGTATTGATGGTATTGTCGTAGACATTAATGTTGGCGGCATTGCGCTGATAATTCCAGCGCCCGAATAATTGCCACCCGTCCGTCAGGCGGTAACCCACCGTGACCGCCAGATCCAGTTCCTTCGATCGGCGCCGCTGTTCCCGGAAAATCAGGGCCAGTGTATTGGGATGATCGTAATTGGCAAAGCCGAATGCCGCATCGAAGCCCAGCGTGAAGCGCTGATACTCCTGCGTCTTGAACCCGCCCCGGAACAGATAATAATCGTGGTCGTAATCCGTGCCGTCGTTATTTTCGCGGCCGATTTCCGGTCCAAAATAAACGCTTTCCAGCCAGCGGGACGGAAAATAATAAAATGTGAGGTCGAGCGAATTCGCGACATTGTCACGGTCCTGTTCGCCGACGGCCGGAGACGTGTGATAAAAAGTGCGGCGCACTTTGTAGCCGAAGGACGTCAACAGCCGCTTGTACAAATAGTTCAAGGATGGATGCGCGATCCAGCTCCAGCGGTAAGGATCGCCGCCGAGGGTTTCGTGCTGCCAGGCCAGATCCGAAGCCAGCGTCCAGTTGCCGGCATGCAGAGCCGGCCGCAGCGTGATGGCCTGGGAAAGCAGATTGTATTCGCTGGCCCGCCCGTGAATGTCGTGATAAAAATCGTAGCGCGCGTCGAGATCAAAATGCCGGGTTTCAACTGCGCGGTAGCCGGCATTAAAAAAATAGGCCCACGCAAAATCGTGGCGGCTCTCCAGCGAAACCGGTTTCGCGATTTTGTCGTTGAGGCCGGCGACATTGTCCGTATAAAAAGTCAGGGTGCCGAGGCGCAGGTGCCAGCGTTTTGCGGAAGCGGCGGTACCCAGCTGCCGCTTGTAGATTTTAAGGCTTTTTTCCAGATTTTCTTTGGCGGCTTTCTGATCATCCAGATTGATGTAAGCGACTCCGAGCGCGACATGCGTTTCGACGCGATAAGCGGTGTTGCCGTCCAGGGCTTGCCGGAGTTCTTCCCGGGCGGCGTCCCAGCGGTTCTGCTTTTGATACACCAGGCCGCGCCAGAAATGCGTGTCGCCCAGCCCGGGCGAAACGGCGTCTTCCTGCTTTAAGTGATCCAGGGCTTCTTCCATCCGGCCCTGCCGGTACGCGCATTCCGCGAGCAGCAGGTGGGCGTATCGAAGGCCGGGACGCAGGGTGAGCGCTTTTTGTAAAGGAGGTACAGCTTCCTCGATCCGGTCTTGGTTCACCAGGAACTGCCCCAGATAAAACCAGGATTTGGCGTTATCCGGCGCAACGCGGGTCATTTCGCGGTACGTGTTTTCGGCTTCGGCCGTGCGTCCGGAGTTTTCCAGCGAACGGGCCTGGCGGCGCAGGTCCTGAATCCCGTCGGCCAAAGCGGAAGGCGGCATACCGAAACCGGCGGCCAGCCAGACAAGCAGAAACAGAATCGGGAAACGACGCAGGATGGTCTTCAAGACACCCTCCATTTTTTTGTGGTCCAAACATGTGTAGGGGATTAAGATCTAAACGCAGTAGTTATCGGTCGTTCGGAAAACATCCTTGAGGCTAGCCTAAAAGAAAAAAGGGAAAACCCCGACAGGGAAAGAAACCAATTTCCTTATAATATTTATCTCTCATGACGGAATCGTCGCCATCTCTCAAATTGAAGCAGGCCCATGTGGCTCTCGAGCAGAGCGAAGAAGTTTTTCGTCTGCTCATCGAAAGTGTCGTCGACTATTCCATTTTCATGCTGGACGCGGAAGGCAAAGTCGCCAGCTGGAATATCGGGGCGGAACGCGCCAAAGGGTACAAGGCCCATGAAATCATCGGCCGGCATTTTTCCTGCTTTTATACGGAAGAAGAGGCGCAGCAACAGAAGCCCCAGCGCAATCTGGAATGCGCTTTGCGCGAGGGGCACTGCATCGACGAAGGCTGGCGGCGGCGCAAGGATGGTTCGCTTTTCTGGGCCTCGGTAACGATTACGCCCGTTAAGGATCGCGAGGGACGTCTGCGCGGGTTTGCCAAGGTGACGCGTGACATGACGGAAAAAAAACGCGCCGCCGAAGAGCTGGAGCGGCGGGTTGAAGAACGCACGCGCGATCTGGCGCGCAGCAACAAGGAGCTGGAACAGTTTGCCTATGTGGCTTCGCACGATCTGCAGGAGCCGCTGCGGATGGTGGCGCTGTACGCGGATCTGTTGCATGCCCGGGCGGCGGACAAGCTGAATCAGGAAGAGCGCGAGTTTCTGCAATACGCGCTCGACGGGGCGGAACGGGCCCAGCGGCTGATCCGTGATTTGCTCAAATTTTCGCAGCTCGGCGCCCGCGGCGAAGCCTTCAAGGCAGTCGATTTGAATCTGATCCTGACGGATGTGCTGCGAAATTTAAAGCTGCAGCTGGAGGAAGCCGGAGCCGAGGTGGCGGCGGAAAGTCTTCCGGTGGTGCGCGCCGATCATTCGCAGATGTTTCAATTGTTTCAGAATCTGATTTCAAATGCCGTCAAATACAGAAGCCAGCAGCCGCTCAAAATCGCCGTCACGGCGGAAGAAGAGCCGGCGGTCTGGCGCATCCGGGTGCAGGACAACGGAATCGGGATTGCGCCCGCGCATCAGAAAATTATTTTCGAGCTGTTTCAACGGCTGCACGGAAAGGGCAAGTTTTCCGGCACCGGGCTCGGGCTTGCCATCTGCAAGAAAATCGTAGACCGTCACGGCGGCGACATTTCAGTGGAATCGGATACGGGCCGTGGTGCCGCGTTTCTCATCTGCCTGCCGAAAGAGCCGGGCCGTCAGGAGGAGAAGTCATGAACATTTTGTTAATTGAAGACAATGAGGCCGATCAGCGGGTGATCAAGGAAGCGTTTGCCGCGCATTGCACGGATGGCACGCTGCATATCGCCGATGACGGCGAGCAGGCGCTGGCCATGATCGGACGCCGGAATGGTTATGCTGAACTGCCGGCCATGGATCTGATCTTGCTGGATCTTAATCTGCCGGGCACGCATGGCCATGATATTTTGAAAGTGCTCAAGGCGGATAAGGCAACCCGGAACATTCCTGTCATTGTGCTCACCAGTTCGACGTTTCAGGGCGACATCTGCCGTTCCTACGAACTGCACGCCAGCTGCTACATCAACAAGCCCATGCGCTACAGCGAACTGCTGAATCTCGTGAAACTCGTCTGCGATTTCTGGGTCAAGCAAGTCCGCTACTGCTATTCGTAAAAACGCCGGAAATCCCTGCTTGACAGACAAGTCTGTCTGGTGTATCTTTCCTTCATGAGCACGACGACCACTTCTTCCGCCCGGGACCGCATTTTGAAAAAGGCCGAAGAGCTTTTTTATACACAGGGCTATCAGAATACCGGCATCAACCAGATCATCGACGAATCGGGCGTGGCGAAGGCCACGTTTTATGCGAACTTTCCGTCCAAAGATGATCTCTGTGTGACCTATCTGAAGACGGTGGGGGAGCGTGAGATTGAAATTTTCCGGGAAACCATTGCCGCGCAGAAAACCCCGCTGGCGAAATTTATGTGCACAGCCGAACTGCTGGTGCCGTGGGTAGTGGAAAGCAATTACCGCGGCCGCACGTTTCTGAACATGATTCCCGAAGTGCCCAATCACAAGGATCCGATCCGCC
>CAZGID010000061.1:0-12116 GCA_964526065.1 uncultured bacterium
TTTCTACTGAGGCCCGGTTGCGCGCCGTAACAGAAAAATACAACCGCAAATCTTCGGGACAGGCAATCCCCAAGGGGTCAAGTAAATCAAAGTTATAGGCGGCTTCGTGTTTCTTCCCTTCCTTTTTGATATACGGAAGAACATGCGTGAGCGCCCAGGGGGCACGCCGGCTCCAACCAAGACGCCGCGGAATACGTGCCAGCCATGCCGCGACATGCATGCGGTTAGTCGCATGCAAATGAATCGCCAGGTCAAACCGGCCGCGTGCGAGCTGGCGCGCAAAGGCAAGCTGTCCAAGCCAGGATTTGTGCCGGCCCTTTTTATCATACAAAATGATTTCATCGACAGCCGGGTGTCCTTCGAGCACTTCCCGGTTTTCCGTAAAAACCACCGCCGCGAGCCAGGCGTTATGAAAGCGCTGCCGCAGGGCATGAAACACCGGTGTGGAAAGAACCAGATCACCAATGCGGTCCGTTCTGGTGACAAGAATTCTCAACGGCCGGTCAGCGGGAAGGACGAGAGCCTCTTTAGCTCTCGCACTTTCCCGTGCCGGTTTAATGAGAAACCGGCCGAAGAAGGCGAGGACTTCGTTAGTCCTCGCACTTTCCCGTGCCGGTTTAATGAGAAACCGGCCGGGAAGGACGAGAGATGGTTTCATGATAGATTTCGCGGCAAGCATCAAAGACGATTTCCGGAGTCAATCCTTCAAAAAAATAATCCCGATCCCCGCGGTGGACCGTCTTTCCGCGAAGAAGGGGCAATGAGGGCGAGCGGAGAATGCGAAATCGCGGTCCTTTGCGTCCGTAACGCGATGGATCTGTCGGTCCAAAAAGGGCCACCACAGGCCGGTTCAATTCAAACCCCAAATGCATCAGCGCACTATCATTGGCAATTAACAGTCCGCTTCGGTGAATCAAAGCGGCCGCCTCCCGCAGTGTCGTCATGCCGGCGATATTGAATACCCGGCCCGGCGCCAGGCGGCTCAGTTGATCGGCCTGGTCTCGCTCCCGCTCATTTCCGATCAGAAGAATTTCCCCGGAAAATTCCACCAGCAGACGTTTCATCAGCTGCTGAAACCGTTCTAGCGGCCATGTCTTTAATTCGCTGGCTGCCACCGGAGCTATCACAATCCAGTCGCGGCTCTGGCGGACCCCGGCATCTTTCAATTTAGCCATGAGATTCGCTTCTTCGGCAGCCGAGTAAAAATCAAATGGTTTCCGGAATTCCGGACGGATGCCCATTTGCATCAAAACTTCCAGATGCCGGTCCCGCATGCCGGTTTCCTGAAACCGGCGAAACAGCGGACTGCGCCGGCGAGCATGAATCAAAAAAGGGATGGCGGTGTTGCGCAAATCGACGACCAGATCATACCGGATGCCCTGCAAACTCCACCAGAATGCGATCTGGCTTTTCCAGCCGGCCTTTTTGTCATAAATTACAAGACGGTCGATTAAATGGCTGCCTTCCAGAATTCCGCGGGCACGCGGTCCCGCTACCACAGTAAGCTTTGCCTGAGGAAACCGTTCCCGTAAAACCATGATCACCGGGGTCGTCAAAACCACGTCACCAATATTACTGAGTGTCACCAGCAAAATTTCTTTTACATTATCCGAAGTTTCTTCCTGCCCGGATTCAGACTGCGGACCGGCCGCCGCACTTTCCTCATGCCGGCGGGACAACCAGGCACGGCGTCCTAAAGCCTGGAACACTTCGTCAGGAGAAATCTGTTCCAGCCAGCCGCCGGCGGGCAATTCATTCCCAGTCCAGGGGACATTATGGCCCGGCGGCACAAAGGTCAGTACTTCCTTTTCCCCGACTCCGCGCGGCCCTGTACGGACCGGATCTGTGGGTCCAAATAAGGCAAGGACGGGACAGCCCACGGCCGAGGCAATATGCATGGGGCCGGAATCTCCGGTTACCAGACATAGGGCCTCTTCAAAAATTGCCGCCAGCTCCTGAAGCGATGTCCGGCCGACGAAGGAAATAATGGATGCATTGGTGACCTGCATTTGTAATTCACGGATCAAAGAGGCATCGCCCGGTGATCCGGTAACGACGACGGGCAGATGGTGCTTTTGAGAAATCATGTCGGCCAGTTTTGCAAAATGGCCGACGGGCCAGCGTTTTGGTTCCCAGTTGGCTCCCAAATGAAAACAAATGTAGTTCCGGGAACTGACTTTATGCGAACTCAATAGCGCCGATGCCGCCATTCGGGATTCGAAAGAAACCGGCAGGCGGTACGGAACGTCCTGCGGCACATCGGTCAATCCAGCACCGCGAAGCAGCTCCAGAAAAAAATCGACCTGATGCAGCGGCTGCGCCGGCTCCGCAACGGCTGTTGTTAAAAGTCTGCCCCGCCCGCGGCCATAGCCGATCCGCAGCGGAATGCCGGCAAGAAGCGCTATCAAAGACCGGGTTCGGGAGCGGTGAAAAAGATAAACAGAATCAAAATTCTCTTTCCGGATTTGCTGGATAAAGCGCCATCTCTTCCACCAGTTCCGGTGCTCGGATTTTTCGTCAAAAACAAGAAAACGTTCGATATCCGGATGACTGAGAAAAAGATCCCGGCAGCGCGCGGGAGCCGCACACACCAGTTCAGCTCCAGGATAATGTTTCTTTAATATTTCAATTGCGGGAAATTGAAACAGCGCATCCCCAAGCCAGTTCTTTGCAAAAATGAGAATTTTCACGTTTTGATATAACTCCGGATAGAGCGGTAAACTTCATCCACAGAAATCTTTTTCAGACAGGCCAAGTGATCCTTTTCCCTGCATTCGCCTTGATAACAAGGCCGGCACGCCACGCCCCGGGCCACCAGAACGCGTCCTTCTCCCGGTGGGACATGACGGTCGGGATCCGTCGGGCCAAAAAGAGTAACAAATGGCGTCTGAACGGCAGCGGCAATGTGAAGCGGCGCGGTATCGCCCGTGACAAGCACATCCAGACGCCGGATCACTGCCACAAGTTCCGACAAAGAAGTTTTTCCGGTCAGATTCAGAACCGAACCATTTAAATTCCATTCCGGCAGTCCCGCCATGTCTTCCCGGCCAAGCAGCACAATGCGACAAGCGGGATGCTTGCGGACTAGATGCCGGGCCAATTCCATAAAATTTTCCCCAGGCCAGCGTTTGGTTGCCCAGTTCGGACTGGCGTCCGGTACAAATCCGATCCAGGGGCCTTCCCCGCCGGCCTCATGCTGTGAAAAAAGCTCGGCAACCTGCTTTTCACTCTCTTCATTGGGCCATAACTCCAGCTTCTCATCCAGCTCGGAAACACCAAGTCTCGACAGAATCCGGAACTGATGCTTCACCGGTGCTTCCGCTACCGAAAAATTCTTGTCATGATGATTCACAAGAAAACCGAGCCGTCCGCGCCGGAATCCATACCGGTCCGGAATACCGGCCATAACCGCCAGCAAATGCGTCCATTTATTATTTTGAAAGTCGACGGAAATATCATAGCCGTCCCGCCGAAGCCGTGTCGCCAGTTTCAGAAAATAAGAAGGCCGCGGCAGCTTCTTGCGATGGACCGGAATAATTTCGTTGATATAGGGGCATCCCGAAATCAACGGCACAAGCGTTTTGTCGACCACCAGCGATATGGATGCATCCGGAAAGCGCCGGCGCAGCATCCGGAAACTCGGAGTCCCCAGGATCAAGTCGCCCATAGCTCCAAGTTTAAAAATCAGAATTTTTTTCCGGCACGCCACTTCCCGATAAACCTGCCGGGTTTCTTCCACCATTTTTTCCACCGTAAATTCTTTTTCAATCCGGTGGCGCAGATTCTCGGCCATGCGGCGGGATGATTCCGGATCTGCAGCCGCTTCCAGCATGGCTGCCGCCATCTCTTCGGCATTCCCCGGCTCTACGAGCCGCCCGTGCACCCCTTCTTCCAGCACATCCAGAACACCCCCCACCCGGGTGGAAATCACCGGTGTTCCCACGGCCCCCGCTTCAACCAGCACGCGGCCGAAAGCCTCCGGCACGAGCGTCGATAAAACCAGCAAATCGGAATCCGCGATTAATTCCGAAATATCCCGTCTTGTGCCGAGCATTCGGACACAGGATTCCAAGCCCAACTGCCGGATTAATTCTTCCAGCCGGCGCGTATATTTAGTTTTTCCCTTTCCCTCACTTCCGACAAGCCAGACTTCCAATTTCTGGATTTTGCGCCGCAGCAAATGAACAGCCTGAAGAAATTCATATTGCCCTTTAATGGGAGAAAGACGCCCGACATTGATGATCCGGAAAAAGTTACGTCCGGTCTGCCGCGGCTGCCACGGAAAATCAGAAAGATCGATTCCCCGGTGAATCAAGCGAATGCGTTCCGGCGGCACTTTAAAATCATCGATCATGTGCCGTCCAATAATTCTCGAAATCACAATAACCCGGCGCCCCCATCCCATAACCCGGCTGAGCGCATGACGGGAATAGTAGCCATGACAGGTCGTAACAAAAGGAACACCGGCTTGCCGGGCGGCGAACCACCCGATCCAGGCCGGAACACGGCTTCGGGCATGCACCACTTGAATATTCTCCTGCCGGATAATCTCGACAATACGCGGCACAAGACGTAAAGTCATCAATGACTTTCGATTCACCGGCAGCGTGTAATGCCGCACGGCAATTTTTTCGAGCTCCTTGACCAAACTTCCGCCGGAAGAGACCACCACAACTTGATCCGGGCCATTCTGCATCGCCCGGGCCATATCCACCACGCCGCGTTCCACACCACCGACTTCCAGAGAGGGAAGCATTTGAAGAATTTTCATAGGATTGAAGCCAGCCGCTGCTGAAGTTGTTGTCTTTCTTCCTCGGCCAGGTTGAAAGCAGGCGCTGCCGTAGAATTTAAATGAGTACTCAATTCAGCGGGCCGGCAGACTTTGACGGCTTGTCGGCTCAGCAGTAACTCCTGAAAACGTTTGTGTTTGGCCGGTAAATGATCCGGGTCCAGAATCAAGATCACGACCTTTTTGGCAGCCGCCAGCCCCTCGGAAATCATGGAAATACTATCTTCGGTCACAACCAGGGTCTCGGCCAGTTCCACCATCCCTCCCGCTATTTCGGGACGTGTATCTTCGGAGGCAATGACAAGTTTTTGACACCCGGTCAAATGCGGCTTTCTGGATTTAAGCCGTTCGGCAACCGGCTCCGGCGTCCGGCGTGAGGTGGTAATCAAATAATCACCTTGTCCCGCGCCAGCCGCCTGCTCCAACGCATCAACGGCCGCCTCGATGTCTTCCTCCCGAATTCGAAAATTCCGCGTCGGCCCGCCGATAAAGAACGCATACCGGACAGCCGCTGGATTATTTAATTCTTTGGCGAGCAATCCGCCGTCCGCCTTCCGTTTTCTTCCGTCCACAGAACTGGGAGTCAAAACAGTCCGGATCGTCTCTTTTGGCATTCGACCGCGATCATGCGCCGGCACAACCGCGAGATCATAACGAAAAAGGCTAAACGGAAAACCCGGCTTCATCAGCACCACCGTTTTGGCCCGGCATTCACGCGCAAGACTCAGATTAACGGGCAGGACGGAAGCCCCGCCGGAAATCACAATGTCCGGACAGGTCTGGCGCAAAGCCTCAACGGTTTCTTTTTCTAAAAACCAGCGAAGCCACGACAGACGCCCCTGAATCCAAGGAAGCAGGATCAGAGAAAGAACAGAAAACAGCTTTTGTCTTAAATGGCTGCGAAAGCGGACCGGAATTACTTCACTGAAATATTCCATTCCTTCCCGTCCATGCTGGCTCGTGACCTTTTGCAGTTCCTCGGCCACTGCCTGACACTGTTTTAAATGGCCGGCCTTACCGTCGGAAAGAATGACAATCCGGCGCGTCCAACTGTATTTCCAGCGTTTGTTTGCCCACAGCCATTGCTCCGGATGCCGGGCAATCATTTTTTCCAGACAATCGAGATAGTGCCGGACGGCGGGGAGAAGCGCCTCCATTTCATAAGCGCCTTGTCCGCAGTCAATCGGCTGCCCGACCTCCACGGCATAACGATCTTTTCCGGTACGAATACTGAAACAGGGCAGCAAAGGCGCCCCGCTGCGGCGAGCCATTTCAAAAGCACCCGTTGGGATTGTCGTCTTGCGGCCAAAAAAGGGCAGAATCACACCCCCCTGCTTGCCGGCATCCTGATCCCCCAGCAGTCCAATCAGCCCGCCCTCTTTCAAAACACGAAAAAGCTGACGAATTCCCATTCCCCGTGTAATCGCCCGGGATCCGTGACTTTCCCGAACACGGTTCATCAGTTCATTGATTTCTTTTTCCTTCTGGCTGCGGGCAAGAACATGCAGCGGGTAACCGAGAATGCCCGAAATGATCTGCAGCAATTCCCAATTCCCATAATGGGCCGTAATCAGAATCAGGCCGCGGCCGGTTTGAATTCCCTTTTCAAACCGCTCCCGGTGATGAATGGTGATTTTTTCTTCGACATCTCCGCGGCGCATTGATGGGAAACGAATAAACTCAATCCCCATCTGCCCCAGGTGCGCATAATGCCGCCGGACAATTCTCCAGCGTTCGCGCTCGGTAAATTGGCTGCCAAAGGCATGCTTGAGATCCGCATAGGCGGCCCGCCTGCGGGACGAGAAGTAAAAAACCAGCTGCCCGGCGGCTTTTCCGAATCCCAAAGCCACCGGTCCCGGAAGGGCTGCAAAAAAAGAAGAAATAAACTGAACCAGTCCGAACAGGACTGGTTCCGGGAGCCGCTTCATCCGTTAGAAACCCCCAGAAGCCGGAACAGACGTTCCGTGAGAACTTCTTCGCCGGATTGGATCCGGAGCCGGGTTGCCAGAATCAGCGGATTGAGAATTTTCGTAATCTTCTCCGGCGCCCGGTAAAAATCTTTTTCCGTCGTAATGATTTCTTCGGTTGAAGAAGACTGACTGATGGTCTTGATCTCTTCCAGCTCATTTTCGCTGAAATCGTGGTGATCCGTGAATTCGAAATTCCGCGTCGGACGGATCTGACACTTCGTCAAAAGCATCTGAAACGACTGCGGCATCGCCACACCGGAAAATGTCGTCACCTTTTGATTCTGCAGACGGCCAATTGAAACGCGCTTCCGCCGGTGCGCCCGGTAAAGAAACAGCGGTTCCAGATAGGACTCTACAATAAAAGCATTGGGCGCCATTTCCCGAATGCGGTTCTTCAGCTTTTCAAGCGCTTCCGGTTCGACCAGATTGACGTGGCTGATGACCACAATGTGAGCCCGGTTCAAGGCACTCAACGGTTCCCGCAAAATACCGCGCGGGATCAGTTTTTCATTTCCGAAGGGATTGAGCGCATTAACAACGATAATTTCAATGTCGCGTTCAATTTTCCAGTGCTGCAAGCCGTCGTCCAGAAAGGCAACGTGGATGCGGGTCTTCTGACTCTCCTGCATCGCCACGCTGTAACGGTCCTTTCCGACGCCGATGATGACGCGGGGCAAATGATGCCGGACCTGTTCAATTTCATCGTGGCTGTAGCCGCGTGTCAAAACAAGCGGCGTCGCGTGACGTTCGGAAATTTTACGCGCGAGATACTCAACCAGCGGTGTTTTTCCTGAGCCGCCCCACGTCAGATTCCCGACGCTTACAACGGGAAAAGGAAGACGCTTGCGGGGTAAAATCTTTTTTTCATGGCATTGCCGCAGCAGGGAAACGACTGTTCCATATCCCGCGCTGGCAGTTTCGAGAACAGGATTGAGAAATTTTGTTGCCGGACCAGCCTGGCGGTCTTCGGCCAAAAGACGGAAATAGGTTTTCAATGCAGTCATAATCCAGGATTCCTCTAAGATTCGTTTTAACGGGAACGCGCATACGATTCGGCATAAACGGTCGGCTCAGCAGCGCCCGTTTCGGGTGATTTGTTTTTTAAATAATCGGAAAGCCAGACAACATGACGCCGGGCGGCTCCGCGCAACTCCTGAACCACGCGCCACGCATTTTCTCCCAGTTCTCTGGCTTCACTCGGATTTTGAAGAAGGCGTTTCATGGCAAAAACCAGCTGCGCTTCATCCTGAACCAGAATCGCGCCTCCCTCCCGGTCAAGTGCCCGGTAAACAAATTCAAAATGAGCCACATAGGGCCCATGCAAAATGGCCTTTTTAAAGTAGGCCGGTTCAATCGGATTTTGACCGCCATGGCGGATGAGGCTGCCGCCGACAAACACAACTTCGGCAATCGCATACAGCTGCCTCAACACACCAAGCTGATCAAGTATCAGCACGTCAAAATCCGTTTTATTCTCCATGCCCGTTGCTTTACGGACACGAAAACCCTGGCGCTGAAAGAGGTGCGCCACTTTTTCCGAACGCTCAATGTGGCGGGGCGCCACAAGGAGCCGGAGTTCCGGCATGAGCGGCTTGAGCTCCTTAAACATTTCGCAAAGCCGCTTTTCCTCTCCTTCATGGGTGCTGCCGGCGACCACGACACGGTGTTCCGGGCGAAACCCCCACTCTTCGCGCAATTTCCGCGCTGCAGCCGCATCCAGCTCCGGCCCGAGAGGATTATCGAATTTCATGTTTCCCGGGACACGTACCCGGGATGGATCGACGCCTAAAGCAATGAATCGGTCCTGATCCGCCGGCGTCTGGGCGAGGACAAAACTGAGTGACTGAAAAAGCGGGCGAAAAAATCTTTGAAAACGGCGATACCGTCTCAAAGAACGTTCCGAAAGACGGGCATTGATGATTCCGACGGGGACATGCCGTTTTCTGGCTTCGGTGAGCAGATTCGGCCAGATTTCGGTTTCGACGAGAAGAAGACATTCGGGATCCATAATCTGAAAAAAACTCCGAATGGCGCCGGTAATGTCGAACGGAAAATAACAAACAGATATCCGCTTTCCTTCCATCTTTTTTGCAATTTTCTGACCGGTAGGTGTTACGGTACTGAGGACGAGATGATAATCCGCATTCGCATCGAGAAACTCTTCGACAAACTTCTGAACCGCCAGCACTTCCCCCACACTGACGGCATGCAGCCATACGATTTTTTTTCCCAGAAGCCTTTCCCGAAACACTTCCGAAAAAAGCCCCAGACGCTGATGCAGAAGCTGACGCGGACTCTCAGCCTGCCGCATCCGCACCAAAAAGGCAGGAAGGGAAATTCCGGCAAAAACTAAAAATGCAAAATTATAAAACCAGCTCATTTCTACCTTCTTATCAGGCCCGGGGATGCGCCGCGTCATAAGCTTCCTTCAGACGGCGCGTGGAGATATGAGTATAAATCTGCGTTGTCGACAGATTCTCGTGCCCGAGCATCTCCTGGACGCTTCTCAAATCAGCTCCGCGGTCCAGCATATGCGTTGCAAAAGAATGCCGCAGGGTATGCGGCGATACTTCTTTGGAAATCCCGGTGCGGCGTACGTACTTGATAATCATGCGCCGCACACTGCGATCCGTAAGACGTCCGCCAAAGCGGTTGATGAAAAGCGGTTTCTTGAAACTGCCGTCGCCATTTCCTGAAGCCGGGCCGGCCGCCTGCATATAATCCCGAATCCATTTAATCGCCACCGGTCCCACCGGCACAATACGCTCTTTCTTGCCCTTTCCGCGCACCCGGACAAGTTCACTGAAAAAATCCACATCTTCATGGTTCAGACCCACCAGCTCGCTGACGCGCAAACCGGAACTGTAAAGGGTTTCCAGCATCGCACGATCGCGCTTTTCTTCCCATGTCGGCTTATCCGGCGCCTCCAGCAGCCGCATGACTTCCGCGGCATCAAGAAAAACCGGCAATTTTTTATCGCGCTTCGGCGTGGAGATAGCAGAGGCGGGATTTGCTTTTAAAACGTTCTCCCGCGCCAGATACTTGAAGAAAGACCTTAGGCAGGCTAATTTGCGGGAAATGGAACTTTTGGAATAATCGCGGTTTTTCAGGTAGGCAAGAAAAGCGCGAATGTCCAGATGGGTGACATCCTCGATTTTCTTTTTTTCCATGTGCACCGAAAACTCCCGCAGATCGATCTCATAATTCTTGACCGTGTGCACCGAAGCATTTTTTTCGTGGGTCAGAAACTGGAGGAATGCCCGGACATGTTTTTCCATTAGGGCCCCAGTGTTTCGCGCTCGGTCTCCGGAAGTTTGTCATCATCACTGAGCGATTCATCGCTCTTGGGAAGCTTGTTGGTGATGTAGGTGCATTTGGGATAATTGGAACAGCCGTAAAACGTGCGGCGTTTGGCCGAGCGTCTTTTGACAATATCCCCACCGCAGCCCGGAGTCGGGCAAATAAAACCGGATGGAATCGAGCGGGTATATTTACAATCCGGAAAGCCGGAACACGCCAGAAATTTTCCAAACCTGCCCCACTTTTCGACAAGCGGCTTGGAACAGACGTCACAAACATATTTTGTCGGTTTGGTCTCCCGGCGGAAATCCTTCATTTTTTCTTTGGCGGTTTCGACATGCTTCGAAAACGGCTGGTAAAAATCCCGGATCACCTGCGGCCATTCCACATTTCCTTCCTCGATTTTGTCGAGTTCATCTTCCATGGTAGCCGTAAATTCGACATCCAGAATTTTGGGAAAGTGCTCCACCAGCAGTTCCACCACCATCTCACCCAGTTCTGTCGGGATAAAGGCGCCGCCTTTACGGTTTACGTATTCCCGCGACAGCAGCGTATAAAGGGTGGGCGCATATGTACTCGGACGGCCGATCCCCTTTTCTTCGAGCACTTTCACCAAACTGGCATCGTTGTATCGTCCAGGCGGCTTGGTGAAATGCTGATACCCCATCAGTTCTTCAAGCCGCAGGGTTTCCCCTTGCGTCAACTGCGGCAGTTCCACATTGGCTTCTTCCTGATCCGCCTCGGAATCCTGCGCCGTCTTACCAATCGGCAGGCCTTCATATAGTATCCCGAAACCGGGAAACAGGTTGCGCCGGCCGGTCGTTTTAAAAAGATACTTGGGCCCCGCCATAATCGATACCGAAATGTGTTCATCGACTGCCGGTACCATCTGCGATGCCACGGTCTTGCGCCAGATTAAATCATAAAGCTTATATTCATCATCCTCGAGATACTGGCGGATGGATTCCGGTTCACGCGCAATCGATGTCGCCCGGATGGCTTCATGCGCTTCCTGCGCCCGCTTTTTGGATTTGTACACCGGCGGAGTTTCAGGCAAAAATTTATCGCCGAATTTTTCTTTGATATAACGCGCCGCTTCTTCCTGCGCCGCTTTGGAAATGTTAACCGAGTCGGTGCGCATATAGGTAATCAAACCGACGCTGCCTTCATCGCCGATTTCCAGACCTTCATAGAGATGCTGCGCCAGACGCATGGTTTTAGCAGAAGGAAATCCAAGGCGGTTATAGGCTTCCTGCTGCAATTTACTTGTCGTGAACGGGGCATGAGGTTTGCGGCGCCGTTCGTGGCGGTCAATTTTTTCGACGTGGAAAGTCGACTGCAGGATTTCCTGACGAATCTTTTCCGTCTGATCGCGGTTTTTCAGATCTGCTTTTTCATTGTCAATTTTTTCAAGCTTCGCCTTGAAGGGCTTGCCTTCGTTTTCCTTAGCTTCGGAAGAAAGCAGCGCTTCAAGGCTCCAGTATTCCTGCGGGACGAAATCGCGGATTTCTTTTTCACGCTCAACAATCAGACGCAAGGCGACCGATTGAACGCGTCCGGCACTAAGGCCTCTTCCTACTTTTTTCCAAAGCAGCGGGCTGAGTTCATAACCGACAATACGGTCCAGAATCCGGCGTGCCTGCTGCGCATTAACCAGATTCATTTTAATTTCACGCGGATTCTTGAAAGCTTCCTGAACGGCGTCCCGGGTAATTTCATTAAATACAACGCGCCGGATAGGCGTTTCGCCGTTGGATTCATGCAGGATGTGCGCCAGATGCCAGGTGATGGCTTCTCCTTCGCGGTCGGGGTCAGGCGCCAGAAAAATATTTTCTTTATTTTTAGCCTGTTTCTTCAGATGAGTGACGGTCTTTCGGGATTTGGCCACCACCACATACTGCGGTTCGAAACCGTGATCGAAATCAATCCCCATCTTGCTCTTCGGCAGGTCGCGGACATGCCCCATGGACGCTTCGACTTGAAAGTCCGGTCCGAGATAGCGGTTAATCGTTTTGGCTTTGGTGGGCGACTCCACAATCACCAGATTGCGAGCCCCT
>CAZGID010000062.1:0-12099 GCA_964526065.1 uncultured bacterium
GGAATTTCAGGATCGTAGCAGGTTTTCATTTGATCCCAGACCAGTTCCTCAAGCGGCTTTTTCGCGAGCTCTTCTTCCGAGGGGCCCTTTTGCACCTCTTTGCCGATGGCATCGGCATTTTCGCCGCTGATGCGGGCCATGGCCCCATTGGGAAGCATGACGGTATAACTGCCGCCCAGCGACTGCAGCACTTCCACCGCGGCATGTTTGGGAATGGTATACGGCCGTCCGTCCGGAATCAGACTGGCTTCACAATCGCGAACCACAATGGCTGTCTCACGCATCATCATAAAATCCTCCTAGGGCCTTATTCCGTCGAGGCGGGTTGATTCTCGCCTTCCAAACCTGACTTGAGTGTATGCCAGGCCAGCGTGGCGCACTTGACCCGTGCCGGATATTCACAAACGCCCTGAAATACGGCGAGTTTTCCGAGCGAGCTCGCATCAAAAGCCGAACCCGCCTGACGGGAAAGCATGCGGTGAAATTCATCGAACATGTTCCGGACTTCTTCAACTTTTTTTCCTTTGACGCTTGTTGTCATCATGGAAGCCGAAGCGCGGGAAATCGCGCAGCCGCTGCCTTCGAAACGCACATCTTCGATTTCACCGGCATTGTTGATTTTTAAATAAAGTGTCAGCCGGTCGCCGCAAAGCGGATTGAACCCTTCCGAGCGCGACGTCGCATCCGCCATCGGTCCAAAATTCCGCGGCTTGCGGTTATGATCCAGAATGACTTCCTGATAAAGGTCCCGTAAATCTTCCATTATTTAAACACCTCATTGACCCGCTTCAGCGCCCGGATTAGTACGTCGATCTCGTCTTTCGTATTATAAAATGCCAGGGAAGCCCTAGCTGTCGCCGCTACTTTGAAAAAATCCATCACCGGCATCGCGCAATGGTGGCCGGCCCGGATCGCAACCCCCTCACGGTCCAGAATCGTCCCGATATCATGCGCGTGGGCGGCCCCCAGCAAAAAGGAAAGCACAGAGGCTTTGTCAGCGGCCGTGCCGATCAAGCGCAATCCTTCAATCCGCTGAAGCTGTTCCGTGCCATAATCCAGCAGGGCATGTTCATACGCCTGAATCTGTTCCAATCCGACGGAACGAATATAATCGATCGCAGCCCCCAGCCCGATGACGCCGACAATGTGCGGCGTTCCCGCTTCAAATTTGTACGGCAAATCATTGTAGGTGGTCTTTTCAAAGGTCACGGAGCGAATCATATCGCCGCCCCCTTGATAAGGCGGCATCGCCTCCAGCAACGCTTCCCGGCCATAAAGCACGCCCACTCCCGTCGGCCCAAACATTTTATGGCCGGAGAAAGCATAAAAATCACAATCAAGCGCCTGCACATCCACCGGCACATGCGCAATGGCCTGGGCGCCATCCACCAGCACTTTAGCCCCCTGCGCCCGCGCCATCCGGATCATCGCCTGAACGGGATTAATCGTTCCCAGTGCATTAGAAATATGCGCAATCGAAACCAGTCGGGTTTTCGGTCCAATCAACTTTTCAAATTCATCCAGCCGGACTTCCCCGCGTTCATTGATCGGCGCCACCCTCAGCCGGGCGCCCGTACGCTGACACAGCATCTGCCACGGCACGATATTGGAATGATGTTCGAGACCGGTAATGAGAATCTCGTCGCCTTCCCGCACAAAAGCGCTTCCAAAACTCGATGCAACCAGGTTGATGCTTTCTGTCGTTCCGCGCGTGAAGATAATTTCTTTTTCGGAACGGGCATGAATAAAGGACTGCACTTTATGCCGGGCGCTTTCATAAGTCAGCGTCGCCTGTTCGCTCAAACAAAAAACACCGCGGTGAATATTGGAATTTTCGCGCGAGTAATACTGCATCACACGCTCAATGACGCTTTTGGGTTTTTGCGTCGTAGCGGCGTTATCGAGATAGACCAGCGGTTTTCCGTAGACTTCCTGATGCAGCACCGGAAAATCCTGGCGGTAGCGCTCCACCGGAAATTCACGCAGCGGATTGGCGTCTTTTGGATTCATGACCGGAACCCGGCCCCCTTCTTTCATGGTTTAAACCTCCGCGGCCGGCCCCATGCGCCGAAGCAGCAACCGGTCGAAATCCGAAGCCAGCGGCGCCAGCGGAATCCTCCGCGTCACTTCACTGGCAAATCCATAGGAAATGAGCTTGCGCGCGGTTTCTTCATTCACCCCGCGGCTTTTGAAATAAAAAAGTGCATCCCGGCTGATCTGGCCCACGGCTGCTCCATGCGAACATTTGACGTCATCATTATAAATTTCGAGCTGCGGCCGGGTATCCACCACCGCCTCTTCGGACAGCAGCAGATTCTTATTGGTCTGCGAAGCATCCGATTTAATCGCGCCCGGATGCACATAGACTTTGCCATTAAACACCGCCTGCGACCGGCCATCCAGGATTCCTTTATAAAGCTGCTCGCTCGTGCCGTGAGGCTTTAAATGTTCAATCAGAAGGGTATTGTCCACGATCCGGCGATCTTCCACGAGATACAGCCCGTCCAGCACGCAGGCGGCCCCTTCTTCTTCCAGCCGGATATGAATTCCGTTCCGT
Source organism: uncultured bacterium (assembly GCA_964526065.1). Taxonomy (GTDB): domain Bacteria; phylum Omnitrophota; class Omnitrophia; order Omnitrophales; family Aquincolibacteriaceae; genus CAZGID01. Next base: position 2,558 of record CAZGID010000062.1, read on the forward strand.
ACCAGCTGCCCGGCGGTCGCCAGCGACCACGTCCGGAAGCGGCTGTCGCGCGCCTGACTCACACGCGTGGTGCTGATATGGATTCCTTTTTCTCCTTCACGAAAAATTTTGTAGTGATCCAGCGAGGCATTCGCCTCGAGACGGATATCGGTGACCGGATTCCGAAAATAGGCGCCTTCACCGGAAAACGAAACATACTGCTCTACCCAGGAAGCCCGGCTTCCCCGCTCGGCCAGAATCTGAATCCGGGGATGATGCATACACGGCGTCCCGGCCTCCGGAATACTGATCTGCAAAACCAGAACCGGTTGTTCCAGCTGCACATCTTTCTTCAAATGAAAGGTCGTCACGCCGCTCAGAAATGCCGTATTCAGATCCGTAAAAAAATCACCGGCTCCAAGCGAAGCTTCCAGCGACGCTTTTCCGGCATCCGTCCACCCGTGACTCAGATAATCTTTTGCTTCCCCCGGCTGAGACAAGTCCTCTGCATAAAATCCGTTAATAAAAACCAGACGCGGCCAGTTCTCACGGCCTTCCAGTAGCGGCGCCAGATCGGACTTCGAAATCCCTTTCTTCTCCGCCAGAGAAAAAACCATATCCTGGAGGGCGCGCAGAGAAGTATGTTTCCACGCTTCGTCCTTCCGCGTCGGAAATCCTTTTTCCGTGAAACGGCTTGCGGCCGTCCGGCGCAAAGGCTGCAGCCATGAGGGGTCGTCTTTAAATGAACTGAGGGATTCCAGCGCGGACTGAAAAGAAGGCAGCGGCTTGGGAGTGGAGGAAACCTGGGTCATCACCGCGCTCCTTTACCGGGATTCGGGCGCCGTTTCCGGCTCCCGGACCCAGTCATAGCCTTTTTCTTCCAAATGAAAAGCCAGCTCCTTATCCCCGGATTTGACAATACGCCCGCCCATAAGCACATGGACGTAATCGGGAACAATGTAATTCAAAAGGCGCTGGTAATGCGTCACCAGAAGAAACGAACGGTTTGCCGAACGCAGCTGGTTGACCCCGTTCGATACAATTTTTAACGCATCAATATCAAGACCGGAATCGGTTTCATCCAGCACACCGAGCTTGGGCTCCAGCATGGCCATCTGCAGAATCTCATTCCGCTTTTTCTCACCGCCGGAGAAACCTTCATTCACGGGCCGATTCGTAAAACTCGGATCCATTTCCACGATTTTCATCTTTTCCTTCAGCAGTTCCAGGAACTCCATCGCATCCATTTCTTCCAAGCCGCGGGAGGCCCGGATATCATTGACGGCTGCTTTCAGGAAGTAGGCATTACTGACACCGGGAATTTCAATCGGATACTGAAACGCAAGAAAAACGCCGGCACGCGCGCGCTCTTCCGGCGGCATTTCAAGAAGATTCTTGCCTTCAAAAAGCACTTCGCCGCCGGTCACTTCATAGTCTTCCCTTCCGGCCAGCACTTGCGCCAGCGTGCTTTTCCCCGAACCGTTTGGCCCCATGATGGCATGCACTTCTCCGGGCCGGATCGTCAGGCTGATCCCTTTTAGAATTTCTTTGTCGGCGACTCTGGCTTTTAAATTTTTAATTTCGAGCATTTTCTTCTCCTGCTTTCCTGTTCTAAATAACCCGTTAACCGACTGCCCCTTCAAGACTCACGCTGAGAAGTTTGGATGCCTCGACGGCAAATTCCATGGGCAGATTTTTAAAAACGTCTTTACAGAATCCGTTGATAATCATCGAGATCGCATTTTCCGGCGAAATCCCGCGCTGCCGGCAATAGAACAACTGGTCATCGCTGATCTTGGAAGTCGTGGCCTCGTGTTCGACCTGCGATCCACGGTTACCGACTTCGATATAAGGGAACGTATTGGCTCCGCACTGATCGCCGATCAGCAGGGAATCACACTGGGTGTAATTGCGGGATTCCTTCGCCGCTGCGAGCACTTTCACCAGGCCGCGATAAGTATTGATGCCGTGTCCGGCGGAAATGCCTTTGGAAATGATTGTGCTGCGCGTATTTTTTCCGATGTGCACCATCTTGGTGCCGGTATCCGCCTGCTGATAATTGTTCGTTAACGCCACAGAATAAAATTCGCCGATGGCATTATCGCCCTGCAGAATGACGCTGGGATATTTCCACGTAATCGCAGAGCCGGTTTCTACCTGGGTCCAGGAAATTTTGGCATTCTCATCCGCACGGCCGCGTTTCGTCACAAAATTATAAATACCGCCCCGGCCCTGTTTATCGCCGGCATACCAGTTCTGGACGGTCGAATATTTAATGTGAGCGCCCTTCAGCGCGACCAGTTCCACCACAGCCGCATGCAGCTGATTCTTGTCGCGGATCGGGGCTGTACAGCCTTCCAGATAACTGACATGACTGCCTTCGTCGGCCACCAGAAGCGTCCGCTCAAACTGACCCGTCTCGGCGGCATTGATCCGGAAATACGTGGATAATTCCAATGGGCACCGAACCCCTTTTGGAATGTAACAGAAAGATCCATCACTGAAGACGGCAGAATTTAAGGCCGCATAGAAATTGTCCGTATAGGGAACCACCGATCCGAGATATTTTCGGATCAGTTCCGGATGATGCTGCACGGCTTCGGAAAACGAACAAAAAATAACACCGGCTTCCTGCAGCTTCTCTTTGAAAGTGGTGCCGACCGATACACTGTCGAAAACCGCATCCACCGCAACGCCGGCAAGTCGTTTCTGCTCATCCAGCGGAATGCCCAGCTTTTCGTACGTTTCCAGAATCTCCTTGTCGACTTCATCAAGGCTTTTGGGCCGGTCATCCTTGCCCTTGGGCGCCGCATAATAATGGATGTCCTGAAAATCGACCGGCGGGTATTTCACCTGCTGCCAGGAAGGTTCTTTCATTTTGAGCCACGCCCGGAAAGCATTCAACCGCCATTGCAGCATGAAATCCGGTTCGTTTTTTTTCTTCGAAATCGCGCGCACAATGTCTTCATTCAAACCCTTGGGCAGAGTTTCCTGCTCAATGTTGGTGATGAAGCCATATTTGTAATCGCCCTTAATCAGGGACTCTGCATCCTTCGACATGCCCTTGCCTCCAAAAAAACTAAATAATAACTTCCGCTTCCTTTTTCGCAATCGCTTCCAGTGTCAACGATCCAAAAAAGTCATCCAGTAAATCCTTGGTCCGGCGCCAGATGGGCCGGATACCGCACATGGTGAAATGCGTGCAGACAATGTCTTTGCGCAGTTCCGGTTCGCAATAAACATCAAACGTGGCGCCTTCCAGCGCTTCAATGATGTCTTTGACCGTAATTTCGGCCGGCCGGCGCGCGAGCGTATACCCGCCATCTTTGCCCTGATGGGAGCGGACAATGCCGGCCGCTTTCAACCGCTGCAGGATCTTTTCTATATAAGCAGAAGAAAAACCTTCGCTGCCGACTATATCCTTTACCCGGATCCATTCTCCCTCACCCTGCCGGGCCAGGTGGATCAGACAAACCAGACCATATTCGGTTTTTGTCGTAAATTTCATATCCTGCGTCTCCAAAGGGGATTATACAAAACCAGACTAATTTTGTCCAGTTTGCGGGGAAAGGAAATTTAAGCAGTTAACTTATTTAGAATGAATGGGTTAGAGACAACCCGGCCTTTTCAGGCCGGGTTGAGGGCGGCTTAACGCCGGTTGAAAGGTTCAATCAGAACAAAATTTGAGACTGCATACGCCGGAAACGCATAGGGCATAAAAAAGCTTTCCGTCATACCATCTTTGCGTTTGGCGGGTTTAGTGGAAAGGGTGGCAAAAAGCCGCATCATCGTACTGCGGAATTTTCGGCAACCGTGCATTCCTAACATCAGAAACCTCCTCATGTTCTACAGGTTCCTAGGAATCCTGGTTTTGCGCCCCGGCGTTACCGTCCGGGTAGCCTTTTCGAATTCCGGATTGTCAAAGGTACTTTATTAACCGGTCGAAGTAACTTGCTAAACTTCGCCCTTGTTTAAAAGTTAGCCGGTGTTTTAGAGAAATACAAGGGCCCGCGGAAAAATTATTGGCCCACGGCAAGGCGCCGGAAAACTTCAGCGCCGGCGGGATAAATGTAGAAAATAATAAGAAGGCTGACGGGAATCAGGATAAACCAGTAAACGCGGCGGCGCCAGGCATCATCTTTGATTTTCAGCGGTAACCACGTGCACAAAGCAAATGCGCCAAGCGTGACGGCCAGCCAGAGCCAGGCATTCTGCCAATCCACGTTGTCAGCTCCGGGGTGACGCTCGCCGGAAATACCGGCGCCGATAAAAAGCCAGTTCTTCCACCGATTCACGGATGTCGGCCAGTGCGCGGTGTTTCTCCCCTTTTTTCGGAAATTTTCCCGCCGGGTACCAGCGGCGAATCACTTCCTTGAAAGAACTCACATCCACCAGGCGGTAATGAAGAAAGCGGTGAAGATCTGGCATGTAGCGGGCAATAAAACGCCGGTCGTGATGAATCGAATTCCCGCACAGCGGTGCCATTTGCGGGAAACAATATTGCTGCAGAAAATTCAAGACGTCGGTTTCGGCTTTTTTTACCGTGATTTTGGATGCCAGCACCGCATCCGTCAGGCCGGATGCCTGATGATGCTGCTGGTTCCATTCATCCATCCCCTTCATAATCCGGGATGGCTGATGAATGACCAGGTCCGGGCCTTCTGCCACGATTTTCAGATCGGAATCCGTAACCAGACAGGCGATTTCAATAATCCGGTCCTTTTCCGGATTCAAGCCGGTCATTTCGAGATCCATCCACACCAGATGGTTTTTCTTTTTCATGGAATACTCATTCCCTTTCTTTTTTGGCCAGACAGCGGCGTTTTCCTTCGACCAGCAGCGTCACGGCCACCGTAAAAAAGACGACAAACCCGCCCATTCCCAAAACGGGATTGGAATGCGACCCTGCAAAAAAAGCCAGTGCCAGCATAATGCCTGCCGGCAAGACAAATCGAATCAAATAGCGCAGCATGGCCGGTATTATAGTACGGATTGACTGAAATCCACGGCGTAGATTTATCGATGTGCTAATTTTTCGAGCTCGGACGGCAGCGGCGCCGCCCAAATCTGCATCTCATCCGTTTTCGGATGTGGAAATTCCAGCCGTGCGGCATGCAGTGCCGGCCGGTTAAGTCCGGGGAAATCTGTCTTTTTTCCATACTTGGGATCGCCCAGAATCGCATGACCCGCATGGGCACATTGAACGCGGATTTGATGGGAACGTCCGGATTCGAGGCGGATTTCTGCCAGGGTCATCATCTGCCCCTTTTTTTCAACGGTGTGGAGTGGATGCAAATGGAGAACTGCTTCGCGGGCGCCGGTCCGCCCGGCAGGAACGACAGAAACCCGGTTTTCCTTTTCATCTTTCCGCAGCCAGTTTTTCAGCACCTGGTCTTTCGAAACTTTTCCGGTAAGCCATGCCAGATATGTCCGGTGAATTCGCCCTTCCTGCAAAGCGCGCGTCAGTCGCGCTGCCGATTTGGAACGTTTCGCCACAACCATCAAACCGGAGACATTCCGGTCGAGCCGGTGAATTAACCCGACATAATGCCGGCCCAGATAATCCCGCAGCCAGTCCACGACATTCTCCCCCGGACTGGTCCCTCCCTGGCTTAACATGCCCGCCGGTTTATTCAGGACAATCAAATGGGGATCTTCAAAAAGGATTTCCGGCTTTTCTTTCTTTTCTGCCACGGCCGCTCCCGATTAAAGATGATCAAACGCCGTCCGGCGCTGGCCAAATACAAAGTGATAAAGCAGATTGAAGGCCAGCGAAACATATTCCTCAAGCACCCGTTTGACGTCCCGCTCGTAACGCCACCAGGCCTCGGGATGATAAATGGGATTGCGGGCGGTCACGGGATAAATTTCGATTCCACTGCCCCGAAACACAAGCCGGAAAATCACATAAGCGCGGCGCATGTGATAGGTACTGGTCACAAGGATCATCGAATCCCGGCCTGCTGCCTTCATCCACTCAAGAGTGGCTTCGGCTTCTTCAAAGGTGGAAGTGGCTTCTCCTCCGGTAAACTGCAGCGCTTCCGGGGCAATACCAAAATAAATGAAGGATCGGCGGGCCATTTCGGTCGAATCCAGGACTTCCGCACCGGCAAGACGGAACTCAAACTGGTAATAATCCTGAAATTCCGTCTCTCGTTGGGGGACCGGTGAAAGCAGAATCGTTTCACCGTAACGGCGTTTAAAAAGATCCGCTCCTTTTTGAACCCGGTAAAAAGACGGATAACCCCGCAGCACCACAATAATGTCCGCCGGTTTCAGTTGATCGGGCACCTGCAGAAACTTGCCAGGCAAAGGCAGCCAGAAGGGATATAACAGAACCACAAAAAGCAGGAGGGCCAAAAGGACGACCCATTTTTTCACAGGGCACCTCAGCGGAAAAGCGCGAGCAGTTCGTCGTGGGATTTCAGCGTTTTTTCGGCGTCCGCCAGTTTTTCTTTTTCTTTTTCAACCACTTCCTTGGGAGCGCGGCGGACAAAATCTTCGTTGGCCAGCTTTCCTTTCAGCGAACGGATATGCCGCGAAAGTTCCTCACATTTTTTTTCAATCCGGCCGCATTCTTTGTCCACATCGACAATTCCCTCAACCCGCACAAAAACTTCCAGTTCCGGAAACGGGTTACCGACATAGGCTTTACTTTTTTTAAATTCCGGATCGACTTTCATTTCCGCCCTTGCGAGTTTTTCAACCGCAATCTGAAAGGTCTGAAAAACCTCTCCGTCCCGCGCTTCCCGCGGCACAATCACCGCTTCGAGCTTTTGACCGGGCTGAATACTCAGCTGCGCACGCAAATTGCGGATGCCGCTGACCGCTTTTTGTAAAAGTCCAAAGGATCGCTCGGCTTCCGTATCCTGTTCTAAACCGGTACTCGCCGGCCATGAATCCAGCATAATCGATGCCTGCCACGACGCCGCATCCGCAGCCTGCTCTTTCATGATTTGCCAGATCTCCTCGGTGACAAACGGCATAAAGGGATGCAGCAGACGCAAAATGCGTTCCAGCGTAAAAAACAAAACGCTTCGGATGGCCGCGCTGTCCGACCCGGATTCCGTCAGCGCCGGCTTGGCCAGTTCAATGAACCAGTCACAAAAATCATCCCAGACAAAATGATAAAGGGCCTCGGAAGCCTGCGCGACGCCGAATTCGGCGAGATGCCGGTCCACTTCTGCCGTTGTTTCCCGCAAGCGGGAAAGAATCCAGCGGCATGAGACCGGCAGCTCGGAAAAATTCCAGCCGGGATTCCGGCTGCCTTCAGTAAAACCTTCCAGATTCATCAGCACAAAACGGGAGGCATTCCACAATTTATTCGTAAAATTGCGGCCGACATCAAACTTCTCACGCGACAAATACACATCCTGCGCACTCAGCATGATCATGCTGAACCGCAGGGCATCCGCGCCGATTTCATCAATCACTTCAAGCGGATCAATGGCATTTCCCAGCGACTTCGACATTTTGAGTCCGCTCTGGGCACGAACCGTGCCGTGAATCAGGATCCTGGAAAAGGGAACTTCGCCCCGGAATTCCAGCCCGGACATAATCATGCGCGCCACCCAGAAGAAAATAATTTCCGGAGCGGTCACCAAATCCGAAGTCGGATAAAAATGTTTCAGGTCGGGAGTCTCATCCGGCCAGCCCAGGGTCGAAAACGGCCACAGCCAGGAAGAAAACCAGGTGTCCAGCACGTCCGGATCCTGAGTCAAAGACGCCTCGCCGCACTGCGGGCATTTTTCCAGCACCTCCCGGGAGACAAAAGCTTTGGAGCGCTGTAAGCGTGCGCCGCCCTCTCCGGGCTCTTCCACTTTGCAGTTCGCGCAATACCAGACCGGAATCTGATGTCCCCACCAGATCTGGCGGGAGATACACCAATCGCGAATATTCTCGAGCCAGTTTGTATACACCTTGGTCCAGCGGTCGGGATAGAAACGGGTTTTGCCCTGCCGCCAGGCTTCCAGAGCTTTTTCAGCCAGCGGTTTCATGCGGACAAACCACTGCTTGGAAAGATAGGGCTCAACAACCGTGTCACAGCGATAACAATGCCCGACGGCATGCAAATGAGAATCGCGACGGACCAGAAGTCCCTGACTTTCAAGATCCTCAAGAATTTTTTTACGCGCCTGAAAACGGTCCAGCCCCGCGTAATCGCCGCCCTGCTCATTGATTTTTCCATCGGGCGCCATCACATTGATGCGCTTGAGGTCATGGCGATTACCCATCTCAAAGTCATTGGGATCATGCGCCGGAGTCACCTTGACCATGCCGGTTCCGAATTCCGGATCAACAAACGGATCAGCGATCACGGGAATTTCCCTGTTCATCAATGGCAGAATCAGTTTCTTTCCGATCAGATGCTGATACCTGGCATCTTCGGGATGCACGGCGACAGCCGTATCGCCCAGCATCGTCTCGGGCCGCGTTGTCGCGACCACGATGTGATCTTCGCCGATTTTTTCCGCCTGATTTCCGGCACCGGCCACCGTATATTTAATGTGATAAAGCGCGCCCTGAACTTCCTTATGCGCTGATTCTTCATCCGACAAAGCCGTCTGACAGCGCGGGCACCAGTTAATGATGTAATCACCCTGGTAGATCAATTCCCGCTCATAGAGCCGGACAAAACATTCCCGCACCGCACGGGACAAACCCTCATCCATCGTAAAGCGCTCCCGAGTCCAATCGCAGGAAGCTCCCAGCCGGCGCAACTGGCGGGTAATCGTATTGCCGTGTTCTTCTTTCCATTTCCAGACTTCTTCCAGAAATTTTTCACGGCCAAGATCATTACGAGTCTTCTTTTCACGGGCCAGTTTGCGCTCGACCACGTTCTGCGTGGCAATGCCGGCATGATCCACGCCGGGCACCCACAACGTATCGCAGCCCTGCATCCGGTGGTAGCGGGTGAGAATATCCTGAATGGTGTTATTTAATGCATGTCCCATGTGCAGAATACCGGTCACATTGGGCGGCGGAATCACGATCACATAGCGTTTGGAAGCGGCATCTTTCCCGGACCGGTCACTTGCGGGACGGAAATAACCCTGCGACTCCCAATGGGAATACCATTTACTTTCGACGTCTCCAGCCTGATAACGGCTGGAAAGTTTTTCGGTCATAACATTCTTTCCAGAAGGTTCAGCGTTTCAGCAGTTTATATTCGATGGCTTCAACGAGGGCTTTCCAGCTGGCCTGCACAACGTTCTCATGCACGCCGACGGTGGTCCAGGCGCCCTGTTTGTCCTGAAATTCAATAAACACCCGGACTTTGGCAGCCGTTCCCGCTTCGGAATTCACCACGCGGACTTTATAATCAGTTAAGTGCGTTTCCTGAATCGCCGGATAGACATCCTGCAGGGCTTTACGCAACGCCCGGTCCATGGCATTCACGGGGCCGTCTCCCTCGGCAACGACAAAGTTCTCGCTGCCCTGGGCAAACACTTTGACTTCCGCCACCGACAGGGGCTTGGGATCGCCGATATTTTCGGTGCGCACGGCTACCATTTTGACTTCAAAGAAATCCTTAAAGCGCCCCAGCAGCTTCTGCACCAGCA
>CAZGID010000063.1:0-12067 GCA_964526065.1 uncultured bacterium
GGAAGAAGCTGCCCCTCCGGCTGCGGTTGTAACCGAGGTCGATATTCGGGGAAACCGCATTGTCAGTACCAATACGATTCTCAGCAAAATGAAATCCCGCAAAGGGGAACCGCTGGCTCAGGAATCCATTAATCAGGATATCAAAAGACTTTATTCGACGGGATTCTTTCAGGATATCCGGATTGACGCGGAAGAACGAGAAGACGGTTACCGCTTGATTGTCCAGGTGGACGAAAAGCCGATTATTCGTCGCATTACTATTGAAGGCTACGAAACGATTAAGGAAGAGAAAATTCGGGAAGCGTTCAAGTTAATTGAAGGCCAGATCCTCGACTGGCGCGCCATTAAAGAAGGCGAACAGCAAATTTTGAAACTGTATGCTGACAAGGGCTACCGCTTTGTGGATGTGCAGGCCGACGTCAAGGTGAATGAGCGAAATAAGGAGGCTATGGTCTCCATCCAGATTTCGGAAGGAGAGAAGTACCGGATCGAAGATGTTGCGTTTGAAGGAAATGATTCCTTCAAGGACCGTGAGCTTCGCAAGTTGATGAAAACGCGCGAAAAGAAATGGTGGCTGCTTTCGCGGGGCATTTTCAAGGAAGAGAATTTTCAGAAAGATCTCGAACGCCTTCGACTTTTTTATCAAAAAGAAGGTTTCCTCGACGTTAAGATTCAGCCCCGTTTTGACTACAATAAGGATGAGAACCAGATCCGGATTACCATTGCTGTTCAAGAAGGGACGCATTATGTGACCGGCCAGTTGAAAATGACCGGGAATGAAATTTTTCCGGAAACGGAAATTTTTCAGGACCTTGAAATGCTTCCCGGACTGACCTATTCGCAGTATTACCTTTTTCAGGATGTGGAGAATATCCGTAAATTCTATTTTGAACGCGGTTATATGGATGCGCGCGTGATTCCTGACGTGCAGTTGAACCGCGACACAGGAAAAGTCGATGTCACCTACCAGATTCAGGAAGGTGATCTGTCTTTCGTGGAACAGGTTGTGATTCGCGGCAATACGAAAACGAAAGACATTGTGATCCGGCGTGAGTTGAGAATCCGGCCTGGCGAGCGTTTTGACGGCGATAAAATCGACACGTCGAAACAGCGTTTGGAGAATCTGGGATATTTTGAAGAAGTGACGTATGACACGGAGCCGGTGCCACAGGCGCAAAACCGGAAAAATATTATTTTCCGGGTCAAAGAGAAGCGTACAGGAGAACTTTCGTTCGGCGGCGGTGTCAGTTCGGTTGACAGCTTCGTGGGGTTTGCCGAAATTGCGCAGCGGAATTTTGATCTGTTTAATTTCCCGCGCTTTACCGGAGGCGGCCAGTCTCTGTCCCTTCGGGCCCGTGTGGGTTCCATCAGTCAGGATTTCAATTTAAGTTTTGTTGAACCCTATCTTTTTAACCGGCCGATTTCGTTCGGAACGGACCTTTTCAACATTCGCCGGGATGACCGCAACGTTGACTTCGAACAGGAACGCCGCGGTTTCAGTCTGACATTCTCCCGCCTTTTTAAGGACCTGTTTCGCGTTGGAACAGGGTATACGCTGGAGCGCGTGGAGCTGGATGAAATTTCCGATGACGCTCCAAAAATCGTCCGTGACTTTGAAGGAACCAATTGGTTATCCCGGGTTCGGCTTTTTTCGAGTGTCGATACCCGCGATAGCGTTTTCAATCCTACCCGCGGTTATCAGATTAGTTTGAGCGGGGATCTGGTCGGAAGCGTGCTGGGCGGCGATCAGGATTTCTATACGGTTCAGGCGGGTTATACGCAGTATTGGCAGCTTTTCAAAAAGCATATTGTGGAGTTAAAACTGCGTTTGGGAACATCGGATGCATTTGGCGATTCTGATGATGTTCCCGTTTTCGACCGGTTTTATGCCGGCGGTCTGGGTTCCGTTCGTGGTTTTAATTACCGGCGCGTAGGACCCATTGAAGCCGGGGACGCCGTCGGCGGTGAATCTATGGCCATCGCCAATCTCGAATACACTTTTAACATCGGAAACCTGGAAGCATTCAAGGGCGCCTTTTTCATTGATGCCGGTCACGTCAACGAGGATTCTTATAAAATTGACCCGAGCGAGTTTTCCGTCAGTATCGGACCCGGAATCAAGATCAAGACGCCAATTGGACCCATCGCATTTTATTACGGATTTCCAATCGCCAACCGGGATACAGAAGACCGGAATGGACGGTTTGAATTTAGTTTGAGTCGCGGCTTTTAACCCTAAACCATTTTGAGGAGGAAGTTATGAAGCGGTTTTTTCACGGCATGATCTGGTCATCTCTGGCGGTTTTTCTTTTTTCGTGCACTTTTTCGGCAGAAGCCGGGGCCGAGAAATACGCATTTCTTGATGTCGCTCGCGTTTTTGACGAATACGAAAAAACAAAGGCAAATGATGAAAATCTGCAAAAGCTCGGCGAATCCAAAGAAGGCGAGCGTAATGTCATTGTTGAAGACATCCGCCGCATGAAGGACGAACTGGAACTTCTCAGTGACGATGCGAAGAAGGAAAAGCAGGAAGCAATTAATACGCGTGTCCGCGAACTCCAGGAATTTGATGCGGCTGCCCGGCGGGAATTGGGAGAAAAACGCCGCGAAGCGGTTCAGGAGATCTTCAACGACATCGACAAAGTTGTGCAGGAATTCGGAAAAAAGCAGGGCTACGATTTTATTTTGAATGACAAGGCACTGCTTTATAAAAACGACAAAATGGATATCAGCGAAGAAATTCTTAAACAGCTGAACCAGAATTACAAAGGAAAGAAATAAGCAGTTATGAAGCAGAGAACGCTCAAAGATGTGGTGAAGCTCAGCGGGCAGGGGCTTCACACGGGGGTCGAAGTCGATTTGACGGTTAAGCCGGCGGAAGCGGGCAGCGGGATTCAGTTTGTGCGTCCCGATCTGGATCCTTCCATAAAAGTTCCGGCCCGAGTCGACTTTGTGCGCAGTGACGAAACCCGGCAGACGGCTCTCGTGGTTGGCAATGGCGTCGTTCGTACGATTGAACATCTGATGGCTGCTTTTCACGGGCTGGGCATCGATAATGCAATTGTCGAAGTTACCGGCGAAGAGTTGCCGGGCATGGACGGTAGTGCCAAAGAATTTGTGGAAGCGTTTCTGGCGGCCGGTATTGAAGAGCAGGCCGCGGAACGGGAATGGATTGAAATCAAGGAGCCGATCTTTGTCGATCGGGGAGATCAATCGCTGATCGTTCTTCCGGATACGAATCTTTCTATTTCCTACACGTTGAGCTACCGGGACGAGGACCTCAAGGATCAGTTTTTTTCGATCCGGATTTTGCCCGAAATATTTGAGCGTGAGCTGGCTTCAGCCCGTACTTTCTGCCTGAAAAAAGAGGCAGAACAGCTGTTGGCAATGGGTTACGGCAAAGGAGCCAATCTGCGGAATACGCTGGTGTTTGAGCAAAATGCGCCGATCGATAACACATTGCGCTTTGCAGACGAGGCTTGCCGTCATAAAATAATGGATCTGATGGGCGACTTGATGCTCTGCGGCGGGTTCGTCCGCGGACATATCATCGCGGCCCGAAGCGGGCATGCCTTGAATCTCGAACTGGTAAAGAAAATAGCCATGTCCAGAAAAAAGTCGGCTCAAATTCCGAATCCTCTTCCGTCTGTCCTCGGTGTTGAGGATATCAAACGCATTATCCCGCACCGTTATCCTTTTTTGTTTGTCGACCGCATCGAGAATTTTGAAGCGGGTCAGCGGGCGACCGGTTATAAGCAGGTCACCGTGAACGATTACTTTTTTCAGGGGCATTTTCCTGGCCATCCTGTGATGCCTGGCGTGCTTATCATTGAAGCGATGGCGCAGGTCGGCGGTGTCATCATGTTGAGTGAGCCGTCAAACTGGGGAAAAATTGCTTATTTTATGAGTCTCGATAAAGCGAAGTTTCGGGCTCCGGTGGTGCCTGGCGATGAACTTCGTATGGAAGTCGATGTGATTAAAAAAAGAGCCCGGACCGGACAGTGCGCCGGACGCGCGTATGTAGGAGAGAAACTGGTATGCGAAGCGGAAGTGAAATTCGCAGTCGTCGATCCGTAAACATTCATCCGACGGCTATTGTTCATGCGGATGCGGAATTGGGCGAAGGCGTCCAGATTGGTCCGTATTCCGTCGTGGAGGGGACCGTTAAAATTGGGGATGGTACCACAGTAGGATCCCATGTGGTGATCGAAGGCTATACCTCCATTGGCCGGGAGAACCGTATTTTTACGGGAGCCGTCATCGGAAGCCCGACGCAGGATAAAAAGTATGACGGCGGCATCAGTTACTTGAGAATCGGCGACCGCAACAAAATCCGGGAATACGTCACGATTAATCCAGGAACGAAAGCGGGTACGGAAACGCTGATCGGAAGCGACAATCTTTTTATGGCCTATAGCCATGTGGCGCACGATTGTGTTGTTCACAATCATGTCGTGCTGGCAAATCAGGCAACCCTTGCCGGTCATGTGATTGTGCATGACCGGGCCATCGTCGGCGGGTTGAGCGCCGTACATCAGTTTGTTCGGATTGGAGAGCTGGCGTTGATTGGCGGCTGCTCCAAGGTGGTTCAGGATATTCCTCCGTTTATGATGGTGGATGGTCATCCGGCTAAGGTTTGTTCTGTGAACGTGGTCGGCCTGGACCGTGCCGGCTATGCTGCTGAAGAAAAGCAGGCGCTTCGTCGTGCTTTGAAGATTGCATTTCGTTCCCGCCATACGCTTAAGAATGCCATCCGTGAGCTGGAGCAGGAATCATCTTCCAGTCCCGCCGTACGCATCCTGATCGAATTTCTTAAAAGTTCGGAACGCGGCGTTTGCCGCTAAGCCGCACCGGAATTTTCCGGAAATGGCGGCCCCGGCATCAGTTTCCTTGGAAGCAATCTAATGAAAACTATTGGGCTCATTGCGGGTAACGGAAAATTTCCTATTATGGCGGCGCAAGAGGCCCGCAGCGCCGGTTACAAGGTAGTGGCCTGCGCGATCGAAAAAGAAGCGGATCCGGCCATTGAACGTGTGACCGAAGCTTGCTCCTGGGTAAAGCTCGGGGAATTAAAGAAGCTGGTCCGATTTTTCCGGGAACATGCGGTGGAAGAAGCGTTTATGGCGGGCAAGGTTGAGAAAGTGCGTCTTTTTCAGCAGAATGTACGTCCGGATATGGACATGGTTCGGGTGGTGATGAAGACGCGCGATTTCAAAGATGATACACTGCTGGCGGCCATCGCCGGATATTTAGGAGAGAAGGGCATCCGTTTGATTGATTCGACTTCATTTTTAAAATCTTCGCTGGGAACGGCGGGGATCCTGACACGGAAAAAGCCATCGGCTGCTATTTTGGAAGATATCCGTTTTGGGTTCCGTCTGGCCAAGGCGGTGGGCGGACTCGACATTGGACAGACCGTTATTGTAAAACAGAAGGCGGTTCTGGCTGTAGAGGCCATCGAAGGAACGGACGAAGCAATCCGCCGCGCCGGGAAACTTGGCGGCAAGGGCGCAACCGTGGTTAAGGTGGCAAAGCCGAATCAGGATATGAGATTTGATGTGCCGGCTGTAGGCCTAAGAACCATGGAAGAACTGATTGATATTGGTGCGGCTGCCTTTGCTTATGAGGCGGATAAGACCATTATTCTGGACCGCGAGGAAATGATTGAAAAAGCCAACCGGTATGGATTGATTATGATCGGAGTAAATGAAGAGACATGAAGCCCAGCAGTGAATTTCAGGGAAAACATGAGCGTGAAGCCCAGGAGCTTTCTCTGATTCTTGAGCTTTCATCTATTTTGAATTCTTCCATTGATCTGGAAAAAATTATCCAGCGGATGATGCCTTTTTTGGATGAGCGCATGCAAATGAGCCGGGGCACTTTGACCTTGCTGGATGCGCGAACCAATGAAATCTTCATTGAAGTGGCGCATGGGTTGGATCTTGAAGAAATCAAGCGCGGGCGTTATCAACTGGGTGAAGGGGTGACGGGCCGGGTAGTCAAGGAAGGCGAGCCGATGGTGATTCCCAATGTGGGCTCGGAACCCATGTTTTTGAACCGGACGGGTGCCCGCGGAGACATGCGGCGCAGTCAGATCGCTTTTATTTGTGTTCCCATCAAGCTGGAAAACCAGACGATTGGAGCGCTCAGTGTTGATTGTCACAACCGCACGGAAGGTTCCTTTGAAGAGGATCTTCGACTGTTGACGATTATCAGCCGGATGGTGGCGCAGTCGGTCCGGATTCATCTGATGATGAAGAAAGAACGGGAACGCGACAAAATCGAAATTGGCAATTTGCGGCGCGAACTGAAAGAAAAATTCCGGCCCTCCAACATTATTGGTGAAAGCAAACGCATGTCGGATGTTTACGCCTCGATTGATTTGGTGAGCCAATCGCGTGCCACGGTATTGCTTCGCGGGGAGAGCGGAACGGGAAAGGAGCTGGTCGCGCATGCCATTCATTATGCGAGCGACCGCGCGGATGGCCCGTTTATCAAGGTTTCCTGCGCAGCGCTTCCCGATGCTTTGCTCGAGAGTGAACTTTTTGGTTATGAAAAGGGTGCCTTTACAGGCGCTACCAGCCGGAAAGTCGGTCGTTTTGAAATGGCGCATAACGGAACGCTTTTTCTGGATGAGATCGGTGACGTCTCTCCAAGCACACAAATTAAATTGCTTCGGGTTCTTCAGGAAAAGGAATTTGAGCGTCTGGGCGGCACGGAAACGATTCGTGCCAATATTCGTTTGATTGCGGCAACGAACCGCGATCTGGAAAAAATGGTGCGCGAAGGAAAATTTCGTGAAGATCTTTATTACCGCTTGAATGTCGTTCCGATTTTTTTGCCGCCTCTGCGGGAGCGCAAAGAAGATATTCCGCTGCTCGTGAAGCGTTTTCTGGAAATTGCGGCGGAAGAGAACGGGAAAAAAGTTACCTATATTTCGGATGAAGCGATGGAATATCTCATGAATTATGGCTGGCCCGGCAATGTGCGGGAATTTGAAAACGCAATTACCCGCGCCGTCATTCTTTGTAAAGGGGATACGATTACCCCGGACTTGTTTCCTATACCCGGAAATAAGGCACAGCCGGTGTTACAAAATTTTAATCCGCCTGACCCGCTTTCTTCGCTTGAAGATGAAGAAGAACCGTCCGTTTCGCTGCCGGACCGGGTCGAAAAAATTGAGAAAAAGATGATTCAGGAAGTGCTGGAAAAGACGCGGGGAAGCCAGCGCCAGGCGGCGAAACAGTTGGGGATTACCGAACGCGTTCTCGGCTATAAAATCCGGAAATACGGTTTGAAGACCTAGTCTTCAAAATTGTCGAAATTCGGGAAAATCCACATTATTGTCGAAAATCATCGTCTATAAATTTAACAATTTATAGCGATTTATAGTGCAGTAAAGGCTCTCGACTTGGCATGTCCTTTGCTTCATAAAAGAAGCACTTTTCATGCAGGAGCGAGGGTTTACATCACAGCAGGGCTGGAGTATGATGTCTGACCCCTCGGAAAAAGCCTGACACGGGCGGCCCGGGTAGCTACTTCAGAAAAGGAAACCAAGGAGGAATGAGCATGTCAACGTTAGTATCTTCGAAGGATCGGGAGGAGGATCTGGTGGAAGCCACTCGTCCGACGACTCCGGATGAAATTAAGCGTTTCATCCAGAAAAATAAGATTCAGGTGATTGATTTCAAGTTCAACGATTTGCCCGGCCTGTGGCAGCACTTTTCGATCCCGGCATCAGAACTGGTGGATTGGGAAAAGGTGGAAAAGAGCATTTGGGCCGAGGGGATTGGTTTCGACGGTTCCAGTATTCGCGGTTTCAAGAAAATTCAGGAAAGCGATATGATCCTGATGCCGGACCCGACCACGGCTGTGGTGGATCCGGTGGCGCAGATTCCGACGTTGAGCATTATCTGCGACATTTATGATCCGATCAGCAAGGAACCATACTCCCGCGATCCGCGTCACATTGCGAAGAAAGCGGAAGAGTATCTGAAGAAGAGCAAAATTGCGGACCAGAGCTTCTGGGGTCCGGAAGCCGAATTTTTCATCTTTGACGATATTCGTTTCGATCAGGGTGAAAACTTTGGTTATTACTACATCGATTCAGTCGAAGGTGACTGGAATACGGGACGCGACGAGAAGCCGAATCTTGGCTACAAGCCGCGTTATAAAGAAGGTTACTTCCCGGTACCGCCGCATGATACGCTGCACGATATTCGCAGTGAAATCATGATGACGCTTCGTCAGGTCGGCGTTCCTGTGGAATGTCATCACCATGAAGTAGCCAGCGGCGGACAGTGCGAAATTGATATCCGCTTTTCTCCGATGGTGAAAATGGCGGACAATCTGATGATGTACAAGTACGTCATCAAGAATACCGCCCGCAAGTATGGAAAGACGGCGACTTTCATGCCGAAGCCGATCTTCAAGGATAACGGCTCCGGTATGCACGTTCACTCCAGTCTCTGGAAGGACGGCCAGCCGCTTTTCTATGATGCGAAGGGCTATGCCCAGATCAGCGACATGTGCAAATATTACATCGGCGGTATTTTGAAGCACGCTCCGGCCGTATTGGCCTTTGCGGCTCCGACGACCAACTCGTACCGGCGCCTGGTGCCCGGTTATGAGGCTCCGGTGAATCTTTGCTACTCAGCGCGTAACCGCTCGGCGGTCTGCCGGATTCCGATGTACTCGAATTCGCCGAAAGCCAAGCGCGTTGAATTCCGCGCTCCGGATCCGAGCTCGAACCCGTACCTGGTCTTCGCCGCGCTGCTTATGGCCGGTCTTGACGGTGTGCGGAACAAGATCGACCCGGGTCAGCCGATCGACAAGAACATTTACGATTTGTCGGCGGAAGAAAAGAAAGACATTCCTACCGTTCCGGGATCTCTTGAAGAAGCCCTGAACGCGCTGGAACAGGATCATGAATTCCTGCTCCAGGGGGATGTCTTTACCAAAGACGTCATCGAGACCTGGATCGAATACAAGCGTGCGGTCGATGTGGCGGAGATGAAACTTCGTCCCCATCCGCATGAGTTCTACCTGTATTTCGATATTTAAAACAGGAGTCTCGTCTGGAACAAAGAACCCCGCTGGCAGCACTGCCGGCGGGGTTCTTGCTTTTCAGCCTGTCTCTATGCTAGATTGACCTCCATGAAAGCTTTCTGTTCTCTCCTGATTGCTATGTTTTTATTTGGGGCGGCTGCGCATGCCGTGGAAATGGCACCGGAAGGAACCCGTGCTCGAAAGCTGCAGCGGGGATTTCTGAATGTGGCATTGGCCCCCATGGAAGCTTCGACGCGGCTTGTGCGCGGCACTGAGCGGTACGAGGGGCTTGAACCCAGCTGGTTTTTTGGAATTTTGGACGGCGCGGTTTTTGCCGTTCATCGCGCGCTGGTGGGAGCTTTTGAAATCGCGACGTTTCCGATCAGGACCGATCCGGTTGTCGAACCGGAGTTTGCCTGGCAGTATCTCGATTCAGATAATCCGTCATAAGACGCGCTGCCCTCCGGCTAGCACCTTCATGGCCCAGCTTTCCACAAGCTTCGCGTAATTCTTTTTTCATCCGCTCATAATGTCCCGGTTCCATAAGAATCCGCCGTGCCTCGGCCGCGATGACTTTGGGCTGTGCGGATCCCTGAATGAATTCCGGAACGACCGGTTTCCCGGCCAGCAGATTCACCAGTCCCAGGTACGGCACCTGAATCAGAAGACGGCCGAGCCAGTAAGTCGACCAGGAGGCCTTGTAAATCAGAATAAAAGGGACTCCTGCCAGCGCCGTCTGTAAAGTGGCCGTGCCGGATGCTACGAGGGCAAAATTAAAAACCGGGAGACATTCCTCCAGCCGGCCTTCCAGAAATGTAAAATCCAGATTGAATTTTTTCCCGATGCTTTCATACAGCCTGAAATCCACATTGGCGGACCGCGTTACAAAAAAACGGGCATCGGGCAGACTTTGTTTTAATTCCATGGCGGCTTTGAGCTGAATCGGCAGAATGCGTTCCACTTCTTTTGACCGGGAGCCGGGCAGCAAGCCAATGGCCAGTTGATCTTCCCGCAAGCCGAGCTTGCGGCGAAATCCCGTGGCCGTGGAGGCCGAAACAATCCGGTCCAGCAAGGGATGGCCGACATATTCACAATCCATCCCGGCTTCACGGTAGAAATCGACTTCGAACGGAAGAATCGAAAAAAGCTTTGAGATATAGCGGCGGACCACGCCGATCCGCCGGCGGCCCCAGGCCCAGATTTGCGGGCAAATATAATAAAGAATATCCAGATCCGGGCGGCTTTGTTTTACTTTCCGCGCAAAGCGCAGATTGAAGGCAGGTGAATCGACCACGATGAGGGCGTCCGGATTCCAGTCTTTCAGATCCTGCAGCGCTCGATAAAACACCGACCGGTATTTCCCATACTGGCGAATGACATCGCCCAGCCCCAAAGCCGAAATTTGTGTCATGTCCTGGAGAATTTCCGCGCCTTCGGCTTTCATTTGCGGTCCGCCGAGTCCGCGAAAATCGAAACCGCGGTCCAGCCGTTTCAATTCATGGATGAGATGCGCAGCATGCATATCGCCGGAAGCTTCACAGGCGATCACAAAAATCTTGCGGGCCATGTCAGGAGGAGAGAGGCAAACCTTCGTGATGATTCTTTTTAATCGCTTCGACAATTTCCAGTGCAAAGCGCAAGGCATCCCGGGCTGCAACATCGGGATGGCCGGGGCTCTTTCCGGAAAGAATGCCAGACACGAAGCTGGAAAGCTCTTCTTTCAATGGTTCCGCTTCCTGGATGTCGACCGTTTCCTGAACAATACGGAAACCGGCCTTGCGGAAAATTTTGGCTTTTTGACTGCCGTAGTCTAGTGAAATATAGGCATCTTCCTGAAAGATGCGCATTTTGCGCTGTTTTTCGGGCGTGAGCCGTGAAGCCGTCACGTCGGCAACGGCTCCGTTGCGGAATTTGATGCGAACGTTGGCAATATCTTCAAACGGGGTCAGCACATTGATGCCGACGGCGTCAAAGCTGGCAATCTCGGCTTGTACCAGCCCCATCACGATATCCAGATCATGAATCATCATATCGAGCACAACACCGCAGTCATTGATCCGCTCCTGAAATGGTCCCAGGCGGTGGATTTCAAAAAAACGGATATTCTTGACGATTTCACCAATTCGCTTGAATCCGGGGTTATGGCGTTCAATATGTCCCACCTGAAGCGCCAAGTGGTTTTGCCGGGCCAGAGCGATGAGCTCATCGGCTTCTTCCAGCCGCAAGGTCAGGGGTTTTTCGATGAGAGTATGGATGCCGGCTTCAAGAAAGGGTTTGGCCACCGCATAATGCGAGGACGTCGGGGTGGCCACGCTGACGGCATCAGCCCGCTTTAGCAACTCGCGGAAATCCGTGTAAAAAGGGACGCCGAGGGCCTCCGCCCGGGAAGCCATATCCCGTGAAATGTCGCAAACACCCACCAGCTCCACATTGGGAAGGTCCCGGTAAATACGGGCATGCTCTTTCCCCAAGTGCCCGATTCCAACGACGCCGACTTTAAGAGGATTAGCCATGTAACTCCTTAAAAATAAAAAGGTTAGAAAGATTATAGACCCGGCAAGGCAAGGGGGTAAACCTGGTTCGGCATCCTAGCAAACGTGGTTGAGCCATGTCAACGAATATGATAGATTATAGGTCCTCCGGTGAGCCTCCCCAGATACCCTGAAAATCACTGATTTTCCGGTATTTCTGTACCCGGCAGGAACAAATCCATGAATCAGAAAACGCAAGACGGAGCCAGGATTTACCGCCGGTTACTCGGTTATCTTCGTCCGCACCTGTGGCGGATGGGCGTGGCCGTGGCCTGCATGATTGGCTACTCGCTGACGATGGCGCTGGCTTCGGCCATTCCCTATGTGACGATCAGCGGGTTGTCCAATAAGCGACAGATCGTTATCAATAGCGATGCCATGCCGCATTTGCCCGTCACCTTTGATCTGCGTTTCCCCGCTTACTGGATTCCGATTCTGATTTTTGGTGTCATTCTTTTCCGCCGTCTTTTTGGTTATATTCTCCGCTA
>CAZGID010000064.1:0-12051 GCA_964526065.1 uncultured bacterium
CAGGAGGTTTCCATCACGACCAACGGGAGCCGGCTTGATCCGATGCTTCCGGCTTTGAAAAAGGCGGGACTTGACCGCATTAATATCAGCCTCGATAGCATGAATGCGGAGCGCTTCCGCGAAGTGACTTTAGTAAATGCCTTTCGGGAAGTGATGCAGTCTGTGTTTGTTGCCCTTAAAGCAGGTTTTCTAGTGAAGCTGAATATGGTGGCTTTGAAGGGGTTGACGCGGGATGAGATTCTTGAGTTTGTCGGCCTTGCCCGGGATTGGCCTCTTGATGTTCGATTTTTGGAATTCATGCCCTTGTGCGGAGAGGCCTGGCGTCCGGACTTGGTTTTTCCCATCGGAGAGATCAGGAGTATTGTTCAAGAGCACTTTCAGCTGAAAGAAATCCCGCGTGACGATGCGCCCGCTCAAACCTTCCGTTTGGTTTCTGGGAGAGGGCGCGTTGGATTTATTGGTTCGCTCACGGAATCTTTTTGTGATCAGTGCTCGCGCATCCGCTTGACCGCGGACGGCAATATCAGGCCATGCCTTTTTTCCGAGACCCAAGTCCCGATTAAAGCACTCTTGCGTGAAAATGCCGCCGACGATGCGATTGCGGCCGCAATTCGGGAAGCGGTGCGTATCAAGCCGGCCGGGAATGCCTTTCGTAACCAGTCTTTTGATTCGTCTGAAGAAACCTTGCGCGGTGCCGGTCCGGCCATTAGAAAAATAGGAGGATGAAGTGAAATCTGTTTCGGACAAAATTGAAACCTTAAGGACCGCGGTCGCCGTGAGCACGCTACGCACCACTCCTGAGGCAGTTGTCCGGCTGAAAGCGAATGATCTGCCCAAAAAAGACGCGCTTGTGGTGGCGCGCATTGCCGGGATTGCAGCGGCCAAAAAAACAAGTGATTTGATTCCTTATTGTCATCCTCTTCCCATTGATGTGGTGGAAATTAATTTTGAGATCCTGCCTGAAAAAATTGTCATTACATCGACGGTTGAATCCATCGCCAAGACCGGCGTGGAGATGGAAGCTTTGACTGGCGCGAGCATCGCGGCGCTTACCCTTTATGACATGCTAAAACCGCTGGATCAGGAAATGGAGATTGTTTCCACAAAGCTTCTTTCTAAAAAGGGCGGCAAGTCGTCTCTTAAGGAGCGAGTTCCCCAAGGGTTTCAGGCGGCCGTGATCGTGACTTCTGACGGCACGTTCGAAGGGAAGCGCAAGGATAAATCAGGGAAAATCATCAAAGAACGGCTTGAGTCTTACGGGATTACGCCCAGCTATACGATCCTTCCCGATGATAAAGATGTTATTTGCGCAAAGCTGGAAGAATTATGCTTGCAAGGTATCGCCCTTATTTTCACGACAGGAGGAACGGGTCTCGGCCCGCGGGATGTTACGGTTGAGGCAACCCGCGAGATCTTGGATCGTGAAATCCCGGGCATTATGGAAGCGGCCCGCGCTTATGGCCAGAGACGGACTCCTTATGCCATGCTTTCCCGTGGTTTGGCGGCACAGAAAGGCAAGACTTTGATCCTGAATCTTCCCGGTTCATCCAACGGTGTCCGGGAGACTTTGAATGCGGTTTTCCCGGCCGTCTTGCATGCTTACGGCATGATGGAAGGAGCTGGACATTGATTCCCGAAATACCTATTTGGATTCCGCTTTGTTTTTTTCTCGTCGCGCTTTTTTACTCGATGGTGGGATTTGGGGGAGGATCGTCTTATCTAGCGGTATTGGTTTTGGCAGGCCTCCCATATCAGAGTATTCCTGCGACGGCTTTGGTTTGTAACCTCATCGTCACCGCCGGCGGCTCGTGGCATTTTTACCGTGCCGGCCATTTCAAATTAAAAAACGTGATTCCTTTTATTGTGCTATCCGTTCCCATGGCCTACGTTGGAGGCGGCATTGCCATCGGCAAGGACCTCTTTTGTTTCCTTCTCGGCATCTCACTTTTGGCCGTTGCCATAAGAATGTTTTTACCGGCGGAACGGGTTGAGCATGCCAACAATATTTCGTGGAAGCAGGCCTGGCTCATCGGACTTCCTTTGGGAGCGGTGCTTGGATTGCTCGCGGGCCTCGTGGGCATAGGCGGAGGAATTTTTTTAAGCCCTCTGCTCCTTCTCATGCGGTGGGTCAACGTTAAAGCGGCCGCAGCAAGCGCCAGTTTTTTTATTTTGGTCAATTCGCTTTCAGGATTGGTCGGGCAATTCGCAAAAGGGCCATCCCATCTTGGATGGATTCTTCCTTTGGGTTTGGCGGTTTTCCTCGGTGGCCAGATCGGCTCAAGAATGGGGGCTTATCGAATACCTAAAATGCGATTACAGCAGTTATTGGCAGGGCTTGTCCTTTATATCGCGGTCAAATTACTGATGGAGGCGGTCGCATGATTTCATTTGGAGAAGCGCAGCATTTGATGGAAAGGAACATTCCGCGGTCGAAGAAAAAGACCGTCAGGATTCAGGACGCGCTTGGATTCGTTCTGGCCGAGAATATTCGTGCACCGATCGATCTTCCGGTTGCGGATAATTCGGCGATGGATGGTTTTGTTCTGCGTTCCAAGGAAACACGGCGTGCTCAGAAGGGGAAACCTGTTCCTTTGAGGATTTCGGGCGACATCAAAGCCGGAGATGCGCGTCAACGCACCGTGAAAGCTTTGGAGACCTGCCGGATCATGACCGGTGCATTTATTCCCGCAGGCACTGATACCGTGATGCCAAAGGAGGAGGCAACTGTAGAGGGTGACTTTCTTGTCATCGATCGGTTCATTCCTTCCGGCCGTCATATCCGGTACCAAGGGGAGGAAATCGCCAGAGGAAGAAAAGTTCTGGAGAAAGGTTCTCTGATCCATCCTGCAACGATCGGAATTCTGGCCATGCTTGGAAAAGACAAGGTAACGGTATTTGAAAAGCCGAGGGTGTGGCTCATTACGACCGGTAATGAACTTGTGAGACCTGGGATGCCGCTCGGGCCGGGACAGATATACGACAGCAACTCCTTGATGATACGATCCGCTCTGGAAAAGATGGGAATTCATCCTTTGAAAGTAAGCAGGATCAAAGACAATCCCAGCACACTACAAAGGGCGGTAGGTATGGCGCTCAGGCAAAGCGATGTCCTTATTCTCATGGGAGGTGTTTCCGTCGGAAAATACGATTATGTTAAAGACATTCTGAAGGCAGCCGGAGTCAGAACCATTTTCTGGAAAGTCGGTCAAAAACCCGGCAAGCCGCTTTATTTCGGAAAAAGAGGGAAGACGTTGATTTTCGGCTTACCGGGAAATCCCGCCAGCGTCTTCACTTGTTTTTACGAATATGTATTTCCCGTGCTTCGCCGTATGTTCTGTTTTCGTTCTCCATACCTCCAACGGGAGTCGGCAAAGATGGGTACGGCTGTAAAACCGGATCAGAAGAAAATCCTTTTTTTGAAAGCAAAAGTTACGGACAAGGGGAAAGAAAAAACCGTATTTCCTCTCGGACGGCAGGGTTCCCATATGATCTCGTCTTTGCAGAATTCAAATTGTTTTATCGTTATTCCGCCTTCGCGAAGGACCGTCAAAAAGGGGCAAAAAGTCCGTGTTGATCTTATACCGGCGGGGAATGGGACTTATGACGATTAAAGTTCTCTTTTTTGCACAGCTTAAAGATGCGTTTGGAACGGGTGAGCGCACCATGGAGATCCGGCAGGGAGCAACGGTCAGGGAAACAGTACGGGTATTGTTTCGAGACGCCGATGCTTCTCGTCTAGAGGGGTTGCCCTTGCTTTACTCGATCAACGAAAATTTCGCTGACGAAAATCAGGAGTTAAAGGATCACGATACTCTCGCCTTACTGCCGCCTGTGGCGGGGGGATGAGATGCATATCACCCATCAGCCGATTTCCGTAGAAACATTCCTCAAAGAAAAACCCACAGCTTCATGCGGGGCTTCCGTGCACTTTGTCGGAACGGTCAGAAATCATCAGAACGGCAGGGCTGTCAAAAGACTCTATTACGAATGTTACGAATCCATGGCGGATAAACAGATCGCCGCGATCAGTGATCACGTAAAACACAATTACAGTGTTGACCGGATACGGGTATTGCACCGTGTGGGCTGGCTCGATGTTAGCGATGTAGCCGTTATTATTGAGACGCGCTCGGCCCACAGGGAAGAAGCCTTCATGGCCTGCCGTGCTGTGATTGAGGAAATCAAAAAGAAAGTTCCGATCTGGAAGAAAGAAGTTTATGAAGATGGAACTAGCGAATGGATTCTTTGCACCCATTCCACAGAGGTCACACCGTGAAATTTCAGGGTATCGTGTTAGCTGGAGGCAAAAGCAGCCGCTTTGGGGAGGATAAGGCGTTGGCTTTGGTTGGGGGTATTCCCATGATCCAAAGGGTGGTTAATCTTTTAAAGGAGCTTGAACTTGATCCGTGTGTGATTACCAATGCATCACGGGATTATTCCTTTTTAAAATGCCGGATCGAAAGAGATTTGATACCGGAAAAGGGCCCGATGGGAGGTCTTTACACCGCATGTTGCCTTTTTGAGAATTCATCCCTTGTCGTTCTGACTTGCGACATGCCGGCGTTGACATCCGCTGCTATCAAGCATCTGATAGAGTGCCACAAAAATGAGAGTAACGTAACCCTTTATTCGTGCAATAAGTTCTCTGAACAGCCATTCCCAGGAATTTATGAGCCGGGGCTTCGTGATACGATCCTCAAATCTATTGAAATGAAACAATTATCCATGCAGGAGTTTTTGAGCAACATTGTAGCAATCAAAATTCTTCTGCTTTCATTTGACAATTTGTTTCTGAATATTAACGAACAAAAAGACATGAAAAACATCTTCAGAAAGGAGGGGAACTTATGGGAGCGATAAATCGCAGGACATTTATCAAACAATCGGTCTCTGGAGCATCCGCATTTTTGCTCGGTGCTTTGTCGGGGAGTCTTCCGGTTATAGCAGAAACAACAAGCCGATGGGCTGAAAAGGTAACCGCCGAGCGCCGCGATGCCACTCAAAAAGTTTACGAATATCAAGCGGAGCTTTTTAAGGGAATTAATTGGGCCAAGGATCCAGAAAAAGTCACGGGTCATGAACGGGGTCACATTCCCATGATTCATGCACCGAAGAAGGTGAAAGTAAAAGAGCCCTTTCTTGTCCGAATCGAGATTGGACCGGAAGAGATTCATGAAATGGAAGTATTTCATTATATCGATTGGGTGAATTTGTATGTCGGAGACGTCATGGTCAATCATGCGATTTTGACGCCGCTTTACAATCGCCCCCTTCTCTCTTTCGAGCTTATGCTGGAAAATTCCGCAACCCTGACTGCAATCGAACATTGTAACCTTCATGGTTCATGGGGGTGGAAGCATCATATAAGTGTTAGTGAATGAATTGGGAATCTTCCTTCGGCTTCTGGATCCAGTTTTAATTTGAAAGACAAGGTAAGGGATGAGTGACATCCGTTCGAATAACGAAAAAGTAGTTCGAAGCCAATACGATTGCATGGCGGAGACATACGATGCCAGATGGCAAAGGTATATCCGGACATCGCTTCAGATCATGGAGAGAAAACTTCGCTTGGAAAGCCATGAAAAAATTCTGGATGTTGGATGCGGAACAGGAGCCTTGGAAGCATTGCTCGTCCGTCGGTATCCTCACCTGAGCATCACCGGTGTTGATCTCTCTCCCAAAATGATTGCTGAAGATGACGGATATAGCGGTGGTTCGATGGACCGCCCCGCTTTTAGGATGCTCCGGTCTGATGCTGGCCGTAAATTTTTCGACATGATTCTGGTTTATAAATTGGACCGCCTTAACCGCAGGCTGAAGGATTTGCTAACATTTTTAGAGGAAATCGAAGGTTTTGGGATATGCATAAAATCAGCGACGGAACCCTTTGATACGTCAACCAGCGCCGGAAAATTTCTTATCCATATGATCGGAAGTTCAGCCGAATTTGAACGGAACCGCCTTATTGAGCGTGTTGTCCCGGGGATGGTTATGGGGTTTAAGAAAGGTCATTGGCAGGGTTCCCGGTATGCTACGTACGGTTATCGTTATAACAAAGAGACGAAAAAGCTGGAAGTCGTCGAAAACGAGGCGGCGCTTGTTAAGGAAATTTATTCGATGTATCTTGCCGGGCACTCCACGAGTAAAATAGCAGGCATGCTTTTTCATAAGAAGATTCCGACCCGAAGCGGGGGTAAGTTCGGTACAAAATTGATCTGTGATATCCTGAAAAATAAGGTTTACCTTGGTAAATTAGTGTGGAACAGACGCCGTTATGACACAAAGCAAAAGACATCAGGAGGCAAAGGCTACCGGTACGTGAAGAATCCTTCTTCGAAGATTATCGAGGTGGACGGAGTGCACGAGCCAATCATCGATGAAAATGCTTTTGAGCTAGTCCAGCGGAGGCTTAAGCAGAACGCCAGAAGCAATAGCGTAAAATTCAAGGGCAATATTTATTACCTGTCTGGCGTGACCTATTGTGCCTTATGCGGCCTGAAATACTACGGCGCCATGATTGTGACGGATCACAGGAGAAAGCTTAAGAAAGCCTGGTACCGATGCGCGGCAAAGAGCTATCCTTATATGAGATGCTCGAACGGGCAAACAACGGCCGAAAACCTGCACCATCAAATCTGGAAAATTCTTGAGGAATTATGCAAAATTGAAGAGGTTGGCGATGGTTTGGAGAGTCTGTTAAAGGCATCATCAAACGAGCACAATGAGCACTATGACCATCAGATCGCCGAGAAGCAAAAAGCTTTAGACCGGAACCTGTCCAAGCAGGGGGATCATTGCGAGCTATATAACGCAGATATGATGAATATCGACGTTTACAGAGCGCATCTCCAGAAACTCCGGGAAGAGGAGAGAGAGCTCAAGCTGCAGATCAAACAGTTGCAGCTGTCGGCCTTGGACCACGACCGGGGGATAGACGAGCGGCTGAGAGCGCAGCAGTTTTTGAGAAATGTGATGGTCAAGGAGCACAAGTGGACTGATTTCGACATCAAGGAGTTTATAAGGATCATTTTTAAACGTATTATGGTGCGGGATGATCAGGTCGTTGATTACGAGCTGAACCGTCCCTGGAACCTCTTATATGAAAAGGAGTTAAAATGCCGGACACGAAACTTTCCCCCAATAGGGAAAATAGACCGCTCCGCGTATCTTGTATCACTTTCGGCTGCCAGATGAATGTCTACGACACCGAGGTGGGGCAGGGGCTTCTGGCGTCCCGGGGCTATGAAATCGTCCATCCGGATGTCCTGCCCGGCGCCCCCCAGAATACGGCGGAGCCGGAAGTCGATGTGGTTTTAATGAATACCTGTTCGGTCCGGGAGCATGCCGAAGAACGTGTTTATGGAAGACTGGGGATTCTGGCGCAGGCGAAGAAGCAGAATCCCGAACTGATTGTGGGGCTGATGGGCTGCATGGTCGAAGAGCACCGGGAGTCGCTCTTCAAGCGCTTTCCCCATCTCGACCTGATGGTCGGGACGCGCAATGTGCGTGATCTTCCTGATCTGCTGGATGAAGTGCGCCGCACGCGCCAACAGGCGGCTCGCATTCGGCAGGACGGACTCGGTATTGAATATACGGATCAGATCCGGCGCGAAGGGCTGTATCATGCCTGGCTGCCGGTGATGACGGGCTGCAATAAAGTCTGCACCTTTTGCATTGTGCCGATTACGCGCGGCAGTGAAGTCTCCATGCCGGCGCGCGAAGTTTATCGCGAGGCCAGCCGCCTGGCAAAAGATGGGGTGAAATGGATAACTCTGCTGGGCCAGAATGTGAACAGTTACCGGGGAGGAGCCGGAAACGAGGAAGTGGGCTTTCCGGAGTTGCTTGAAACTTTGTCTCAGATCGACGGCCTGGAACGCATTTCCTTTACGACGTCCCATCCGCATGATGCCACTGAAGAACTGTACCGCGTGATTCGGGACAATCCCAAAATTTCACGGCGTTTTCACTTGCCGCTGCAGTCGGGCTCCAACCGGATTCTGAAGCGCATGAAGCGGCTTCATACGTATGAAGAATACCGCGCCAAGATCGAACGCATGCGTGAAATGATTCCCGGCATTTCTGTGACGACGGATATTATTGCGGGGTTTTCAGGCGAAACGGAAGAAGATCACCGGGCGACGGAGCGCGCGCTGGAAGAATTGCGGTATGACGGGGCCTACATTTATAAGTACTCGGTGCGTCCTGCCACGCCGGCGGCCAAACTGCCGGATGATGTGCCGCTGGAAGTGAAGGAAGCCCGCAATGCCGGACTGCTGGGCATCCAGAAACGAATTACGAAAGAAAATCACGAAAACCAGCTGGGAAAGACCGTTACCGTTTTTGTGGAAAGCGCGAGTGACCGCCTCGCCGGTCATTTGCGTGCTCGCGCCGATGATGACCGCCGCATCCTCTTTCCGGCTTCCGAAAAGGAAATCGGATCTTTCCGGCCGGTCCGGCTGGTTGAGTTGCGGGGAGAGACCTTCCTTGCCGAACCGGTGTCGGCTTGACATGAAAAAAGTCACGGCTTCGGAAATGCAGGCCATTGACCGCAAGGCGATTGAAGATTACGGCATCCCGTCTCTTCTATTAATGGAAAACGCCGGCCGCGGGGTGGCCGAGCTGATTTACAGCCTTTTGCCGCGCGGCAGCCGCGCCACCGTGCTGGTGGGGAAGGGCAATAATGGCGGCGACGGCCTGGTGGCGGCCCGGCATCTGCACAATCGCGGGTTTCAGGTTTTTATCCTGACGCTGGCCCCGGTGGCTTCTTTAAAGGCGGATGCCGCGGCGAATGCGGCGATTGTCCAGCGGATGAAGATTCCCATGCTGGAGGTCACTGAATCGACACCGCGTGAGACGTTGATTGCGGCGGTCCGCAAGTCCGATGTGGTGGTCGATGCGATCTTCGGCGTGGGTTTGCAGCGCGCGCCGGAGGGCTTGTTTAAAACCGGAATTGAAATCATCAATGAAGCGGCGGGACCGCGCGTGGTGGCGATTGACGTGCCCTCGGGATTAAATGCCGATACGGGCGAGATTCTGGACGTTGCGGTCCGGGCCTCGCATACCGCAACGCTGGCGCTGCCCAAAAAGGGACTTTTTGAAAAAGACGGCCCGGAATGCGCCGGCCGGATCGGCGTTTTTCACATCGGAATTCCCCGCGAATTGCTAACCAACGCAGGGCGTCCATAGCCCGGGTTGGTTGTGCCGGCGCATGGCACCGGCCGGCACGATTTCAACGTGTCATGGATTCCCCAGCTTGACACCCCCGGGGCTTTCTGTTACAAATCCGGCCTTGGAGAACTTATAAGATGATGACAGCACGACCCCGGCTGCCGGAATGGCTGCGCCGGACGCTTCCACAACCCACGACGTCGGCGACGCACGGAACGCTCGCCAAATACGGTCTGAATACCGTTTGTGAATCCGCGCTGTGCCCAAACCGCTCCGAGTGTTATTCCCGCCAGACGGCGACGTTTATGATTCTGGGCAATACGTGCACGCGCAGCTGCGGCTTTTGTGCGATCGAGACCGGCCGCGGAGAGAAGCTCATGCCGGATGAACCCGACCGGGTGGCGCATGCCGCGCGGGAACTGGGGCTGACGTACATCGTGGTGACTTCGGTGGCGCGCGACGATTTGGCCGATGAGGGCGCGGCGCATTTTGCCGAAACCGTGCGGGCGATTCACCGCGAAATCCCGGACAGCCAGGTGGAAGTGCTGACGCCGGATTTTCATGGCCGGCCGGAGCTGATTCGCCAGGTGGTGGAAGCCGGGCCGCAAGTTTACAATCACAATATTGAAACGGTGCGCCGGCTGCAGAAACCGGTGCGGGTGCAGGCTTTTTACGAACGCTCTTTGCGGGTGCTGGAAATCGTGAAGGAAATCGATCCGGCACGGACGACCAAAAGCGGCTTGATGCTGGGGCTCGGTGAAACCGAGGAAGAAATTTTTGAAACCGCCCGGGATTTAAGACAGGCGGGCTGCGATATTCTGACGCTGGGCCAGTATCTCCAGCCGACACTGAAGCATCTGCCGGTGGTGGAATTCAAGTCGCCGGCTTATTTTGACCAGCTGGCAGCTTCGCTGCTTGAAATGGGATTCCGGCATGTTTTTGCCGGGCCGTATGTGCGCAGTTCGTATCATGCGGGAGAAGTTTTTCACGTATCCAAAAAATAATCAAGACGAGGACGGTATCATGACGGAAGTTTCATTACGAAATCTGAGCAAGGAATATGAAGAAGCGACAATTCAGAACTGGTTCTTTGAGGAAGGCGATCCGGTCGCTGAAGGGGATGACCTGGTCGAGCTTTTGACCGAAGACGGGGTCGTCACGCTGCCGGCTCCTGTTTCCGGGGTGCTGGCCGAAGTGTATTACGATGAAGGTGAAGTGGTTTCGTCGGATGAATTGCTTTGCGTAATTGACGAGGATTCCTCTGACTAAGCCGATCGGCATTTTTGATTCCGGGCTGGGTGGATTGACGGTGGTCCGGGAACTCCGGAAACGCCTGCCTGCCGAATCGATTATCTATTTCGGGGATCTGGCGCATCTTCCTTATGGAATCAAATCCCGCCGCCAGATTACGGCCTTATCGCTCTCGAATATCCGTTTCCTTTTAAAGCATCACGTGAAAGCCGTGGTGGTCGCCTGCAATTCGGTCTCCAGTGCGGCGTTTCCCCGCATCCGGCGCGAATTCCGTGTCCCGCTGGTGGATGTGCTGCAGCCGGCGGTTGAGGAAGCTCTGCGTGTCACCCGGACGGGCAAAATCGGCGTGATTGCGACCCAGGCCACAATTGGAAGCGGGGCTTATGAGTCGGCGCTTAAAGCCGGCAGACGCGGGGTCCAGGTGACGGGGCAGGCCTGCCCGCTGTTCGTTCCGCTGGTCGAGTCGGCCTGGTCGGACCGGCAGGTCATTCTGCGCGTGATTCAAGCCTATCTTCGGCCTATAATAAGAAAGCGCGTGGACACGCTGATTCTCGGCTGTACGCATTACCCGCTCCTGCGCCGGGGCATTCAGGAAGTGCTGGGCCCGCGGGTTTCCATTGTGGATTCTGCCGGTCCCACGGTGCAGCGCCTGACGGCCTTGCTGGATGAAAAGGGGCTGCGCAGTCCCGGCAAGCACCCAGGGCGGATGAAGATTTTTGTCAGTGATATGCCGCGCGACTTTCAGAAAACCGGTGAGCGATTCCTCGGCGAGAAACTGCGCCATATTCAGCAGGTCCGGCCGCTGATCTGATTTCCATGAAAAAAGAGAATTCCGAAAAACAGCTTAAAGCCGTTTGTTTGCTTTCCGGCGGACTTGATTCCGCGACGGCTTTGTACGCCGTGCTGGCGCAAGGCTATGCCGTCACGGCCTTGACCGTTTATTACGGGCAGCGTCATGAACGGGAACTGCAATCCGCCCGGGCGCTGGCTGCGTATCTCAATTTAAAACACCACGTTCTGGAAGTGCCGCTGCCGTGGAAAGGCAGTGCGCTGCTGGATGCGTCGCAGGCCATTCCCGAAGACCGGCCGGCGGAGACGATGAGCGCCGGAATTCCCGCGACTTATGTGCCGGCCCGCAATACTATTTTGTTGTCGCTTGCGGCGTCGCTCGCGGAAACGGAAGGGGCCGAAGCGTTGGTGATCGGCGCCAATATTCTCGATTACAGCGGTTATCCGGATTGCCGGCCCGAGTATTTTGAGGCGTTTGAAAAAATGATTACCCTCGGAACCAAAGCCGGAAGTGAAGGCAAGGCGTTCAAGATTCTGGCGCCGCTCGTGCGGCTCAGCAAAAAACAAATCATCGAATGGGGAATGGAAATGGGAGTGCCCTATGAAAAAACCTGGTCCTGTTATCAGGGCGGAGAACAGGCCTGCGGCCGCTGCGACAGCTGCCTTCTGCGGGCCCGGGGTTTTGAACAGGCGGGCCTTCCGGATCCTTTATTGAGTCATGAAGCATCCCGCAACCGCCGATAAGGCACGCGTTTCCGAAATCTTTTCCTCGATTCAGGGGGAAGGGACGCATTTGGGCGAACGGCATCTTTTTGTCCGCTTCGAAGAATGTCACATTCATTG
>CAZGID010000065.1:0-11949 GCA_964526065.1 uncultured bacterium
TTCATTGTAAAAGTTTCAGTCCGGTCGCGGCTGGTGCGGTGGTCCCGGAAGAAGGAGCCCTCTCATGAATGAAAAAGGAAGAGTGAGCGGCCAGCATATCAAGACGGGAAAAAGCGGAGAAGAACAGGGTGGCCGATATTTGGAGAAGATTGGGTACCGGATTCTCGAAAGAAATTACCGGTGCCGGCTTGGGGAAATTGACTTGATTGCCGAAAAAGACAGGAAGATTTGTTTTATCGAAATTAAATCCCGGCGCAGCAACCGGTTTGGAGCTCCTGAAGAAGCCGTTCACTATTATAAACAAAAAAAGATTCTTCAGGTGGCGCAGTGGTACATTAAAGACCGAAAAATACAGGATCGTTCCTTTTCATTTGATGTTCTTTCCATCATGTGGAACGAAACAGGCGATATTCAGTTCCGCCTGATTCCTGATGCATTTGGTTTGTCCGAGTAAACGATGAAAAGCAAAAAGAAATCCTCCGGAATTATTTCCCGATTCGTCGACATCCGTCCGCACGAGCGCGTTAAAGCGTTTCTGATGTTCTTTTATTTCTTTTCTATTATTGCCACCATCTGGATGCTCAAACCAGTGCGCAATTCACTGTTTATTGACGAGTTGGGCGCCGAGAATCTCCGCTATGTTTATATGGGAGAAGGTGTTTTTCTTATTGCGGTGGTCTGGTTTTTTGTTCAGTTTTCCAAGCGGGTTTCCCGCAAAATGCTCTATAACGGAGTGCTGCTTTTCTTCATCGCTTGTCTGATCGGTTTCTGGCTGTTGTTTCGGATGCAGATTCCTTATCTTTCTGCGTTTTTCTATGTGTGGGCCGCGTCTTATTCCGTGCTGATGACCACCCAGTTCTTCATTCTGGCCAATGATATTTTTAACCCGCTGGAAGCACGCCGTTTGTTTGGCTTTATTTTAAGTGGCGGCAGTATCGGAGGTGTGTTGGGCGGCATATTGACGCAGCAGCTGGTCGGTGTCCTTGGAACGGAAAATCTGCTGCTGGCCATTGCGGCGGTGATAGGTATTTGTAATGTGCTAGTCACAGCAAACTGGAAGCATCTTTCCTCTGAATCGGAAGAAAAGCAGAGCGTGGAAGCAGAAAAAAAAGGAGCAGCTTCTCCAGATTCCGGGCGCAAGTTGTTAATGGGTTCTACTTATCTGATGGCCCTGGCCGGGATCATTATGATTGCAAAAATGGCGTCAGCGGTTGTCGATAACCAGTTTAATGCGATGGTGGAAGTGGCGATTTCCGGACGGGATGCCCGCACGGCTTTTTTTGGCGGATTTTTCAGTTTTTTGAATGCGCTTTCTTTTGTCATGCAGTTGTTTGTCACGAGTATTGTGCTGCGCTACCTTGGGGTGGGAACGGCGCTCTGGATTCTTCCGATAGGGCTCTTGCTGGGATCGGCGGGCACTCTTGTTTATCCGCTGCTTGGAACCGCCCTGTTTCTGAAGGCTTTTGATGGATCGGCTAATTACTCCATTCAACAGGCGAGCAAAGAAGTTTTATATCTGCCTATTCCCAGTGCCATACGCTATAAAGTTAAGCCGGTAATCGACATGCTTGGGTACCGGATCGCCAAAAGTTTAGGCGGTGTCTACATTGCCATTGCGGCGCCGCTGCTGGGTCTTTCCGACATTCGTTTGAGTGTGCTGGTTTTGTGCCTTTTGCCGCTCTGGTTTTTTCTTGTATGGCGTATGCAGAAAGGCTATTCAAATATGCTGCGTCAAAACCTTTTAAGCCAGGCAGCGCAGGAGACAGAACCAAAACGCGCGACGGATGTTTTGGGGGCGCTTCATGCCGAAAAGAACTGGCAGTCGATCAAACCGCTTACACGTCATCCTTCACCCTATGCCCGAAAACTGGCTTCTTTGACTTGTTTCCTATATGAACGTTCCGGAAAAAAACCCGAAGAAGTGCGGCAGACCGTTCAAAAGTTATTGCATCGGGAAGCGCTGGAAGTGGCGGAACAAGGACCGCGGCAGGTTTCCCGGGCCGAGGATGAGGAGCTCGAAAAACTGGAGAGCATGATTTTTAAGATCACATCCGGAACAAAGGAAAGTTCACGGCTGGTGCAGGATTTTCCGGAAGAATCCTTGCTCAGACTGGGTGAAATCATCCGGAACGCTCCGCTTGCCATGGAAACGCGCCGCCGGGCGGTCCGCCTTTTGGAACTGATGCCGCGTCAGGAAACGGTGGATCTGCTGCTTGCCTGCCTTGCCCAGATTCAGGATCATGGGCTTCGCTATATGGTTAGTAAATCTCTGAACCGGCTGCATGAACGGAATGCAGCAATCAAAATGAACCGTTTTTTGATCAAAGGCGAGATTACGCGAGAAGTCAAAATTATGAGCAGCATTGAAAGCCTGACGCATTCTTATAAAGAAAATCAACAAGCCTCCGATCAGACGGATTATCTGGAAATGCTGCTTCGCTCCATTCATGATGAAAGCTTTGAACGCATTTTTCTCTTTTTGAATTTATTATATCCGCAGGAAAAGCTGCAAATTATTCACGACCGGTTGATCGAAACAGGCAGCCGTGATCCGCTTCACGCGCACGCCATTGAACTTTTGCAAAATACGCTGGACCGGGATATCCTGCGTCTGGTGCGCCCCGTGCTGGAAGAGACGGAAATGGAAATTCTGGCCGAAGAAGAGATTGTGGCGCTCTTGCGGGATTTTCTTTCTGTCCGGGACCAATGGTATTTCTTGTCCGCGTATTATCTGGCGGCGGCCCTGGATCTTATGGACCATCCAGAGCTAAAACCCTACCTGGCTAAACGATCCGAATTTTTGCCTTCTTGAATCCGTATGGAACCGTTACGGAAAACCTGGTTCCGGATGCTCATTTTGGTCATTTTGGCGACCTTGACGGGTTGCGCATCAATGCCGCAAGAGCAAGGGGAAACCCCTTCTTCCATATTGCTTGCCCCGGCCCCCGTTTATGCCGACATTAGCCTTATAGGAGCTCTGTCCCAAAACCCGTCCGGGTCTTTGCCTTATGAAGAAGCCCGGATTGATTATTTATTTGAGCGACTTGAGCAAACGCATTATAATTTCGTCCGGAATAATACGGTTTATTCTCGGCCTCGGGCTTTGGTCCATTTAAAATGGAAGTATTTGAAGGTCCGGAAAGATATTCATACGGCGGAAGATTTTGTTGAGTTGGTGGCATCCGGTTCCAAATTGTCGGGTCGACCGTATCTTTTGCAGGGAGAAGATAAACAGCACTACCTTTTGAGTATGGTTCTCTTTAATGAACTGCGGGAACTTGAAAAGGCGCTTTCCGAAATGGCTTTGCATGAGCTCGATGACGAAACTGGAATTGAGTCCGGAACGGAAGTAAAGAAAGATGGCCCCCAGGCCGAAACTCCTACACAACATGTTTAATCCCCGAAAAAAATCATACGTTTTGATGGCCGTGCTGTTGACGGTCGTTTTGCTGTGGCCGGCGGGCCTGCAGGCGCAGGATAATTTGGGCTATGATCGTTACGCGCCTGTTTACGACGAGCCGCTCAAGCCGATGTCATTCTGGAAAAAGGCTTTATTGCATTGGCCGGTTTATCCCTTTGAGCTGATTCGGTGGCCGGTGAGCGGCACCTTGAATTTCATCGAAGACTATCATATTGATAAGAAAATCCGCTGGACCTACGATCAGCTGAAGAACCGCGGCATTTCTCCTTATTTGAATATTGTGAACATTTCTGAGATCGGTGCGGGAGCCAAATTGGATATTATCCGGCTGGCCGGACTTCGCTACCGGTTTCCGGATACTGTATTAAATGGATGGATCCGTCGTTCCGGTTTTGATGTTTTTGAAACGGGTGCCGAAGTCGGTCTGGAGCGCATCGGCGGGACGGGGCTTGCAGCCCGCTCGATGTTCGATTATGAATGGCGCGGACTCGAACACTTTTACGGTATTGGACCCAATACCAGTAAAGGGGACGGCTATGTTTACGGGACAGAGACCACAACGATCCGGACCGAACTGGAATATGAATGGAGCCCCATGGTGTCCGGGAAAACTTTTCTGGCCTATCAGAACGTGAATATCAATGGCGGCAAAGACGGTGGCCGGGGGCAGATTGGCGAAGGCGTATTCAGCGAAACCTGCGTTCTGGGGGGGCTGGATGGAGATTCCTTCTTGATCATGGGATTTGAGGCCGAGCATGATACCCGGAACCAGAATGAAAACTCGACCAGCGGCGGTTTAAGACGTTTTGCCTTCAGCTATCATGAAGGATTGAACAGTTCTGATGCCCGTTTCTTCCGTTATGTTGCCGATGTGCGGCATTACCTCGCGCTCGGCTCGACGCGCCGGGTTCTCGCTTTCCGGTTTTATGGACAGCACAATGATGAAATCAATGGCGGCACCATTCCTTTTCATCAGATGCCGATGCTTGGGGGTTATGGTGTGGCTCCGCATCTGAGTCATACCCTGCGTGGTTTTGATAATAATCGTTTTCGGGATGAAAGCGCGCTTCTGTTTAACGTGGAATACCGCTATACCATTTGGGAATATCGTTATTACAAACTTGATACCGTGGTTTTCTGGGACCAGGGGCAGGTTTTTAGTGAATTCAGCGAATTTCAATTAAAGGATTTTCGCGAATCCTATGGATTGGGATTCCGGCTGAGTGCAGCCAATATTCCGCTGCTATCGGTGGAAATGGCTCACAGTGATGAAGGGACCAACGTCTATGTTAAAAGCCGACTTCCTTTTTAAGCGCGGATTCATGCTTGCCATTGCAGGCCTTCTGCTGGTGCCTGCTGCTCCGGCCCAGGGAGTGGATGCCGCGGAATTTCGCAAGCACAAGACCTCGCTTTACAAAGATGCTTTCGAAAACAACATCTACTATGAAGCCGTCAATTATCTCCATCTGGACCGGCTTTATCGGGCGGTTTTCCGTAAAGAAGCCCCCTCCCGCAATATCAACCGCTATGACGAAGTGCCCGATTCCGAATTTTTTACCAACCGGCATGCCCGCGAGCGGCTGTCGCAGGAAGAACTGGGCAAAGGACCCCATACGACGAATGGGCCGGACACAAGCGGAAAATTAACGGTTATCCGCGGAAAGTTCACGGGATTACATCCGGGCTTTTTCGTGAGCGACTCCCGGGGCGATGTTTATCTGGTGAAGTTTGACCCGGTTGATAATTTTGAACTGGCAACGGGGGCCGAAATTGTTTCAAGCCGCGTGTATCATGCGCTCGGTTACAACGTGCCGCAATATACGATCACATATTTTACGCTGGATCAGCTTCAGCCGGCTGAAGATGCCACGTTGTACGATTCAACCGGTTTTAAAAAGCCGTTGACCCAGGAAAAGCTGGAGGAAATTTTGCTGTTTGTGCCGCAGGATGACCAGGGCCGGTATCGTGCATCGGCAAGCAAATTGATCGAAGGGGATATGAAAGGCTATTTCAGTTTCCATGGGCGCCGGGGTGAAGACCCAGAAGATCCAATACTGCACCGGCATCGCCGTGAGGTGCGTGCGCTTCAAGTGTTTGGTTCCTGGCTTAACAATTACGATACTCGGGATGGAAATACTCTCGATGCCGTCGTCGAACGGGATGGAAAAAAGGTTTTAAAGCATTATCTGATCGATTTTAACGGTGCTTTGGGTTCCGGAACGGATGAAACCAAACCGCCGATGTTCACGCATGAGCATATGCTGGATTATGGAGAATCCTTTAAGGCCTTTCTTTCTCTTGGTTGGTGGAAGAAGCCTTGGCAGAAGCGCTGGGAAGAGATCGGAGAAGAAGTTCCTTATCCCCCCGCCGTGGGTTATCTGGATAACCGCTATTTCGATCCGGCCGATTTCAAGACGCAGCTTCCCTTCTATGCGTTTAAAAATCTTACGCGGGCCGACGGCTTTTGGGCGGCCAAGCAAATCATGGCTTTTACGGATGAAGATATCCGCACTGTCGTCAAGGCAGCTGAATACAGTAATCCCGAAGCCGAGCAATATATTGCAAATTTTCTGATCGAGCGGCGGGACATTATCGGACGCTACTGGTTTTCTCAGGCCAATCCTCTGGATAGCTTTGATGTCCGGCAAAACCGTTTGGTTTTCCGCGACCTGGCCGTGGATTATGGCTTTGAAAAAGCGCAGGGAACCGTTTATCATGTCCAGGTAATCGGGGTTCGCGCCGGAGGAAAGAAGAGCCAACTGGCTACCCGGGAATTGCGCGAGCCTGCTATGGAACTGGACTCCGGATGGTTTTCTCAATACGATCACGTGGATTTTTTGTTCCGGACATCCCGGCCTGAGACGCAAGAGCTTGGGCCAGAGGTTTTGGTTTCGGCCAATTCCGGCGGGATTATCCGGATACGGCATGAAGATTAAGCCGTCCTCCCGGTAGTTTTCCTTTCCAATCTTTCCTGTTGAGTGTGGTGATTTAAGAACATGGCCGTGTCGTCACAAAAAAATTCTTGTCGCAGTAATATTCTGGATCAGATCGGGAATACACCGCTTCTGAGATTATCCCGGGTGCTGCCGGACTTTGTGCCGGCTTCCGTCGAGGTTTATGCCAAAGCGGAGTGGTTTAATCCCGGTGGTTCCGTTAAAGACCGTCCTGCCTATAATATGATCCGGGAAGGCCTGGCCAGCGGTAAATTTAAAAAAGGCCAGACCCTGATCGATTCCACCTCGGGGAATACCGGCATCGCTTATGCCATGATCGGTGCGGCGATGGGATTTCCGGTGAAACTGGTCATGCCCGAGAATGTGAGCCTGGAACGTAAAAAAATTATCGAAGCTTACGGAACGGAAGTGATCTATTCTGATCCGCTCAAGGGCAGCGATGGAGCCCGTGAAGTGGTGACGGATATTGTCACTCGGGATCCTGAAAAATACTTTTTTCCGGATCAATACGGCAATGAGGCGAACTGGAAAGCGCATTACCAGAGCACGGGTCCGGAAATCTGGAGAGACACCGAAGGCAGGGTTACACATTTGGTCGGCGGGATGGGCACCAGCGGTACGATGATGGGGACGGGATTCTTTCTTAAAGAAAAAAAACCTGAGATTTCCGTGGTGGCCCTTCAGCCGGAGTCGTTTCACGGGATTGAAGGTTGGAAAAATATGCAGTCCGCCGATCCTCCGGTGGGTATTTATCAGGAAAGCCGCCATGACCGACGGTTGACCATTCCTACAGAACCAGCGTATCATTGGGCGCGTGAATTGGCCCGCAAGGAAGGACTGCTGGTAAGTCCGTCGGCAGGCGGGGCGCTGTACGGCGCTTTGGAAATCATCCGCGAAATTCGGGAAGGGATTGTCGTGATCATTTTTGCGGATGGCGGTGATAAATATTTGAGCACCCAATTATGGTAAATCTGCAGGTAAAGGGCGCGGTGGAAGAGACCATTTTACGACCGATTCTGGAACAGGCCGAACGGGAATATCCCTATGAATGCTGCGGCATGATTTTAGGGCCAAAAGATGCGCCGAACCGGCTCAGCCGTATTCGCGCCTGCCAAAACGCGCAGGACAAATATCATCAGCTTGATCCGGAAAACTTTCCGCGAACGGCCGCGACGGCTTATTTCATTGATCCCCGGGAATTATTATTGATTCAGAAAGAGCTTCGCGAAAAGGGTGAAGAAATCCGGATTATTTATCATTCTCATATCGATTGCGGAGCGTATTTTTCAGCTGAGGACAAACGGGTGGCTACTTCTGAAGGGGAGCCGGCATATCCGGGGGTCCGTTACCTCGTGATGTCAGTTCTGCAGGGAAAGGTTGCGGATATGCGCCTTTACGACTGGGATCCCGTCAAAAAGGATTTTGTATGAAGAAGTCATTGCTTGAAAAGTTGGAATATCTGGGTTATTCGGGGCCGGAATGGAAGCTGGAGATTGCAGAAGAAGATGCGCGTGAAGTCCGCCGCGGCAAGCTGCATTGTACGGCATTAGGAAAAACCTTTGAAATCCGGGACGGTATTTTGAACATGCTGGAAGACTTGCCGCCCGAAGTGGCTCATGAAAAAGAGCATGCAGAAGAATTCGATTATCTCATCACGGAAGATGGCCAAAAACATCCGGTTAACCGGGAAACGCTGGAGCGTTTCCGGTCTTTGTTTCTTTCATTGCCCGCTGGCGATGGAAGCCGGCTTTTCCGTCCGGGAGGAAGTTTCGATAATCAAGGCGGAAACGCCGAGCGTTTTTTCAAGACGCTGGACCTTTTAAATCTGACAGGGCGTGAAAAAGTGCTCGAAGTGGGAGCCAGTTTCGGCTGGGCGTCCTGGCGTTTTGCCCAGCGGGGATGTGATGTGGTCGCGCTGGATGTGACCCAATATCTGATGGCCGGCGATTTGTATTTCGATCAGGACGGGGCTTATTATGATCGAATTATGGCCGACATGAATCGTCTGCCGTTTCGAAACAACTCGTTTGACCTGATTTTTTCACATTCGGTCATTCACCACTGCAAGGAGTTGGCCCCGCTTTTCCGGGAATTTCACCGGGTGCTGCGTCCGGGTGGACGCGTTGTGGCGCTTCATGAATGTTCTTTCGGGCTTTTGGAAGATAAGTCCGGCAAGGCTCTGCAGGATGCCATTCATGAAGGCTTTAACGAAAACGCTTATACCATTCCCCAATGGAAAGCAGGCGGCCGAGCCGGGGGATTCCGTAAAATCGAATGCCATTTTTTTTCTTTTATTGATTACTACATCTACCGCAAAAGCCTTCGTAAAGTGAAAAATACTTTCAAGCTGAGGCTGGCGCGCTGGATTCAGGCCTGGCCGCTCTTACATCAATGGGTAAATGCGCTCAGCGTGCCTTTCCGGATTCTTCTTCGCCCGAAAGCCTGGATGCTGATCCTGACGAAGACCTGATTACCCGATTCGCTGCCGGTCCAATGAGCGATATTGAATCGCTTCGGCAATGTGAGCGCATTCGACATTGCTTTTCTCCGCCAAATCCGCGATCGTGCGCGCAACCTTCAGAATTTTGTAATAGGCACGCGCTGAAAGCTGCAGTTCCTTCATCGCTGTTTCCAGTAACTTCTGCCCTTTCGTGTCGGGAGATGCCCAGAGTTTGACCTGTTTGGGCGTCATGCGGCTGTTCAGGCGGCAATCGTGTGCCTCAAACCGCTGTTGTTGAAGGGCGCGGCAGCGTAATACTCTTTTCCGGATAGCCGCTGAAGGTTCTGCGTCCCGCTGATCGGAAATGTCCTGAAATTTAAGGGCGGGAACTTCCACGTGAAGATCAATGCGGTCAAAAATCGGTCCGGAAACTTTCATTTGGTATTTTTGAATCTGGTTTAACGTGCAACGGCATCGCCGGCTCGGATCCGTCAGATACCCGCACGGACAGGGATTCATGGCGGCAATCAGGATCATGCTGGCAGGATAAACGACCTGAGTGCGTGCGCGCGAAATCAAGATATGGCCATCCTCGAGCGGTGTCCGCAGTGCTTCGAGCGCATCGCGTCGGAATTCGGGAAATTCGTCGAGAAACAGAACGCCATGATGGGCCAACGAAATTTCGCCTGGCCGGGGGAACGATCCGCCGCCGGTCAACGCGACGGGAGAAATGGTGTAGTGAGGTGCCCGGAAGGGCCGGAATCGAATCAGGGCTTCTTCCGGTGTGATGAGTCCGGCCGCGCTATAAAGCTTGGTGATTTCGAGAGCTTCCTGAAGTTGAAGCGGCGGCAGAATGCTGGGAATTCGGCGAGCCAGCATGGTTTTGCCAGCGCCGGGCGAACCAATCAGAATCAGATTATGACCGCCTGCCATGGCGATTTCAATGGCACGCCGGGCAAACCACTGACCTTTAACTTCTGAAAAATCCGGCCCGCTTGGCGGAGTCATGTCTTCATTTTGGAGGGTGTGGGATACCGGCTTATAGGCGGCCGCATTTTGAATCAGTTCAACGGCCTCTTTTAATGTTTGCACGGCATAGATATCACGGCACTGTCCCATGGCAGCTTCTTCGGCATTGGCGCGCGGAATTACCAGGGGCGAAGGAGAGGGCAGGGTATGGGCGATAATCAATGCGCCCCGAAAACGCCGGAGCGTGCCGTCGAGAGCCAATTCGCCGAGGAAGATAAATTGTTCGAGTTTTTCTGGTGGGATGACCCCTTGGGCGGCAAGAATCCCGAGGGCGATGGGCAGATCGAAGCAGGAGCCTTCTTTCTTGATATTGGCAGGGGCCAGATTGATGGTAATTTTTTCAGCGGGAAATTGAAATCCACTGTTCTTGATAGCGGACCGGACGCGCTCCCGGGACTCTTTGACGCTGGCATCCGGTAGCCCGACGACTTGCAGTTGAGGCAGCCCCCGGGCCACGTCGACTTCAATTTCAACTGGATAGGCTTGAACGCCGAAATAAGCGGCGCTTTGAACACGGGCAATCATCGGAAATCTGCTTGCTTTTTCAGGAGAGGAGCCCCTATAATCAGCGCTAATTGGAACCATCTATTACAGAATATGCATAACAATATTTATATTTCATCATATTCTGTGGGATTCGTCAACCCACCCTGTAGACTTCTGTGATCGTCGAAAATCCGCCCTTTTCTCCCTCACAAGGGATTGCCGCCGTCGTGCTCAGCTGGTTTTTATCCCAGTTGGCCAAAGTTGTCCGCGGCATGAAAAGAGAAAAGCGCTTTAATTTTCGCTGGCTGTTTGATACGGGGGGGATGCCGAGCTCCCATTCGGCGTCCGTCGCGTCTTTGGCAACGGTGGTAGGGCTTTATT
Source organism: uncultured bacterium (assembly GCA_964526065.1). Taxonomy (GTDB): domain Bacteria; phylum Omnitrophota; class Omnitrophia; order Omnitrophales; family Aquincolibacteriaceae; genus CAZGID01. Next base: position 10,712 of record CAZGID010000065.1, read on the forward strand.
ACGGTTTTCACAGCATTCCGGCCCTGATGGCGTTTGTTTATTCCATCGTGATTATGTTTGACGCTGCCGGTGTCCGCCGGAATGTCGGCCGCCAAGCCTCTATTCTCAACAAAATGATGAGTGATTTGGAACAAAAAGGCCACTTGGGAGAAACCCGGCTTAAAGAATTATTGGGACATACACCGACTGAAGTTTTCGCGGGTGCGTTGATCGGAATATCACTCGCCATGCTGATCTGCTCGTGAGGAGAATAATATGAAACGGAATTCCGGGTTAATTTGGTTCATGCTGAGCGCTATGCTTTTCGCGTCGGCTTCAGTCTTTGCCATTGAGGTAGAAAACACGCTTGCCGTCCGGTTGGAAGCCATCAAAAAAGAGAAAGACGCTGGCAATTATTTGACAGCGCGGAAACTTTATGAGGATCTGATGAAAGATCCCATTATTACAAAAGACGAAATCCAGAAGCTCCGCGCTGAATATGAAAATCTGAATATGCAGCTTTTATTTTCGAGATTCGAAATGCCGGGCAGCAAAATGTATGTCGTGGAACCGGGAGACAGCCTTTATGAAATTGCGAAAAAGCATAAAACAACGGTGGGTTTGATTAAAAAAAGCAATGGCCTTACCAGCGATACGATTTATCCGGGGATGAAGCTAAAGGTGATTACGGGTACATTTGAGGTGCGGGTCGATAAATCAGATAATAAATTAAAATTGCTGCTGGATGGCAAACCCATGAAGCAGTATTTGGTGGCGACGGGGCGTGACAATAATACGCCGGTCGGTGAATTTAAAATTATCAATAAACTTGAAAATCCCACCTGGTATAAAGCGGGCGCCGTTGTGCCGCCGGATAGCCCGGAAAATATCCTGGGAACACGCTGGCTGGGATTTGATTATCCCGGATACGGCATCCATGGGACAACGGTTCCGGAATCCATTGGGACACAAGCCAGCGCTGGATGTATCCGCATGCGGAATGAGGAAGTAGAAGAGCTGTACATGATCATTCCGGCAGGTACTAAAGTTATTATTAAGGACTAATCATGCCCAAAAAAAATTCTAAAAAGAAAAAAGAAGAGAAGAAAGCAATCGTCGAGCCAAAGCCGCGGAAAACGCGGGCGGCATTTGGAAGCAGGGATCTTTTTGAAACCGGTCTGCCGTTCGAGCGTCCGATTCTGGAAATTGAAAAAATGATTGCGGAATTAAAAGCAACATCCGGAGAAGGAATCGACCTG
>CAZGID010000066.1:0-11904 GCA_964526065.1 uncultured bacterium
CACCGGACCGGATGTGATCCCACCAGCCCTCGCGGTTCCGGGCCACTTTAATCGCTTCGCCGCCTGTGACATCCACCGGCACCCGGACGGTTTCACCCGCCGCGAGTTTTTCCAGATCGCGCGCCGCCACCGCGTGCGTCACCACCGGGTAGGCGCTGCCGATCCGCAGATCGGCAAATCCGCTCAGATCTTTTCCGGATGAAACAAAATAAGCCACGGGACCCAGCAGCAGAAAACGGCCGTCCTGCAGAATGCCGTCTTCTCCCGCCGCCTTGCCTTCAAACCCATGCCCGCCGAGATTTTCTTCATGCCGCTGCTGGGCCACGGTAATCAACACCGAAAGCGCATTCAAAGCCGCCCCTTTTTCGGGCCGGTCGAGCGCTGCGTCGATTTCGGCCAGGGGCTCCGTAAAGCGCTGTGCTTCGGCCCCATGGGCGCGCTTCATCATGCTGCGGCGGTAATCGGCAATTAAAGATGACGCGTAATCCACTTCCTGATTCAGGTAACCGACTTCTTCCTTCAACTGGTCAAAACCGGCATCGCGGTACCACTTCGCATGCCGGAAGCCGGAAGCTTTTTCGCGCAGCCGCGCGACTTCCGCTTCCAGCGTACGCACTTTTCCGGTCAGGGCGGTGCGTTCGCGCGTAATTTCCCCGCGCAGGGCATTGAGCTGGCGCGTTTCGTTTTCAATATCCTGACGGACATTGAGAATCGCCTGTTCCAGTTCCACAGCGGCCGAAACCGGTCCCGGCAGAAAGAAATTCAAAAGCAGAAGGCCCGTTACCGTGAGGCCGAATACTTTCCTCTTCATGCGGCCGCTCCGTTCCGGACTTCCAGCGGCAATTCCACCAGCGCCGCCACTTCTTCCTTTTGGTAATAGGCCAGCGCATCCCGGATGGCGCCGCGCAAGCCGTCTTCGCGCGACCATTGCCAGCCCGTTTCCGCCGGCACGCCGACGGCGGCGCGCTTGCCGTCCACCGAAACCGCAAAGGCACGGGACAGGCCCTGGTACAGAATTTTGAACTCCTGCTCCACGCCGTCGAAGGTTAAAAATTCATGCGTCACATGAAAGCTGTTCTGAAGTGTGTCGAGTTCGGTGTAGAGCGCAAAGATGGCCTGCAGTTGCTGCGACGCGGACGCCTCCGGGGCATACTGAAGATCTTTGAGCAGCTTGTTGAAATTTTCAGCGAGCGCCGGCGGGATGCGGGGCTTCCACTGTTTCAGGTACCCTTCGGCGCGCAGAATGCCGGCAGCCGTGCCGTCGAGCATTTTCTGAAACGATTCCCGGTCTTTCAGCAGGGCGGCCTTTTCTTTCATGAAAGCATTTTCGGACTGTTCCGCTTCCTGGATTTCCTTCTCAAGCCGCGCCTTTTCTTCCTGCAGCAATGTGAATTCCTTTTCCAGAAAGATCCGCTGTTCCTGCCAGGCCTGCCGCTCGGCGCTGGTGGTCTGCTTAAGCTTCACCCATTCGGCGGTCAGCCCCTGCAAGGTCTCCGCCGAAGGCAGCTGCTCCTGGGCCGCCGCGGCGGGAACCGCGAGGCTGACTGTCAGCATCAAAAATGCCAGTTTGTGTTTCATGCTTGTTCCTGTTTCTTCCGGTTTTTCCGAATCTGCATCGCCACAAACATCCCGAGGCCGGAGAAAGTTAACAGTATCGTCCCGATCCCTAAAAAGGTCAAACCCGGCTGATGCAATCCCCCGAAATCCAGCTCATGCAGCCGGATCATCCACATGCCGAAGCGGCGGCCGCGGTCGAGTACGTAAAGCGTTTCACCCGTGTCCCGGTCGATGAAAACTTCGGTGGCCGCCGGATCCTGAAACAAAAAACGGTAAGCGGGACGGGCACGGATGGCCTTGCGCGGCAAAAAATCCGGAAGAAAATTTTCTTCCCGGATGTCTGTTCCTTCCGGCACATACAGCGCCGCCGCCCGGCGGGCGGTGGCGAGATCAAGCGGGCTGAGCATTTCGCCCGTGCCGGCATCCACCATGCGCAGGGAATCGGTTTCATTCGAGCTTTCGATACGGTAAACCGGACGGCCGAGGAAGGCGCCAAGCTCGATTTGCCGGACGGCTCCGGCCTGCCATCCCGAACTTTGCAATTTGTCAAAAACCGCCGCAATTTCCACCGCGGGGCGGGTCAAGGTAACCGGCTCCAGGCGCGGCGGTCTGGATTTCCAGTAGAGTGTCGTGGCATTCGCCCGCATGGTACCGGTAAAGGCCGACAGAAGAATACCGGCGGAGAGAATCACGCCGCACCAGAGATGAAACTGGCGAAGGCGCATGGGTGCTTACTGGCCCCGGACCGTCGAAAACGTCGCGCGGTGCCGGACCGCTTCGTACGCCGTACCTTCGAATTCTCCGGCGGCCGGTTCTTTGTGAATCACTTCCACGACGTAAAGGCCGGGCCACGGGAAGCGGACTTGCGCTTCCCCGTTTTCATTCGTGCGCCATTCCTTGGTCCATTCATTCGGGGCATGGACCAGCACCTTGGCTTTCGCCAGGGGTTCGCCCCGGAAAAACACCTGAAAGACCGGCGCTTCGCCTAGGCTCAAGGGATACACCGCCAGCATGGTTTTTTCTTCCGGCACGGCGGGTAATTCGCCGTTCGCAACATCGCCGAGAATTGCCGAGCCGTAATATTCCGGCTTCACAACTCCGATGTCGTATTTGGCCCAGTCCTGCACCGGCCGCGCGGTTTCCGTCAACTGCAGCCAGACCGGCGCTTCGGGACGCGCCACGGAAAAGGAAAAATGATCCTGCTGCTTTTCGAGCGCCTGCGGCCCCTGACCGCGGCCATCCAGCACGCGCACTTCTACCGGCGTCACTTCGTCAAGACGCGCCCCGGCTTCTTCGCGCGCGCCTTCTTCGTATTCGCCGTAATAAACCCGCACTTCAGCCGTTTCACCCGCCCCCTCCGGCGTTTCAAACCAGAGATAATGAGCTTTGGCGTTCCCCGGCGCCGCCATGAGAAAGGCGGCCGCAATCAAAAATATTTTTTTCATGGTCTTCTTCCTTCCGTTTAACCGACTTTGATCCGGAAACCGAAATAGACCTGCCGGTCCGGAGACGGCGTGATGCCCGCAAAAAATCCGTCGCGGCGCGTGAAATATTTTTCATCGAAAAGATTGCGGACCCCGAAGAAGGCTTCGTAGCGCTTTTTCCAGATGTAGCCGAAATTCAGGTTCCACACTTTGTAGGACGGAATCACGCCGGTCGTCGCCGCTGCATTTTCGTTGCGCGTATTGCCGGCATTGGAATACTGCTCGTCCACATGCTGGGCATACAGGTTGGCATAAAAACCGGTCGGGTGATCGTAATTGAGCCCCCAGTTGAAGTGCCAGTTCGGCACCTGCGGCAGTTCATTGCCGGCATTCGGGCCTTTGCGGAAATCGGTATCGATCAGAGTTAAATTGAAATCCGCGTCCAGGCTTCCCAGCCATTCCGGAAACGCTTCCCCGCGGAAGTCTTCGACCATGCCGAAGAGATCCAGGTTCAAGACGCCTTCGATGCCGCTGTGCCGGGTTTCCTGGCCGTTGATTGTCATGCCGCCCGAGGAAATGACTTCATTGTCGAAATCAAACGTGAACAGCGCGGTTTCCGCCGAAAGCCAGGAAAGCGGCTGGGTGCGCAGACCGACTTCAAAATGCGTGCCGCGCTGGGCGTCCAGATTGTTAGGCGCGCCCGTCGTGGCGCTGACGGCTTCCTTGTATTCCGCCGCCTGAAAGCTGCGGTGAAAGCTGGCGTACGCGGTGGTGTTGTCGAGCACATCGTACTCCGCGCCGACGCCCGGGGACCACGCCCAGGTGCCATCGTTGCCTTCCACGCCGGTCAGATTATTTTCAAGGCTGTTGTGCACGTAATCCATCCGGAGAACCGGAGCGACCCGAAAACGTTCCGTCACATTGAGGTTGGTGGTGCCGTAAACACCGACGGCAAAAACACCGAGGTCGTTGTTGGCCGTGAACGTACCGTCGCGGGAAGTGCGGGTCGTGCCGCGCACGCTCGTGTCATCTTCCTTGTCATGGTAGAAATCCACGCCAAGGGTAAACGAATTGTCTTCCAGACCCAGCACATCGTAATTCAGCTCGTACTTGGCGCCGTAGCCGAACACATTGAAATCCCGTTTGAACTGGGTATTGCCGGTGGCCACGGTCGAAGCGATGAACCAGTCGCGGCGCAGGAAGGTGTAGAAAAAGTAGGTTTCAAAACTCTGATTTTCTGCGAAGCGGTTGCGGTAAGTCAGATTGGTGTGCACCCGGCGGCCTTCAAACTGATCATCCGGCGTCACCGACAAAAGCTGGCTCTGGTCGTAAAGCGACCGGTTCAAACCGCCCGGCGTATCGGCATCTTCATAATACCAGTTGCTGCGTGAAATGATTTCGGATTGATCATCGATGCGGTATTCCAGAAAGGTGCTGACATCATGCACGCCGTAGGCATCGCTCTCGCGGAAGCCTTCACCCTGCTTGCGAAGGTAGCTGACGCGGTAGGAAATATCATCCACCGTGCCGCCAAGCGCCGTGTAACTGTGGAACATGCTGTCTTCGCCGAAGGTCTCGCTGTTGACCAGCTGCATCTTCGAATCCGTGGGCGGACGCTTGGTGATGTAATTAATGACGCCGCCGAGATTATTGCCGTGATAAAGCAGCGATGACGGGCCTTTCACCACTTCAATGCGTTCGATCTCTTCGACCGGCAGGTTGACGTAAGTCGCGGGATCGCCGTAAACGGAAGGCTGAAGCGGCAGGCCGTCGACCAGAATCGCGACATTGCGGCTGCGGCTCGGGTCAAGACCACGAAGCCCGATATTCGGTTTGAAACCGCGGCCGTCTTCGTCAGCATAGTTAATGCCGGGCACACGGCGCAGCACTTCGGTGACATCGGTGGGTTTCAGTTCTTCGATTTCTTCATTCGAAATCGTATTCACCGTGCCGGGAATCTTGGCGTAGGTGCCGGTCGTTTCTTTGGCGCGCACGCTCATGGCACCAAGGTCGGTATCGGTCACTGCCAGCGCCGGGGCCGTGTGACTGAAAATCAAAAGTGCGGCAATGAATAAATGGAATTGAGGCAGCCAGCCCTTCATGGATTGCTCCTTCTTTTCGTTCAAGGTTCCAAAATTTTCAATGAGATACAAAACACCCGGCCGCCCAGGGAGGCGAAGCAGCCGGGTGCTGGCTGGATACTCGGGTAATAAAACCTTTTCTCTTGCTCAGGTTCCGGTCGCGTTTCCGGAACCTTTCTGATTCAGATTAAATCTGAATTGGATGATATCTTAAGCGGATTCCGGGGGTTGTCAACGGCTTTTTGCCGGGAGGCGGAAGCGGCTGAGGGCGGGGCATCGAGGGTCTGACCGGCGGCTTTGCCGGCAAGAAAAATAAGCAATCCGGCCAGAATGCCCGGAGCAATTTCATATATGAGGGCGCTGCCACCGGCGGCCTTCCAAAGAAAAACCGTCAGGGGGCCGCCGAGCACCATGAGCACAGCCAGCCGCTGGTTCGGCCGCTGGTTCAGGCAGTAGACCACGAGCAAGGGGCCGAAGGCGGCGGCCAGCACAGCCCAGGCATCCAGTACCAGATGAAAAACGCTCTTGTTGCCGGTTAGCGCAATCCAGAGTGCAAGCGCCGTCACCAGCACGGTGCCGCCTTTGGTGATGACATACTGAAAACGGGAATGGTGCGGAAAGAAGTCGCGCGTGAGCGCGGCCGAGCAGCTGAGAATCAGCGAATCGGCCGTCGACATGGTGGCGGCAAACAGGCCGGCCAGCATGAGGCCGACGAGTACCGGCGGTAACAATTCGAGCGACAACACCGGCAGCGCCAGCTCGGCATCGAATGCCGCCTGCGACGGAAGCAGCAGCCGCGCCATCAGCCCGACACCGATCGTCACCGCATAAAAGAAAAAGAACCAGCCGTAATACCAGAAGCGCGCACGGCCAATGTCTTCGGGATCGCGCAGGGCCATGAAACGCACCATGATGTGCGGCTGCCCCACCACCCCGAAACCGGCGAACATCCAGCCAGCCACAAACAAAAGCGGTCCCCACCAGCCGGCCGCCGGCAGATCTGCCGGAAACCAGTGCATGTAACCGGGCTGCACGGCGCTCAATTTTTCCAGTGCGGTTCCCCAGCCGCCCGCCTCGCCGACGGCTACCGCCAGCAGCATCGCCATGGCGCCCAGCATCACAAAAGACTGCGCCGCATCTGTCCAGATGGAAGCGCGAATGCCGCCGGCAAAACAATAAACCAGAACAATCAGACTGCCGATCACGGCCCCGGCCGACATGTCCCACCCAAAAAGCACGTGCAGCGCTTTGGAACCGGCATTGAGCTGCGCGGCCGCATAAGCGCCGAGAAACAAAATCGAAATAAGGCCGCCCACCAAACGCAGCACGCGGAAATCGGTGCCGTGCCAGTGGCTGAGCACGCCGCTGAACGTGTGGACATCGGTGCGGGCAGTTGCCACGCGCAGGCGTTTATGAATCAGAAGCGAACCGGCGAAGTCCCCCGCGAGCCAGCCGATCATCAGCCAGACCGACGACCAGCCAAAGGCGTACGTGAAACCGATCATGCCGGTGAACATGTACCCGCTGTTATTGGTGGCGACCGCGGAAAGTCCGGCCAGCCAGGCGGGAATGCGGCGTCCCGCGAGCAGGTAATCCGCCGTATCGCGGCGGCTGTGGAAGAGCGAAGCGACACCGATCAAAATGAAGAGAAGAAGAAAGAAACAGAAACTGGCGACAATCATCCGCCGGAGGGACGGCGTGTGAGCGCGCCCAGCGGCAGCGCCTGAAGGGCTTCCACTGCTTCCCGTTCGGCAATGTGGGACGGCCGCGGGGCGGTGCCGCCGAAAGGATCCTGCAGGCGGTTTTCAATGCTGTTGTAAACGAAAAACGCATTGGTCCGCGGAAACGGCGTGATATTGCCGTTGGAGCCGTGCATGATGTTGCAGTCGAAAAAAATCACCGAACCGGCGGGCCCGGTCGGCATCTGGATACCGCCGCGCTTCACAAGTTCGGTCAGTTCCACATCGCCCGGTACCCCGTATTCCTGTTTCTTGAGCGACTGCTTGTAATGATTCTCGGGCGTCACGCCCGTACACACCACATAATCCCGGTGGGAACCGGGAATCACCATGAGCGGCCCGTTGAAGGCGTAGTTATCGGTCAGCGTAATCGAACAGCTCAGCGCACGCATGCGCGGCATGCCGTCTTCCATGTGCCAGGTTTCGAAATCGGAATGCCAGTAGAATTCCTTGCCGCGAAAACCGGGTTTAAGATTGACACGGGACTGATGAATGTAGACGCGGCTGCCGAGAATCTGTTCGGCGATGCGGACGACGCGTTCGTCGCGGCTGAGACGGTCGAAAACATCACTGCGCTTGTGCACTTCAAAAACAGAACGCACGGCGCCGCTGCCCGGCTCCGTGATGAAGGCTTCGTCGGTTTCGCGTTCCGGATGTGCCTTGAGACGTTCGAGTTCCTCAATCAGCACCAGCACTTCTTCTTCCGTAAAGAGCCGCTCAAAAAACAAGTAACCGTCGCGTTCGTAGCTTTGCAGATGCCCCGCATCAAGGCTGACGGCGTCTTCCCGGCGTTCACCTTCATACACAACGGGGTCCAAGCGCGGACGAAAGCCGCCCTGATCCGTCGTGCGTGAAGCGTAAGGGGTTTGGATCGTTTTCATGTATTCGCTAAAGGATAAGCGCCGGTTTCATCGTGCACTTCATTGCCCGCGACCGGCGGATTAAAAACACAGACCATGCGCATGTCGGTCCGGGCCCGCAGAATGTGTTTGTCGTGCTGATCGAGCGCATAGACCGTTCCGGCTTCAATGGCATGCACCTTGCCGGTCGCCGTTTCCTCGATCTCGCCTTCGCCTTCAATGCAGTACACCGCCTCGAGATGATTCTGGTACCACATGGCGGTTTCCGTGCCGGCGCGGATCACGGTGTCATGCAGGGAAAAACCCATATTGTCTTTTTTCAACAGCAGCCGGCGGCTGTACCAGTTCGGCGTATCCACCAGCTGGCCTTCTTCTTTCACGTTCGCCAGTTTGCGGATAATCATCAAGCGCTCCTCTCAGCCATGGCGGCTTCGGCCATCACTTCCGCCACACTTTCGGCGACGCGCTCCAGGCCTTCCTTTAATTCCTCCTCGCGGATCAGAAGCGGCGGCAGGAATTTGATGACCTCTTCCTCGGAACCGCACGTTTCGATGATGACGCCTTTCTTGAAGGCCTTGCTGCGGATTTTTCCGGCCAGTTCCGGACGCTCACAACTGAGAGCCCAGATCAGGCCCCGTCCGCGGGTGGAAAGTTCCTGCGGATAATCTTCCGCGATGGATTGCACTTTTTCTTCCAGCAAACGCGCCTTGCCCTGCACCGATGCCGTCAGCGCGTCGCCCGCCCAGTACAGTTTCAGGGCTTCGGTCGCCGTCACGAAAGCCAGGTTGTTGCCGCGAAAGGTGCCGTTGTGTTCGCCCGGCTTCCACTGATCGAGTTCGGGCTTCATCAGCACAATCGAAAACGGCAGGCCGAAACCGCTGAGCGACTTCGACAGCACGACGATATCCGGATTAATGGAAGCTTCTTCAAAACTGAAGAAGGTGCCCGTGCGGCCGCAGCCGACCTGGATGTCGTCGATGATGAGCAGAATGTCAAACTCGCGGCAGAGCATTTCCAGACGCCGCAGCCATTCGAAACTGGCCACGTTGACGCCGCCCTCGCCCTGCACCGTTTCCACAATGAAAGCCGCCGGCAAATCCACCCCGCTGCTGGAATCGCGCAGAAATTTCCGGATGTAGTCGATGGTGTCGACGTCTTCCCCAAAATACCCGTCATACGGCATGAAATGCGTATTGGGCAGCGGCACACCGGTGCCGTCGCGGTAATACGAATTCGCGGTCGCCGCAACCGATCCCATCGTCACCCCGTGAAAACCATTGGTGAAAGAAATGATGTTCGTGCGGCCGGTCGCCTTGCGCGCAATCTTCAGTGCTGCTTCAACGGCATTGGTGCCGGTCGGGCCGCAGAACTGGATTTTGTAATCCATTTCGCGCGGAAACAGAATGAGCTTGCGGAATGTTTCCAGGAATTCTTTTTTGGCCGTGCTCGCCATGTCGAGACCGTGTACCAGACCGTCCTGCTGCAGATACTCGATCATCTTTTCTTTGAGGGCCGGATGATTGTGGCCGTAATTGAGCGAACCGGCGCCGCTCAGAAAATCCAGATACTCTTTTCCGTCTTCATCATAGAGACGCGCATCCTGCGCGCGCTGAAAAACGGTGGGAAAAGCCCGGCAGTAAGACCGGACGGAAGATTCAAGGCTTTCAAAAATACTCATTGCAACACCTCACTTTTGATAGGTCCGATACGGATCAGATTTTCTGCTTCATGGTCGGAGCCGAGAAACATCTGGCTGGAAAAGCACTCCGATTGCTGCAGGGGCGCTTTGAGTTCGCGCGCCAGAGAGTCGAACAGGTTCAGAGATGCCTGGTTCGACGGAGATATGGTTGTTTCGATGTACTGGATGCTGCGGCAGGAACGGCGCCGGAGCAGATGCTTGAGCATCGTCATCGCCAGCCCGAGCTTGCGGACTTTCTGGGCCACGGCAATCTGCCAGACGAACAGCGTGTCCGGCCTTTCCGGCACCAGGTAGGCGGTGGTCGCACCGACCACTTCCTTGTTCAAATGCGCCACCACACAGGTATCGTTAAAATGAGAGCACAGCAGAAGGTACAGGTATTCGGAATTGACATCCAGCGGTTTGCACTGCGTGACAAGCTTGTAAATCGCGGCCGCGTCTTCCACGCGGGGGGCCTGAAGAAGTCCGCGCCTGGCGGACGAAGCGGTTTCACTCATCCTGTTTTTCCCGTGGGTTCAGATCCCATGGCCTTGCCCTCTTCGAGCAGGGTCTGGCGGACGCTTTCCGCGCCTTCGGTCAGGATCTTCTTCTTTTCGTCGCTGAGCGACTTGATCTCCTGCTCCAGCCCGGCAATCAGCGCCGCCCGTTCGGAATCCTTGAGTTTATCCAGCAAATTAAAAATCTCGCGCACGCCGGCCAGGTTCACCTTTTTGATGTGCGTGAGAAAGTGAATGTATTTGATCTTTTCGATATCCCGCATGGAATACAGCCGCCGGTTCGAGTCCGACCGGGACGGCTTGATGACTTTCTTTTCTTCATAAAGCCGGAGAATCCGCTGGGGAATGCCGACGATGTCTTCGACAACACCAATACTGTAAAGCGGGGCTGCGGGATCAATTTCAATCATGGGGTTACCGTCCTATAATATGACACTTCGCTGACAAAAAATCTGCCATGGCTATGGCAGATAACATGACAACGTTATGTCAGATTATACGCAATGAAATTCCCCACTTCAAGGCAGAAGGCTGGCTTTTTCAGTGTTTTTAAACGCGGGTAGGGTCCCTAAATGGCTCCAGCCCCCCACTTTTACCAAAAATCCCCCAAATCAGGGGAAAAGCGGGCTCCGGGCGAGGCGGCGGCGCGCCAGCCAGAATAAAACGGCGGTTCCGAGCACGCCAAAACCGTATTTCACGCTGCGGATAAAGCTGATCGAGGACGCTTCGGGAAAATAACGCGTGGGACAGCTGACTTCAGCCACATGAAAGTCGAACCACAGGATCTGCGCGAGCATTTGATTATCAAAAAGAAAGTCGTCGGAATTCCCGTCCAGCGGCAGCCGCTCGAGCAGCGCGCGGGTGAAGGCGCGGTAGCCGGTGTGATATTCCGAAAGCTTGGCGCCGGTAAAAAGATTCTCAAAAAAGGTCAGGAACCGGTTGGCGACGTAACGCCAGAGCGGCATGCCGCCCTTGAGCGCGTAGCCGCCGAGAATGCGGGAAGCCAGCACACAATCATACAAGCCGTTGCTCAGCATGCCGGCCATGGCGGGAATCAGCTTTGGTGTGTACTGATAATCGGGATGCACCATGATCACGATATCGGCGCCCTGTTCCAGGGCGAGCCGGTAGCACGTTTTCTGGTTGGCGCCGTAGCCGCGGTTTTCCGGATGCGCGTGCACCAGCGTCTGCGGCAGTTCCCGGGCGACCGCGAGCGTTTTGTCCTGGCTGGCATCATCCACGACAATCACCTGATCGACAATGCCCTGCGCCATCACTTCATGATGCGTCTGCACGAGGGTCGCCTCGGCATTGTAGGCCGGCATCACCACCACGACTTTTTTTCCGTTAATCACGCGAACCTCGCTCAGGCCTTCCCCATCAGCGGCAGTACAATCAAACCCGCTACATACAGGGCATAGGAAATCAGCAGAAAGAGACCGCCCTTGCGGCCGGTCGCGCCGCGCCACAAGAGGGCGGCCATGCCGACGCAGAAAAGCACCAGCCACGGAAAGGAGTAGGCGCGGGTAAAGGGATCGAGCGTCAGCGGATGCAGCATGGCGGACGTGCCGGTAATCAATCCCAGATTCAATACGTTCGCCCCGGCGATATTACCGATGGAAAGATCCGGGACGCCTTTTTTAACCGACGCCAGCGCCGTCACCAGTTCCGGCAGCGACGTGCCGACGGCCACCACCGTGAGCCCGATAATAATGGAAGGAATCCCGAGCGCGGCGGCAATGACCGAAGCCGAATGCACCAGCAAACGGCTGCCGATGACCACCATGACGCCGCCTACCAGGAACACACCGAAAGCCCGGAACGGTTTCGGCCGCTCCTCGATATCGAGTTCTTTTGCGGTTTTAAGGGCGGCGTCCGACCGCCGGGTGATCACCTGCACGCAGTCCATGATCAGGTAGAGCACCGCAAGTCCCAGCAGAATCAGACCCTGGCCGTGGTCCATCCCGAGATCATATGCCTGGCCAAGAAAGACCAGCATCAAGGCCAGCATCCACAGGATGCGGCGGCGGAAGGCCAGCCGGTCGAC
>CAZGID010000067.1:0-11817 GCA_964526065.1 uncultured bacterium
GTTGCATGAGCGGAAACAGTCTTTTGACATTCTCAGCCATGCCCTGAATCACGATTGCGGCATCCCGGTAATCTTCTGACGGAACCGGCATCTCTTCCATTTCGGCTTGAAGCGCATCCGCCGCTTCCTGAAAATACCCGGCCATCACCTGCTGCCGATAGCTCGTAGAACCTTCACGAACCAGCTCCATTTGCAAAGCTTCAAGCGCTTCTTCAAACAATAACGCCGACTCCGGCTTCTGTTTGCCAAAGGTCCGGAAAATTTCCAACCCTCTCAAAAAGACCCCGGCCGCAAAGGCACCGGAAAGTCCGGATGAAAGCCGGTCGGCATTCAGAAATTTTTTAATAAAAACGGAATAGAACTGATCCTCCAGGCCCAGCCGGCGGATTTCGGCAGGGACCTCCAGTCCCAGCGGATCCAGATCTTCCCCCGTCAGTTCGGGAATCGACCGGCTCCAGTCTTCTTCACTCGGAATGCGCCGCGCTTCAGGCCGTTGATCTACGATCCACAAAGGCCCGGCGTTTTCCACCGGCGGTCCGGGGATATACCCATGACGAATGAGAATTTCTTCCGCCTGCTCACGCTGAGCAAAGTCGCGCATATCAATATTCAGGTTGGGGTCATTGCGGAAATGGCCGGTGTAGAGAGGTACGCCCTCCGCCACTTTACGACGCACAAGTTCTTCAAGCGCCACATAATCCGGCCGCGCTTCGGGCCGGCCGGAATCCGTTGATTCCGACACAGGCTCACGCCGAAGCGCCTGACGCGCTTCGGGCCGGCCGGAATCCGTTGATTCCGGCACAGGCTCACGCCGAAGCGCCTGACGCGCTTCGGGCCGGCCGGAATCCGTTGATTCCGGCACAGGCTCACGCCGAAGCGCCTGACGCGCTTCGGGCCGGTCGTCGGTGCCGCGCTTTGTCTGTCCGCCGCGCGCGACGCGAGTCCGCTTGAGGATTTCTTCCATCGCCGGCGCTTTATCCTTTAAAAGTTTCATGGCGGTACTCAAGCGGCGTTTGACGGTTCCTTCCGCCAGACCGAATGTTTCCATTAATTGATTCATGCTGGCTCCATCGCGATACGCCCGAACCATCGCCCGCAATGCCGCCGTTTTTTCTTCTGCCGTCTGATTGTCATCCCCGCGGTTCATCCGGAGCTGATCAATCCAGCGGTCCAGGGCTTCCAGTTGCGCGGGACGGATGCCATCGACTTCTCCCACCAGACCTTCGTCCAGAGGAAGCCCCACATCCAGGCTCGCAGGAAGCCGGCTGCGCAGGCGGTTCAGGATGGAATGAATACGGCTGGAAACCGTGGAGACGGGAATCCCGCGTTCTTCGGCAATTTCGCGGTAACTGAGTCCATCAATAAAATGGGCTTCTATTAATGAAGACTGATCCAGCGGCAAGGCCTCCAATGCCTGGCGGACGAGAATCTGGCTCTCGGTATGAATGGCGCTGTCGGACGGATCTTCCGCCAGATCATCCGCCAGCACGCTTTCCTGATCGATGTCGAGCGGCTTTTCCCGGCGGGCCCGGCGCCAGCGGTCGATCAGCGCATGGCTGATGGTGCGTTCGATATAAGCATTCACGGGAAAGTCATCATCCAAGTGGGCTTCCAGCGCCTGCCGGCGCAGCCAGAGCATGCCGATCAAATCCGCCCACATTTCAGATTCCGACGCAAAACCATAATAGGAATGCCGCCATAAATACCGCTGCAAGGTTGCCCGCAGCCGGTTTCCCACATCTCCGAGCTGGCTGAGAATCCCGCTGCCGGCATCTTCGCCGGATTCGGCCTGCAGAAAGCGCATAAATTCATCTTTTGAGATATCACCGTCACGGCTTTCCGGGCGCTCGGATTCCGCATCGGAGGCGGTCCCTTGCGAACGGCGCGTTTCCACCACCTGACCGGCCCGGGCCATCTCATCCAGAACTTTTCGCATCGTCGGCCGGCTGATCCCGAACTGCCCGGCGTATTCGCTGAGTAGCGGCGCCTGATTGCCGTGTTCGCTCAAATACTGCTGGTAAAAGGCTACAACCACTTCCGGCGACGGGCCTTCTTTGCGCAGTTCTTCACCGCGCGCTTTAATTTTCATGGCGGCGCGTAAAGATTCCACCGTAACTTCGGCCTGCTGCGATTCCAGATGGCGGCGCGCCCATTTTTCGCGTTCCGGCTGGGTTTCTTCGAGCTCATAACGGGGAAACAATCCAAATTTTTCCGCCAGCACCACCGCCGGACTTTGATCCGGATAAAGCCGCTGCAAAGTCACATTTAAAGTGCCGCGCGCCCTCCCCATATAGGAAGTCGCCTCATCGGTATACAAAACCGCATGCGGCTGATTTGTCTGGCGCATATCCGACGTCACAGCCTGCATAATTTTCTCGAAGACCTCGCGGGTCTTGAACGCCTCCGGAATGACGTGATAATCAATCGGATCCTCCTGAAGCGTGCGGCTGAAGTAGCTGTTGAGTTTCGGCGTCGGCATCCCCAGCGCCTCGGCCACCAGCCGGATCGGGATATTCACCCGGTTGTTGTGACGCTGCAGCAACTGAACGGCCTCCCGGATCGCCTGAACCTTGATCTCGCGGTTTCCTTTCGACGACCAGTTCACCGGGATCAAAACCTGTTTCAAGCTTTCCGGCAATGCTGAAGGCGTGTCCCAGACTTCCGGACGGATGGGAGTCACCCATTCCGTTTCTTCTGAGGGTGCCGCTTCGCCGATTTCCATGCCCTCGGCTTCCGCGTCGGCCAGATTCTCCGGCACTTCGGTTTCTTCTTCCGCTCCGGTTTCCTCAAGAACTTCCGGCTCGACGACTTCGGGTGCTGCCGGCTCCGCCGGGCTCTCTTCGGTTTCGACGGCATCTTCGGCTTCAACGGCCTCTTCGACTTCTTCGGCGGCAGATTCCGTTCCCGCTTCGACGACGTCCATTAATTGATCTTCCTGCGTTAATTCTTCCTCCACCTCGGATTCGGGAACCGGCTCCGTTTCCGGCTCGGCCTGAACGGGCGCGGCAGCCACACGGGGCTGAAGACGCGGATGCCCGGCCGGAAAAATTTCTGCCAGAGGAATATCCATAAAAATCAGAGGCACATTGGTTTCGATCCGGTTGTATTCACGGACAGCCTCCAGCACTTCCGGCAGGGACAGATTTTGCCGCAGCCGCAGTTGTCTCCGGAAATCCGCCACGGTCGGATCAAAGCGGCCGGACCCCGCTGTACGTGCCCGGTCGTAAGCATCCCGCAACGCGGTCCTGGCAATCTCAAGACCGGCGATTTCAATTGAATCCGGCCGGCGAGCCCGCAAAGATCCCGGTTCCAGTTCGGCCAGGCGGTTCAGATCGAAACGTAAATCACTCCGCTTGAGGGTATATCGAATATTCCGGATTTCAGCCGGAGAAAACAAATCCGCATCCGGAATAAAAGCAGCCGGCGCACGAGGGGTATCGGTCTGGTACGCCATGTTGAGATTTGTGAGCACACCTTTCAGCAGCCGCGCGGCCCGGATAATGTCATGCCGCCGGTAAGCATTGAGTTCGCGTTCTTCCAGATTGGACGGCATATTGCGAATCCCGCGGAGTGTTTCCCGCGGCGGGTAACGCCCTTCGGCCAGATCGTCATCATCCCGCCGCATCCGGAAACCGGGCAGAATCGTCAACGACGGCGGGACTCCCCGAACGTCCGAACTGCGCCACAAAATTCGCACCCAGTCAAAATAATCGGTCACATTGTCTTCGAAGCGGGTACCTTTCAGGCGCTCATGAAAAAGCGCGCGCCGGCGCTCCATATCACCCGCCTCTTCCTGCTTGACGGGTTTCAAGCTGATCAGCACGCGCCCGTCCGGTGCAAAAGTAAGCGCGGTGACAAATGTTTCATCTGCAGGCGCGTTACGAAATACCTGAGTCAAATTCTCAATAGCGGCACGCTCGGAAAGCACCTCGTCGCGGGATTCCGGGCGTTCAGCCCCGGAATCGTCTTCCGGTTCACCCAGCCGCAAATCATCCAGAATCCGTTTCAGGATTTTCTGCACCTGAATTCTCTTCATCACCACTTCATCCTGGATCGCCGGATTCTTGAAAACCCGGGCCAGAGCGGTCCATATTTCCGGGTCTCCTTGATTGATATTTTCAAACTCCTCAATTAAATGAATCGCCGTTCTCAATTCGCTGAAGAAATCCGCCGATTCCAAAAGCCTCAACGCCTCGCCCTCCTGAAAAAAACCTTCGTCTTCCAGTTCCGTCAACAATTCAATAAAGCCGTCTTTCTCCCAGTTCCAGACCGGCATATCCATCTGCCAGCGCCCCAGATACCCGATCAGATTGATATCCCGCATTCCGAATGCACTGTGCTTGGGATCAAACAATTCAAGGTTTGACGGGCTCTCCTGCAGCTGATTCTCAAGGAGGGTAAGGAGATAAAGTTCGGGGTCCAGCGGTTCTTCCTCACGGACAACCGTCCGCACCCGTTCCCGCTGTTCTTCATCCAGATTCAGTTCATTGAACAATTGTTCCAGCGCGGCCTGATCCCCCGGCATTTCTTCGACCAACTCGTTAATACGTTCCGATTCTTCGGCCGTCAAAACATCTTCAATCCACTCGTCGACGTGCGGCATCAACTCCGTTTCACGAATCCGGTTCAACTCAACGAATAAGTCGGAACGGCCTGCCACAAAGCGGGCATCCAGCAGGCTCCGGAGCTGAATTCCATCCATCGTTTCCATATCGGTTCTTAATTGATCCAGAGAGGGCGCATAGAAGGACGGCCGGTCAGCAGGACGAGCCACCAAATCAATCGTTCCCAGAATCTCTTTCAAGACCTGCTGAAACGTTTCCATTTGCTCCCGATCCGGTGCCTGTTCCGGATCGATCAGAAAAAGCAAATCGATATCCGCCGTGCCGTAAGCCGGACGCCGGCGCGCCAGACTTCCCAATGCCACCACACTCACGTTTTGCTCCAGCCCGAAAGCCGCCGTCAGCTGTTTCAGGGTTCGGTCAAACAGCTCCGCATAGCGGGCGTGAAAACCATCCAGGGCATCGCGGGACGCCAGCGCATTTGATTTCAAGGCCGCGCGGTCCTCCCAGAATGTTTCACCGATTTCGCGGACCCGGGCCCGCAGTTCCCGGGATTCCGGACGTCCAGCCCCGGAATCGTCTTCCGGTACCGGCGTACGCACGCCGGTGCGGGATTCCGGCCGTGAATTTTGTAATTGCTGCAAGAAGGGCAGGTGCTCTTTCTTGAGATCATTCCATCGCGGGACAAAATCATCTTCGATGATCGACCGGTTTTCAGCCGCATACGGATTATCCTTCGGCAGTTTGAGTGCCGCTGAAACAGCGCGATCCATCAAGTTGTTGATCAGCACGGATTGTGCCAGTAAATCCCGGACCTGCGCGGCATCGGTTTGCGGATTAAACGTCTGATTTCGAACGGAAGTCCAAAGGGCATCGCTGCCGGCTTCAAAGCGGTCCAGTTCCCGGCGCAAAGGCTGCAAATAGCGCTGAACAAAATTGACCTGCTGGCCTGCCGGTTGTGCGTCCCGCGCACTTTCCTTCTGGAGCGACCGGGATTCCGGTCTCGATACCGGCGAACCGGCGGCATCCCCCAGCGCCATGGTCTCGGTCGTAATCACCTGAGTTACCTGTACCGGTTCGGCCGCCACCCAAATACTGCGCGCTCCTGCTTCCGCCCGTTCAAATGTCACAACAAATCCTTCCCGCCCGGCAGCGTTGCGTGCGCGGGTGACGCTATTGCCCGAAAACCGGCTGTCCTCGAGCTCCGCGTTAAATTCCTCGAGATTGGTTTCGCCCGTCTGGATGAATTGCTGATGAGAGACCATGAGAAAAGGAAGAAAGACCTGCGTTTCCGGATCCTGAACACCGTGGCGGATCAACTCTTCACGCGGCAGGCCGCTGAAAGAAATACTTTCAACCGTCGAAGCGGAAGGACGGCGCCCCATCTGGTTGACCATCATGGATTTAACGTAGGCTTCCCGGCCGCTCGCATCTTCAATGCGCGGCATAATCAACGCGTAGGAATAACCGCGCTCGCGAAAATACTCGCGAAAGGCGCCACTGTGGAAACCGCCGGTAATAATCACCGCGCGCGGATCTTCCGCCTCCGCCAGCCGGCTCTCGACATTCCGGAACATCGCCTGATCCCGTGTTTCCGTCCCCTGATAAAAATCTAGTGCCCGGTCATACAGCGCATCGAGCGCCTCCAGGTTTTCAAACTGGAATCCCCGTACACGGTTTTCCCGGTTGATTTGAGCAAATCGCTGCGCCAGCCGGCTTGGCCGCAATCTCTCCCCGCTTCCGTTGAACCCCGTTCTGCGGATTTTGTCATAATCCGCCGGCGTGAGTTCCAGAGCCAGCAGACGTTCAAGCAAGCGGTAATCCCGAAGGATTTCCAGCAACTGTTCTTCGACCGGCTCGCGTGCCAGTTCCAGGACCACTCGCTCCGCCAACCGTTCCAGCTCATTGAAAAGACGCTCCGGCTTCATCTCACTCTGCAGAATCAAATGGCCGATCAGACGTGTCACATGAGGAAAATCTTCAAAACGAAAATCCTCGGGCAGCAGAGTCATCATCCGCTCGAACAGCAGACCGGTTTGCGGATCGGGCAGCTGGTGGCGCGACAGCGGGGATTCCAGAAATTCCCGCACGGCGCTCACCACAGCCGCTTTCCCCGGCGCCGGGCTCTGCTCCAGAAGAGCCAGAAAGGCTCCCCGCTCTGCTTCGAGCCGGGACGGATCGAGAAAGTCTTCAAACTCCTGAAGTTTTTCCAGACGAAAAAGCATCGGCCAGTCAAGCTGATGCCGCGGCTCCGCAATATCAAGGTCGAGAAGTGTGCGCGCCTCTTCGGCCAGCGACGCCAGCCATTCCGGCAGCGGGTACTCGCCGCGCTCATGACGCTCGAGCCGCTGCAGAAACTGACGCAATTCGCGATTCAGATAGGTGCCGGCCAGGCGGTCGATCTGCAAATCCATTTGTTTCAGAAAACTTTCGGTTTTCTGTCTTGCGAGAAGCACAGCGCCGAATGCCTCGGCATTCGCCCGATAAGCGTTCAAATCTTCGACACCAAATGCTTTTCCGTTTTCCGAACGGGCCAAGTGTAATTCTGCGCCTTTAACCAGAGCCTGCCGTGCAAGAGATTCCAGAATTTTGGTATTGAGCTCCGGCCGTTCCGGAAAAAATCGAATCAGGTCGGAGCGAATCGGCGCCGCACTTCCTTCGAGAAAAATCAAATGAATGCCGTACTCTGTTTCAAGAAATTCGAGAATCCCTTCAATTTTTTTCTGCGCTTCAAAGTTGCCGTGGGCGGTTTGAAGATGAATGAGGACAGGGCCGGTGCCGGATTGAAGAAACTCGACCGTGCCGAGCTCTGAGGGAATGTGAAGATGAAAGGCGGAGGGTGCGTTTTGTTCCGTCCAGTTCGCCGTGGTCAGACGCGGTAATTCCGCCAGCGAAAATTCAGAAACGGAAAAGAAAAATAAAGTGAAGCCCGCAATAATACGGTGCCAGTAATTTCTTCGCATCGTCGTTCGTTTTCCCAGTTCGATTTTTGTTGCGGGTGCGCGCGTTTAACTCCAGAACAATGCACAACTTGCAGAAAATTCGCCCTTTGAAAAAAGATACCACCCGGATTGGCAATATTCAAATCGATCCATAGCATTTCATAGCAACCGCTATCAATTCTGATGACACGGAGTCCCAAAGGCTAATTTTGGATGAAATTCGGGCGATTCCCCGACGAAAATGCCCGATTTTGCCGGATCGGAAGGCCCGGAAAAATCTGTCATAGTGGGTAAAAAAGGAGATTTCTGATGGAATTAACCAACCGCTTCCGCCGCTTGATCAAGCAGCGCGAAGAAGAATATCAGCTGGTGGTGAACCGGTTTGAAACGGAATATCTTGAGGAAAGTGATTTACTGCGGGACCGGGATAAACTGGTTCTGCTCTGGACTTCCGGCTTTTATGAAAAATCGCCGGCACTCCTGAGTCATTCGGAAAGATAACCTCCGGCCGCCTGCACGGGACGCAGGCGCTCCGAAATCCAGAAAGCCGCAGCTTGACGGGCCGTCTGAATGCCGGCCGGGTTTTGCAAGCGAACCTCGGCGCGCCAGACCCCATCGCTTCCGGGCTGGATCGTTTTTTTCTGCCAGTCGAGCACAATGAAATCATGCTGTAAATTTTCGCCGCGATTCTCGCCGCGGGAAACCGCATGCTCAATCCCCATGCCGAGCAGGGCTCCGTGAATTTCATAATTCTTTCCCGCGGCATTTTCGGGGCGGAATTCAATCTGGAAGTCCTTTTCGTTTCCCGAAGTCACCTGCAGCGTCCCCGGAGAACCCGGCGCGTCGCGGTCCGGACGTCGCGAGCGATGCCAGCCGCGCCACTCCTGCCCGTCGAAAACAACACCCGGCGTGTAAACCGTATCGGACTGCCATTGAGTGGCATACGCCCGCTGCCGCTGGGAAAAAACTTCCTGCGCCAGGCGGTCTTTCCACCCCAGATAGTCCCAATAAGTGACGTGAAAAACAACCGGGACAAAATCCCGCCACAACCCTGCATCATCCTTTAAGCGGCTGAACCAGCGGTCGGCAGGCGGACAACTGGAACATCCTTCTGAGCTGTAAAGCTCGACAAGCGGGACTTTCTCCGGGCCACTGCTCCATTCGACTTGAGCCAAGGCGGACGTACCGGATAAAATCGAGAGAACACCGAGCAGAAAAAAACCAAAATACCGCGTCATCATTTCACCGGACGGCGGGGCCGTACGACAATCTCGTTAAACGTTGCGGTCTGGGTGGCACTGGCCGCCAGCAGCACGGCTTCGGCCACATCATCCGGCTGAATCATGTCCTTGCGGTCTTCGGTCGGCCGCGAACGGAAGGCTTCGGTATTGACCATCCCCGGGCAAATCACAGTCACGCGGATATTGTGCGGCCGGACTTCCTCAAGCAGGGCTTCGGAAAATCCCATGACGGCATGCTTGCTTGCACAATACAGAGCGGAACCCGCCATGCCCATTTTTCCGGCAATCGAGGAAATGTTGATAATCGTCCCTTCCCGCCGGCGGATCATTGCGGGCAGCACTTCCTGCGTGGCCAGCATCAAAGCGCGGACATTGAGATTGAAAATGGAATCGTAATCTTCGGGCCGGGATTGAACGAATGGGCCGAATGTGCCGCGTCCGGCATTGTTCACGAGGATTTCCGGATCGCCCCAGGCCTGGCGGAAGGTTTCAAACGCATCGTGAAGAGCTTGCGGACGGGTGAGGTCGGCAGGAAGCACCAGTGCTTCCGATCCGGCGGCCTGAATTTCTTCGCGCAGGGATTCGAGCCGATCGCGCCGGCGCGCCAGAATACCGACGCGGGCACCGGCTCGGGCCAGATGCAGCGCAATCGCGCGGCCGATGCCGCTGGAAGCGCCGGTCACGAGGGCTGATTTTTTTTCAAGCGTTTTCGTGACAGGCACCTTTTTTGGTTCCCGTAAAAGGTGCCAGTCACGTGGCACCCTGATAAATTACTGTGGCAGGGCCGGCGCTTCGATGGGTTCCCAGTCCCCTTCCAGCGAATGCAGGAAAGCCAGCAAATCGGCCTCTTCCTGTTCCGTCAGGTTCAGCGGCTGCATTTTGGGATCCAGCCAGGGATTGGGTTCGCCGCCCTTGTCATAAAGTTCAATGACTTCTTCCAGCGTCTCGACACTGCCGTCGTGCATATAAGGCGCCGTGCGCAGCAGATCCCGCAGCGTTGGCGTCCGGAAAGCCCCTTTGTCTTTTTCTTCCCCGGTCACTTTAAACCGGCCCAGATCGGGATTTTCTTTATCCATCCCCACCCCGATATTGTGGAAAAGACTGTCCGACAACGTAAAGCCGACGTGGCACTGGGTGCAGCGGGCCTTGCCTTCGAAAAGTTCCAGTCCCCGTTTTGCGGACTCGCTCAGCGCCTCTTCATCCTTGAGCTGCGTGTAGCGGTCCCAGGGCGAATTCCCGGAGAGCACGGTTCGCTCAAAACTGGCAATGGCTTTGACAATGCGCTCCAGCGTCACTTCTTCATCACCAAAAGCTTTTCTGAAATAGGGTTTGTAGCCTTCCACTTCGGCAATCCCTTTAACGGCTCCCTCCAGCGTGTGTCCCATTTCAATGGGATTCGCCATCGGGCCTTCCGCCTGCTCTTCCAGCGTCGCGGCGCGGCCGTCCCAGAATTGTGAAAACATGTAAGCCGAATTCAGAACCGTCGGAGCGCTGCGTTCCCCCTTCTGTCCCCCGATGCCGGTTGAGACAGCGGCCTGATCGCTCCAGCCCTTTTTCGGATCATGACAGGTGGCACAGCTGACACTTTTATCTTTTGAAAGGCGGGGATCAAAGTAAAGCATTTTGCCGAGTTCTACTTTTTCCGGCGTCAGCGGATTATCCTCGGGGATCATCATGTAATCCGCATCCAGACCCAGCGGCAGCTCAAAATAAAACTTTTCGTGAACTTCCTCGGCCGTATCGGCTTTCACCCGGCCGGTCAATCCCCAGATAAAAGCAAATCCAAGAAGGGTGAGTAAAAACACAAAACTCCGACTTTTCTGCGGCATCACGATTCTCCTTGTGACAAAAGTGGAATTCAGACGGGAAGCAAAAGCAAGCGGGCATGCAGCCGGGTCGGATCCCCTTCGAGGATCTCCTGCCAGCTCTGCTTCATTTCCAAAAAACGGCGCCGCGCGCGTTTCACTTGAGCGGTTGCCGACCGGCTCATCATCGTCATTCTTGCCTGGGCTTCTTCCCAGTTCTTCAACAGGACCAGAATCTGACGGTAACGAAAGTTCAGAAGACTCATTCCCTGTGCCAGCAAAGCCGGCGGTACATGCAGTTTCAACTGCTGAGAGGCGCGCTTTTGTTCTCCGGCCAGCCGCGCTTCGGCAATGCGGAATGAGGAAACGCGGCGCAGCCCCCCGGCGAGACCCATCCGGCTCAAGAATGCAATCAGCCATTTACTCGGATCCCAATGGTACCAGCGCACGCCATTGCGGTAATCTCCGGGAAAGCGGTGATGAAAATTGTGATAGCCTTCGCCGAAAGTCAGCAGGGCCACCAGCCAGTGATCTTTCGCCGAAGCATCCGGATCATACGTTGCATTGCCGAACATGTGACAGACAGAATTAATAAGAAAGGTTGAGTGATATACAAACGTGAGGCGAAGGCAAACAGCAATAATCAGGGCGCCCCAGAGCTGCCCGAAAAATGCGCCGATGAGCATGGGAACCAGAATCCCGGAAACGACTGCCCACCCGACAAAATACCGGTGCTGATGCATGACCATGCGGTCGCGGGTCAAATCTGGAACATTTTCAAAATTGAAACGGTGCTTCCAGAAAATCAACCATCCGATATGGGCATAGAAGAAACCTTTTTTAATGTCATACGGATCACGGTCTGTATCGACGTAACGATGATGATCCCGGTGTTGCGATGCCCATTTGAGCGCGGACTGTTCAAATGCCGCAGCTCCAAAAAAAAGCAGCAGAAAACGAATCACCGGATGCGCCTTGTAACTGACGTGCGCGAACAATCGGTGATATCCCACGGTAATTCCCATGCCCGTGGCCATGATATAAAAAAGGGTAAGCAGAAGCAGAAAACCCGAGATACCATTTTCGAGGATATAAAGCGGCGTGCCGATCAGACCCACGAGCGTGGTCACCGCAAAGAAAATAATATTAACCCAGATCAGCTTTTTTTCGGCATAACTTTCAGCATTCGAACTCATTGCATCTCCTTTAAAGTAAAAGGCCCGGTAGCTCGTACCGGGCCTTTTCCGGTGAACGGCCTTAAACCTTC
>CAZGID010000068.1:0-11753 GCA_964526065.1 uncultured bacterium
CGCTGGATTTCGCCAGCGCAGTCAATCAGTTCATTCCCTTCTTTGAAGTGACTCTCAATTCTGGGACTTCAACCTATTACGTTTCATCCGATGACGGGACGACCTGGACAGAAGTCACGCAAGAGCAGCTTGATAATTTTCAAATGGTCAGCGTGCCGGCAGGCACGCAGTTTAAGCTCCGCTGTGTTTTGACCGGCGACGCAGAACTTGAATTCTGGGGGATCGCAGCGTAATGCCTGACATAACGAATCTCAAGCGGAACCGGGAAAAGAAATTTGATCGCCAGGGCGGACTCGAGAATCTTCGCCAGGAATTCAATTCCGCCAATTCAATCGCGCAGCTTAAAGCTGTCATGAAAAAAATTCTCAAAGCCCAGGGCGTGGACCTGTGAACTGGAAAGATTTTTTCTTCGGCGGATTCCTGGGCCTGGGAACGCAAACCGGCGAGGAAGCCGGCAAGGCCGTTGCTCGCGGCTTCAAGTGGGTTTTGATCGGCGCGGCCGCCGTCGGCGGGATCTGGCTGATTCTGAAAGCGAGGAAGTGAAATGGCAAACGGACTCATCCCCGAAGAATACCGCATCGAACACCGGCTTAACCCGGTCACGATGCTTTTCATATCAGCTATTACGTTGCTAATGATCGTGCGGAGGCGGAAATGAAAAAAGAATTGATCTACGATTTGTTTAACATTGCCCTGGGCCTGGGGATTGCGGCCGTCGGCATATTCGGCCTCACGAAGCAAAAAAAGAAGTCTGCAACGAACACCCAAGAGCAGCCGGCGGCGGCTCCCGCGCAAGAGACGGAGATCCCCTCTTTTGCTCCGGAAACCCCGCCGCCGGCGATTTAAAGCGCATTAGAGGCACGATCTCAAAAGGGCATGGGTGAAGGCATGGGGACAGAAAGCGGTGGTTTCAAGTGGTCGAGATTCTTCGCCGGCCTGGCGAATCCGCTCAACTTCGCCAAGTCGTTCGTCTTCCTGGTCCAGATGTCGATCATCATCCTGCTGGTTCTGTCGGTGGCCTTCGCCGGCGTCGCGATCAAACGGAAACTCATTGCCCCGAAAAAAGACGCGCAGCCGGTCACGATCAACACGCAATCCGGCCCGGTGCACAATTCAACAGACCAGATCCGGAAGAAATTCGGCATTATAAACTTATGGTGAATCATGGATGACAAAGAACTTCTGGTTCGAGTGGATGCCAACGTTAAGTTTCTTCGGGAGAAAATCACAACTCATTTCATCGAATATGCCGACTTCAAAAGGGAGGTGAATCGCCGTGTCTCATTTCTGGAAAAATCTTTCTGGGTTGCTTCTGGCGTTCTGGCCGTTGTTGGCGGCGTTGCTGGTTTATCTGCTCACATTCTCCCGTGAACACTATCTCACCATCCTGAGCGCTGGCCTGCTCGTGAATTGCATTGTGATTCTGATGCATCTGCGTTGCTATTTACGCGAGGCGTCAGAATTGCGGCAGATCTTGCTGGAATACGAACACAACTGACCGGCAAGAAGGCCCCTACGGAGCGGATCAGGAAAACCCCTAAAGTTTTCGTTGATAACCCCGATAAATTTTCATAGAATTTAATGAATTTCAAATCTGGAGGATTTGTGAGCGACAAAATTCTAGGGGAAGGAGGTGGAACCGAGATGGAAGAACTTTACACAATGGAAGAGATTACGGCACGACTGAAGGTGACCCGGGAAACCCTTTATAACTACATGAAAAAGGGCATTATCCCGTTTGTGAAAATTGGCGGGCAGCGACGATTTATTGGATCTCAAGTCGCCCAAGCGATCAAGAACCTTCAAAAGTCGCAAATGGTCGAAAGGTTGCGAAGCGCCGATAATATGACCTCTCGGACTTCGTCATGATAGTCCGAAATGATATATTATAGGACGTTAAAGCAAGGAAACGAATACCCCTAGGCGTTTCGCTTTCTAGGTCTCAGGTCGGTTTTTAGGCTGGCTACCCGGTCCATAAAAAGAATCCCGTTCAAATGATCCACTTCATGCTGGATGCACCGGGCCTCGATGCCTTCCGTCCACTTTTCCCGGATCTCGCCATCCGGATCCTGCCAGCGAACATGAGCAATGTTATAACGCTTGATTGTCCCCGTATACTCGGGCAAACTCATGCAGCCTTCCCGACTCATCATCTCGTCCCGGACCGCCAGGATTTCCGGATTGATTAAATAAAGCCTCGAAGCTTCCTGAACCCGTCCGGAGACATCCACGATAGCAATTCTTTGCGAAATGCCGATTTGCGGCGCCGCAATTCCGATACCGGACGGTTGATCCTTCATAGCCGCTTCCATCGTCTCAAGCGTACGTGTCAGCGCTGTTCCGAAACGACGCACAAATGAAGCTGATTTTCTGAGGACCGGATCCGGGAATAATCGAATAACTGGCGGCTTCTTCATCGCTTTAGACGGTAATGAGATCAACCGGTTTGATTTGCAATTCCACTTTTAACTGAGATGCAAGTCTTTGAAGGCCACGACGAATTTTATTCAAAGAAATCCGCTTTGGAATGTCGGCTTCAAGAAGCATCAAATAGACCCCTTTGGAGCCTCGTCCGATAATGCGGCTATTCAGATCGGTCACATTAATGCCTTCTCGCGCCAAAAAGCGGCTCACCCTGTAGACAATGCCGGTACGATCTTTTCCAAAAACGCTAATCATATACGGCGTGCTGTTTTTTAAATGCTTTTCACCCCGTTTAATTGAGCCCGACTCCTTCCACGTTACGGAAACGCCCAATTTACGGGAAAGCCGGTCCAGCCGTTTCTTCAAATCCAATCTTCTCTTTTGCGGCAGCGCACATACAAGAATCATGGCAAACTGGCCTTCCAGAATGGTCATGCTGATATCTTCCAGGTTGCTTCCCGCAAGAAACAGTTCTCCCGTAATTGCGGCAATGATCCCCGGCTGATCTTTTCCCAAAACGCTCAAAATGACATGATTCATACGCTCAAGTCTCCTTTATTGAATTTATAGCCGGTTCCGCCTGAAATTCCAAATAAGGTCCGTTGTTATCATCTCGGCGCATCTGCCACTCAATAGGCTGAATCAAGCGGCCCTGAGGACTCCACTGAAAATCAGTTACCTCAACCCGCGCCTTCAGAAAATCGCTAAGCCGGGGCATTAAAACAATGCGCCCTTGCCCTCTCCCTTGGATCCCTTCCCTCCATCCCCCCTGGCCCTCCCCTTCCAGCAGATAGTCAGGATGCTGCATATGGATATTCTGGAGCTTCCACAGGCCTTCTTTTACCTCAAACTCCAGTTTTAAAATATCAAATTCAAGCCCGGTGCCTCGCAAGGGCCTTGCGATATCCTCCGGCAGATCACTCACCAGTAAGAGGTCAACCTCCGGTACATCGGAACGGCTTTGCAGCATTTGATGCAGCGGATTAATGTTCGAAAATCGCCCTTTACGCATATCCGCCACACCTTGAAGATGCAAAGTCTGCCTGAATTCCTCTATTTTACTTCCCGAGAAAGACAGTTGCGCCTGCAAGGTCAAAACGCCTTCAAAAGGTCTCTTGCCGGTCAAAAGAACCGGCCACCAATCCGCCACCTGGAGTCTGTGCATCTCAATCTCTCCGGAAAAATGAGCTGCACTTTCCGACGTCTCGACATCTCCACGTAAACCAACCGCCTTATTTCCCAGCGTTAATTTGAGACGAAGTTTTTCTAAAGAAGGCTGATAAATTCCATAAAATTGAAAATCTTGATCCTTCCATTCCCCGGCCATCACCATCTCAATCGCTTGCTCACGAATCATAAATTCAGCCCGGTCGATTTCAATCGGAGAGGATAAGCCCGGAAAATCGAACAGCGTTATTTCCCGCAAAACCACGCGTCTGACAGAAGAGTCCTCACTTAGCCAGTCCTTCAAAATGGATTTCCGGACAGCATCCGCTCGAATCCGGCCGGTTTGCAATAGGATTTCTCGAACCTGGTAACGTGGACGCCATAATTCTGCAGTATCAAGGGTCAAGCGGGCCCCTTTGGCTTCGAGGACTAAATCACCGCCGTCCGGATGTCTCAAGATCAGCCCATGAATCCGGAGTTCCGGACGACCGGCCCAGATCAGCCGGATATAGCCCAATCGGGCATCCAAATTGAGAGAATTACGCAAAGATTGGGTTAAAAACACCTTGGCCTGCCCCGTATCAAAGCGCAGCCAAAGCACGACCATCAACACAAGAAAAACGCCTGCTAAGCTTCCTGCCGCAAGCCAAAAGCGTTTCATGAATGCGGGCTCAAGCTTCCTCTTGGATCTTGCTCCGGACATAATCCAGAGCTTCTTCACGGCGCTGAAAAGCTCCTTCCAACTGCCGCTCATAAACTTCGGCCAGAAGCGGTTTCATGGCCGGCCCCGGCTTCATACCGAGCATTTGCAAGTCATGGCCATTTATCAGCGGCGGCGGCTTGAGATCTTCTTTTTCAAACTCTCGCATCTTTGCTTTCAAAAATTCGTAATTATCCAGCATGCCGTGGCAGGAAAGACAATCGATGCGATGGAGTTCAAGCTCTTCGTCAAAGGTGGAACGGGCGACCATTTGCTTTAACTTGCCGATTCGCATTCGCTGTACATCGGCAAATTTCATATGATTATCAACGCACGCGCTGACATCCCGGATTTGATCATTCGAAAAGCGCAGGCGCCGCATGATCGATTCCGTCATTTTCGCACCGATCGGCGCATGCTCATAAAAGGTAATTTTGCCTTTACGGATGGCGTAAGTCGCCGGCTTCGCAATATCATGAAAAAGAGCCGCCAAAGCCAGCGTCAGGGAAGGATTTTCCAGCTTTTCGAGAAGCAATCGCGTATGGACAAAAACATCGCCTTCGGGATGATATTCAGCCTGTTGCTCCACACCTTTCATGGCTTCAACCTCGGGAAGGATGATTTTCATCAGGCCGGAAGAAGACAGTAAGTCGAAACCCCGAGCGGCACCGTGACGGGTCAATATTTTGACAAGTTCATCCCGGATCCGTTCCGGACTCACTTGCTGAATTTTGGGAGCAAGCTCTTGGACAGCTTTCCAGGTTGCTTCTTCAACGTCAAAACCGAGGTTCGAGGCGAAACGAACTGCCCGCAGCAGCCGGAGCTTATCCTCTTCAAACCGGTCGACCGGGTTCCCAATCGCCCGGATTATTTTCCTCTTAATGTCTTTTTTGCCTTCAACAAAATCAATGATTTGATCCCCGAAAGGGTCATAAAAGAGCCCGTTGACCGTGAAATCACGCCTTAAGGCATCTTTTTCCGGGGAAGAAAACCGGACACTGGAAGGATGCCGCCCGTCCAGGTACTCCCCCTCTTCCCGGAA
The DNA here is from genome assembly GCA_964526065.1 of uncultured bacterium. GTDB lineage: Bacteria > Omnitrophota > Omnitrophia > Omnitrophales > Aquincolibacteriaceae > CAZGID01. Next base: position 5,334 of record CAZGID010000068.1, read on the forward strand.
AGTGGCTACTTCAAAGGGCCGGTCCCCTTTCAGGACCAGAATAACACCAAATTGCTTACCCACCGCCACGGTTTTGGGGAAAAGAGCCTCCACCCTATCCGGGCTTGCGGACGTGGCGATATCGACGTCCTGGGGGCGCTTCTGCATAATAAAGTCCCGTACACAGCCGCCTGCAAAAAAGACGGTATGCCCCTGATCCTTCAAAACCCGAGCTATTTCAAACGCCCCCTGAGTCTCAGGCGTTTCCCATTTCATCATTCACTTCTCCAGGCGGTATTGCCGGCGAACCGCCCTCATGAAACCGCAATCTGAAAATGACCCAGAGACCTGATAAGCCAATCAGCCCTGACCCGATAATCATGGCTTGCAAGCCCAGAACGGGATACAACTTTCCTCCAAGAAGACCAAAACCAATTTGTCCTAGATTATGGATACTCATCAGAACCGCAAACAGGGTTCCTTCCACGCCCGAATTGTGCGTCAACATGGCTGAAACGGACATGATCGGAAGCAGCGTCAAACAGGCCAGCATCCCGCCAAAAAACACCAAAATCAGAGCCGTTTGTTCGTCTCGGATCAATAAAGTCGAAAAAATATTAATTGAATTGAGAATGACGGCCCAGGAGAGCACTTTCCGCGGGCTTGCTTTGCGAAGCCATTTTGCATAAAAGAGGCTGGCAATGACCACGCCGATCCAGCCGAGACTCATCAAACTTCCAAGAAAGGTTTCTTTAAATCCCAGATGCTCCTTCATATGAAAAAAGAAAGGGACTCCAAAACACGACGCAATCTGGCTGATTAAAAGGAGCAGCATAAACCATCTGAAATTCGGATGAAGCAAAAAAGAAAAACTCCTGCGAAGCGGCTCCGCCACGTTGTGAAAAGGGCCGCGTGATCGCTTTTCCTCTTCGAGAAAAAAACTCAAAATGACAATTAAAAGAGGGAGCGAGGACGTCAAAAGAAAGACTTGCTTCGGGTCCCATCGCGACGCCAGCCATCCCCCCGTCACCCCGCTCAAAATGGCGCCCAGGCTGCGGGTTCCCCAGGCAATGCTTTGAAAAATATGGCTGCTCTCGCCTTCCGAATTTTCAACAATCAAGCCGTCCGTAATCACATCCGTAGCAGCCAATCCCAAATTTGCCGTCGCGAGAGAAATGATGATAAAAATCTTGAGTTCCGGAAAAAAGAGAAGGCTGCCCCAGCCAAAAGAAGACGCCAGCGCAAAGAGTATTAGATAGGATTTACGGCGGTAACCTAAAAGCGGCAGACAGTCAGACAGCAGTCCATATAGAATTTTAAGCACCCAGGGAAAGGCGGCAACAGCCGATACTGTCGTGATTTCGCCAACACTCCATCCCAAGGACCGAAGATAGAGCGGAAGAGAAACACCAGCAATTCCCAGAGCCCCCTGAGTAAAATAAACGCAACCGGCCAGCCAGGAAACTTCTTGAAGCTTTCTATCCAAAAAAGTCTCTCGCCTTTTTCTGACCTACAATCTTGGAATAGTCCCCATAATCAATAAAAATCAAATCCGGCCGCCGGTCGAGGCATCGCGCGACAATTGGAAAACGCTCGCCAGGATGATTTTCAATCCGCCGGCTGGTAACAAATTTAAACAGGGTCCCGCACTGCGGGCACTGTCTCTCATTGGCAGAATCAAGTCCCAACGCGCGACACGCCCCGCAATCCGCGGATAAATCTCCCAAAATTAATAGATGACGGCCGATCTCTTCAATATCGAATTTTTTATAGATTCTCAGGTATTTTTCTTCCATCGTCAGACCTTATAAATGATGTCTCCAGGGCGAACTTCCTTTTTAATTTCCAAACCGCCCTCCGTTCCTTTTTGTATTGCCGTCACCGCTTCCCGGTTGATCTGAAGCGATAAGACCTTCTGTTTGAAGTCGGTCTCACTGCCCTTGATATGGATCTTGTCGCCAACATTCAGATCGCCTTGATCCAGCAGAAAGGCAGCCGCTCCCGCTTTTGGAAAATAATGCGTGATGGTTCCGATTTTAATCCCCGGCAGTTTGATTTCTGGAATGTCAGTCTTTGAGACTTGCCGCCGAACCGTCGCAGCGGGCTTTTTCACCGCCCTTTTTTTTGGCTTCTTAACAGCCTTTTTTGAAACTTTCTTTTTAGCTTTCTTTATCGGGGCTGGCTTTTCTTTTACATCGTCAGCAACCGATTGTTTAGCCGTTTTCTTTTTTAAAGGCCTTTTGGCTACTCGCTTTTTTTGCGATACCGCCTTCTTTTTCAGCGCTTTAGCGGCCGGCGGCTTCGCCTTTGGAGCTCTCTTCGAAACCGGCAATGGCTTTTTTTTCTTCTTATTCCCCCATTCCGAAAGGGCTTTGATCGATTTTTTGATCTGTTCAAACAGGCCCATGGCTTTATGGGTTTTCTGCCGAGATTTCAGGTAAATGCGACCGGCGGATATCTCCGATGGCGCCGATCTTGTCCTGCAATTTTTCAAAACGCCGGAACGCCTTCTGATAAGCACTCTGCGCATTGGCCAGATGAGTCCCGGTTTTCTCAAAATCCGCCATGCATTTCTGCAGATCCATTTCAAGCTGCGCCAGATTTTCCAGAATCTTTCTGGCAGAACTTTCAATCTTTAGTCCGCGCAACCCTCTGACAATCGCCTGCAAATACGCATAGAAACTGTTAGGCGAAACCGGAATAACCTTTTTATTCAACGCATATTCGGCAATACTTTCATTCTTGTTTTCATCCTTAATGATAGTCTCGTAATATACGTTCTCGGCCGGGATATACATCAACGCAAAATCAAAGGTGCCCGCTTCTGGCAGGATATATTTTTTAGCAATCTGATCCACGTGCTTTTTGACATCGGTAACAAATTGCTTCCGGTAGGCATGCGCATCCAGCTCATCGTCCGCCTCAATCAGGCGCCGAAAATTCTCGAGCGGGAATTTAGCATCAACCGGAATCATCCCCTGCCCCAGGATAATCACCGCATCCACAATTGAGCCATCCTGAAAGCCATACTGAAGCGAGAAATGATCTTCGGGAAGAATTTGACGCAGTAATTCACTTAAGAGAAGTTCGCCAAGCCCGCCGCGCAGTTTGGGTGCCCGCAGGATATCTTGAAGCGAAGCGATATCCTGCCCGATTTGCTGCATATTTTGCGCCGCCTGCTGAAGCTGCCCCAGGCGATCATGGACATTACCGACCGTTTGATGAAAACCCGCCTGGCTTTCCTGCAGAAAACGGGCATTTTCCTGCCAATGTGAACTCATCTGGTCCGACAAAGACGTGATCTGATCCTGAAAGCGGGAGCGCATCAGATTAATTTCGCTCTTCATATCGATCAGGAGGGGCATCATGGAATTCTCTGCCGGCCGGTTCTGGCGCAACAACCACCACACAACGCCACCGGCAACGAAAGCCGAAACCACAATGGAAAGCAAAAGAAGGACGGCTGTCATTTACTTAATAAAGGTAATATTAATATCCTCAACATGCAAACCCCCATCGGACAAAATTCCGATCCGGCTGCGCAAGCGCCGCTCCAACGACTGTATGGAACGCTTTTCCATCTGCAGCAACCGTTCGGCAACCACCGGATGAACCGTCGCATTCACAATCCGCCCCGATGTCTGCCCGAGCGCCTTTCGGACCTCGCGAAGAGTCTGAATTGCCATCGTCGCAGGCGATTTCACCATTCCACGCCCTTTGCAATAGCGGCACGTCTCATAGACGGAACTCTCCAAAGAAGGACGCATCCGCTGACGTGTCATTTCAATTAGCCCGAGCTCTGAGACTTTAAGAATGTTGGTTTTGGCACGATCACGTTTTACAAAATCGCAAAAGGCACGGTACAGCTGGCGCCGGTGATCATAACGTTCCATATCAATGAAATCCAGAATGACAATCCCCCCAACGTCCCGAAGACGCAATTGACGCGCAATCTCTTCGGCGGCTTCGAGATTCGTTTTAAAAACCGTCTCTTCCAGATTATGTTTCCCGGTAAATTTCCCCGTATTGACGTCGATCGCCACGAGACTCTCCGTTTGCTCAATTACAATATGACCACCGGACTTCAAGGAACAAACCCGTTGAAAGGTCTGGGCAATGTCCTTCGCGACATTAAAATGCTCAAACAGAGAGCTTCCATGATGCATATCAATCATCATCTTCTGTCCGGGCATATACAGATTCAGGAATCTTTTGATCTTATGGAGAATATCCCGGCTATCGACGACCATCTTACTGGTCTCTTCGGTCATATGATCACGGATGACACGTTCCACCAGACTTAACTCCTGATGGATAAGACTCGGAGCTTTCTTGCGGTTAATCGAGGCATGAATTTTCTTCCACAGGCGGACAAGATAACGAATGTCCCGGGTAAATTCCTTGGCTGACTTTCCTTCGGCATTCGTGCGAACAATAAAACCGACGCCCTTCGGAATTTCCGTTTCGCGAAAAATTTGCCGTATACGATCCCGCTCCTTACGATCCACGATACGGCGGGAAATTCCAATCTTTTCCTGGCCTGGCATCATCACGAGATAACGCGCGGCAATGGAGAAGTGGGTCGTCAAGCGAGGCCCCTTGGTCCCCATCGGCTCCTTCACAACCTGAACGATGACTTCCTGACCGACTTTCAGAACATCTTGAATATTGGGGCGTCTTCCAGGGCGCTTTTTTTGAGGAGGAGGCGGTTGCTGCTCTTGCCCGTTAGTCGCATCATCGAATTCCGCATCGAGATCGGCAGGCGACTCCAGGGCATCTGCCACATACAGGAAACCATCCTTGCTGGTTCCCAGGTTAACAAAGGCAGCCCCCATCCCGGGGATCACGGTTTTCACAATACCTTTATAGATGTTACCATGCATCTGGTAATCATCCGGGCGCTCAATATAGTACTCTTCCAGGCGGCCATCCTCGACGATAGCTACCTGCTTTTCATTCGCTTCCTGACTAATGAGAATTTCGCGTTTCATACACCATTCCTTCCTTCGTTTTGAGTCTCGGAATGGTAAAACGGACAGGTGGAGCCGGCAGGCAGGTACACCCTTAACTGATAGAAGTTAAGGGATGTCTTTCCGGCTGATCATTACTTATCGGAGCATGGAGCAGAGAAATGCAATGAAGATAATCAGATTGTCTCATGCGCACCGCCCGGCCATTCCGACCGGGAAAAGTAATTGTCCACATTGGTTACCAGCAAAAGTTTTCAAAGTTAACATCAAACCTGTCTCCCATGTACAGGCCCCTGAATACCCTGCCGGTAAGGATTTGAATCTATCCGTTGAACCACATTCCAAGTTTAAGTTTTCTAAAACCGTATGAAGACGCATCTAAAAATATGAAGAATTTATAACTTCTTTAAGCAATATAATATAGGATTTTGGCCTGTCCTCCAAGGGAAAAGGCAAACTTTCATAAATTGCGCAAATCCCCTGTTCGCAACCATTTATGACTTATCAACAGTTGGCTGCCTGGTATAAGTTTCGGCCTTGCGGAATGGGATCTGAACCAGCTAGTTCAGATATTTTTCCAGAGGGCATCCTTTGCAATGGGGCCGTGTCCGGCAATACTGCTTGCCCAGTTGAACGATCTGAGCATGATAATCTTTAAAAATCCCCCGCCCTTTGGGGAGATTTCGCATAAATACCTGCTGCCATTCGGAATAATCTGCTTTCTGCTCGTGCAGGCCGTGCCGTGAAAAAATCCGTTTCGTGTAGGCATCAATCACGAAAAAAGGTTTATCAAGGGCATAAAGCAGAATCGAATCCGCCGTTTCTTCACCGACGCCATGAACCGCTAATAACTTTTCTCTCAGCTTCATGCCATCTTCCCGTCGCATTAAGCCGACATCGCCCTCATATTCTCGGAAAATAAATTCAACGAATGCTTTAAGACGGCGAACTTTAACATTATAAAAACCAGCCGGCCGAATCAATCGTCTCAGCCGCGCAGCCGAAAGGCGGCGAATCGCCTCGGGAGTCAGACATCTCGCTCTTTTCAAATTCTCAATAGCCAATTCCACATTCCGCCAGGCGGTATTCTGGGTCAGAATTGCTCCAACCATAATTTCAAATGCACTATCCCCCGGCCACCATTTCTGATGACTAAAGGCTCGCTTCAGATCGTCATAAACCTGCCGCAATTTGCTTTTTTTAAGCGGCCGGCTATTCACCAAGCGGGAATGTCCGGAGCGTTTCATACAGGGCTCCCTGCGCACTTAAACGGCTTTCATACAAAATTAATGAATCAAATATAGCCGCCTCCGTTTCAAGCGGCACACAAGATTGCTCCAAGGCACGTTCTACTTCCCCCGCCTGCAATTTTGCTCCCCGCCGCACACGCCCTAATGTCGCATGGGCACGGAATTCTCGCGCTTCTACGGGATAATTGAGTACTTGAGTCTCCGCTTGAACTCGCCGCTGT
>CAZGID010000069.1:0-11633 GCA_964526065.1 uncultured bacterium
GAACACCGTGTTTATGGTTTCCTCCGCCTTGGGGCAGAACGAACCGGATGCCATGCAGCCCTATATTGAATCGGTTGAAGGTTCAAGCCAGGGGATGACCTTATGGCAGATTATGCAGTCCGGCGGCTGGATCATGATTCTGCTCGGACTGATTTCCATGTTCATGTTCACGCTGGTGGCCTACCTTTTTCTTCGTTTGCGGACAAACCGTCTGATTCCCCAGGAAGTGACGCGGGATTTGATCCAACGGCTGCGCCAGGGCAATGATAATTACGTCGCCAATTACTGTGAGTCGCAGGATAACATGATGGCCCGCGTCCTGCAGGCCGGTCTTGAGAAGCGCGCAGCCGGGTACCCGGCGGTTCGGGATGCGGTCGAAATGGCCGCCCGGAAAGAATCGACCTCCCTGTGGGCGACACTCAGCTATCTTTCCGATATTGCGGCGGTGGCGCCCATGCTGGGTCTGTTGGGAACCGTGGTCGGGATGATCCAGGCATTTAACACCATTGCCTTTCAGACCGCCGTCGTAAAACCGATTCTGCTGGCCGGCGGTGTTTCCAAAGCCATGGTGACTACAGCGGGCGGCATGGTGGTTGCGATTATTGCACTCGTTTTTTATTCCTTCTTCCGCTACCGGGCACAGATGATTACGAGTGTGCTGGAAATTCTGACGAACGATGCGCTTGAGGCTTTCAACGTATCCCAGGAAAAAGGCGGTGCCAAACCGGCTGCCCGCGGAGGCTTGAGCAAATGATTCGTCTGGACCCCGCGGAAATGCAGAAGGCCCAGCCCGGCATTCCGCTTGCGCCGCTGATTGATATTGTTTTCATCACTTTGATTTTTTATATGACCCTTTCCATTTTTTATCAGCTGGAAACAGAACTCTCCATCAGTGTGCCGCGGTCGGAAGAATCCCAGGAAACGGTTCGCAGCCCCGGTGAAATTATTATTAATCTGCATGATGACGGAAAAATTATCGTCAACCAGAAGCCGCTTGCCGTTCAGGAGCTGGAAGGGATGCTCAAGCGGATATCGTCTCTCTATCCCAGCCAGCCGGTGATCATCCGGGCGGACAAAAAAACCTACCATGAAGATGTGATCCGGGTGCTGGATGCCTGTGCGGCGGCCAATATCTGGAATATTGCATTTTCGACTGTTAAAGAGGAAAAGTAATTTGAAACGGATGTTGTTGCGGCCAAGTGCGGAGTGTCGGCGGGTTTTGACGTTTTTGTTTTTAATGGTTCTTTTTTCCGGCCGCTCCCTGGCCGCGGAAACTGCGCTGTCTCCGGCAGCGGCCAGCGCGGCGGCCCCGAAGGAATCCATGGATACGGCCGTGCGGGACCGGCTGGATTTTGCGGCGGGTTTATACGGCCGCAATATGTACGAAATGGCGGAGCGGGAGTACCGCGCGATTATAGAAGAATATCCGGCGCATACGATGGTGGACCGCGCCTTTCTGGGGCTGGCGGAAACGTATTTTTTCTCGGGGGATTATGCGCGGGCGGCCGAGGCGTATCAGGATTTTTTGAAGCGCTATCCTGGCCATGCCAAAACCGGCCTGGCCCATGCCCGGCTGGCGGAAGCCGCTTATCATTCCGGGGACCGCGAAAAAGCCCGCCAGCTTTTTGAATCCATCCAGAATAATCCGGACCCCGCGGCGAGCCTTGCGGCGGCCTATTATCTGGGCAAGCTTCAGTTTGAAGCTGAAAATCACGCCGCCGCGGCCGCCCAGTTTGAAAAAGTCATCCAGGCTCCGGAACCGAATCCGTTTCGTGAATTTTCCTTTTATTACCTCGCCGAACTGGCTCTTGAAGCGGGCGATTTGAGCCGCGCCCGCGAATCCTACGAAAAAATCCGGGCAACCACGAATACGGCTTTGCAACAGCTTGTGATTTCCGGTTTAGGAAAAACGGCTTTTGCCAGTGGGCAGTTCGCTGAAGCCCGGCGGCATTTTCTCGAGGCCTATGCGCTTCAAGCCGAGCCGGCGGTGACTGCCGAAGTCCTGTTGAATGCGTTGAAGGCGGCTTACAACGAAGAGGATGATGAGGCGGTGGAACTTTTGTTTTCGCAGCACGGGCGTGAGCTGTCAGGAGCTCAGCAGGCGGAAGCCTTTCACTTGCGCGCTTCCAGCTTGTCGCGGCAGGAGCAATATGCGGCCTCCAACAAGGTGCTGGATGATTTGATTAAAATCGACGAAGCGGAACCGGAACAAAAGGAGCGGGCACGCCTGCGGCAGGGTGAAAATCTGCTGCTAGCCGGCAAGCCGGAAGATGCCCGCCGCGTCGCAGAATCCCTGAATGTAAAAGATTCGGCGTATCCGGACCGGATTTTATTCTTGAAAGGGGAAGCCGCACGGCGGACCGGACAAGGCGCCGAGGCGGTTACTTTTTTGGATCAGCTTGTGACCGAGTTTCCGGATTCTCCATATCATGCCCGCGCCCTCTTTTCCAAAGCTTATGGATATCTGGATGCCGGCGAGAAAGACTCGGCATTGGAAGGCCTGGTGCACTTTCAGCAGAAATTTCCGGATCATGAGTGGGCGCCAAAAGCCCTGGCCGATGCCATGCTGATCGATATCGGCAAAGAAAACTGGCCGGAAGCGATTCAAAAGTCGATCCTGTTTCTGACTCAGTACGCTTCGGATGAGCGGGCCCGAACCATTCATTACCGGCTAGCCTCTCTTTACACCGAAGCCGGCCAGTATCAGGATGCCTACGCGGTTTATGAAACACACAAAAGCCGGTTCCAGGGACAGAATCTGGAGCCGGATCTCGAATTTTTTATGGGCTATGTGCAGCAGCTGGCGGGAAATCTGGAGCAGGCTGCCGCCCATTATCAGCACGTCGACGTGGCTGCGCTTCCGGAAAAGCTGCGGTTTGCGGCTCTCAAGAATCAGGCTTATTCACTGATGAAACTGGAACGTTACGGCGAGGCGGCGGAGACCTACCGTAAACTTCTTGAGAATTTTCCGGCCAGCCGTCTGGAGCCGGCCGTGTTTTTCTGGCTGGCGGATTATTATGCCCGGGAAGGTGATTTTGACGCCATGTTAGCCGTGCTTGAAAAATTCCGGGCGCATTCGGATTCCGCCTCGCATGAACAGGAGTTTCAATACTATCTGGGAGAAGCTTACCGTCTGGCGGAGCGCTGTGAGGAGGCCCTGACCGCCTATGCGGCAGCACGGGCTGCGGGAGATGAGGCCTTCACGGCGGAAATTCTCTATGGGCAGGGCCGTTGTTATGCCGTTCAGGAAAATTATGAAGAAAGTCTTCGCTATTTGGAAGAAGCTTTGAGAGCCGCTTCCGAACAGCATGCTTTGGCGGTGAATGTGCGGATGGATATCGGGAGATTGTGGCGGCTGCGCGGGGAACCGCGCGAAGCGGCCAAGGCATTCATGGCGGTTGCCATTCTTTATGAAGATCCGGAACATGTTCCGGTAGCGCTTTATGAAGCGGCGGAAGCCTTCCGGCAAGCCGGCGAAGAGCGGCAGGCCGATACGGCCGTGGATGAATTGCTTGAGCGTTTTCCGGAACATCCGCTCTCCGAGAAAGTCCGTCAGAATGAAGCGGCTGCGGCGGAAGGTGCAGTGGTATGAAGCATCGTCATTTAGTAACGCCCGCCTTGTTATTTTCATTTTTTCTGCATCTGGTTTTTCTTGCGACCGCCCGGTATGTGTGGATGTCGGGCGCAGCGGATTTGCTTCAGGACACGGAAAAGCTTTTCAACGTGCAGACGCTTGAGGCGCCTGAAATGATCCGCGCGCGGCAGGAATTTGTTCAAGATTATGTGGAAAAGTTGAAATTCCAGGCCCCGGTCCATGAAATGAAAAAGATGAAAGCGGCGGAATTAAAGGCGGAGGCGCCGGAAGAAATTGATATGCAGCCCTTGCCGGATCTGGAGCCTGAGAAAATTGATACAAAACCGGACAATGCCCCGGTGGAGGATATCGGAACCCGCAAGGATGCCGTGGAAGTTCAGCGAAGAAAAGTGAACAAGAATACGGTTAAGGAAATCGACTTGTCGAAGGCCTGGGAAGAATTAACGCGCCAGCCGGAAGGCGAGATTCAGGTCCCGAAAGAGTTCTCGGAATCCATGATGGCGTTCACGCCCGATTTCTCGCCGGCGCCTTCGCGCGCTTCGGCGCCGCGTCCGGCCGCCGGCAGCATCTTTTCCGGCACCGGGATTGAACGGGAAACGGAATATGAATCGCTGGACCGCTTTCTGCATGTGAAAGTACGGATTTACCGCGATCCGGAAGACGGGCAGGGGTATTACCAAATCGTCATTCTGCCCGGCCGGGATGTAGAAACGCTGGATGTGCTTCCCAAAGAAATCGTTTTCCTTGTCGACGCCTCGCTGAGCATTCACCGCGACCGTCTGCGGGCTTTCCGCCGGGGTATTGAATATTGTCTGAAAAATCTGAACCCGGAAGACCGCTTCAATATCTATACGTTCAAAGATGAAATTGCCTCCTTTCAGCCGGAATCCATCAAGGCGACCGGCGCCCACATCGTTTATGCCCTGAAATATCTCGACGACTTGTATGCCAGTCAGCGAACCGATCTTTACCGGGCCTTCCGCCAGAGTGTGGAAGAGAAAGCCGCTTTGCCGGCTTCCTATCTGCTGCTGTTTAGTGACGGCCGGCCGAATACCGGTGTGACGTCGCCTGTCAAAATCATTTCCGAAATCACAGCCATGAATGACGGCCGCCATTCTATTTTTACGCTGAGCGGCGGCAAACGGGTGAACCGGTTTTTACTCGATTTTATGGCCTATCAGAACCGGGGCTGGTCGGAATATTCTTCGGACACGCGCGATATCCCGGAAACGATCGAGGCGCTTTATGACAAAATCCGCAATCCGATTCTGCTGAACCTCAGGTTCCAGATCCAGGGACTCGATTCTGAAAGTATCTATCCCAAGCATTTGCCCGATTTTTACCGCGATACGGCCTTTATGCTTTATGGAACATTCCGCAATGAAAGTGATTTTTCGATGCGGGTTCTGGGGGATGTGAACGAAGAAACGCGGGAATTTATTTTTTCCCGGAACCTGGCCCGGGTCGAATCCGGGACCCGGGAGATTGCCCGGCACTGGGCGCTGAACAAGATTTACCACTTGATGAGCCTCATGACGACCGAAGGGTACAGCGAGGACCGGATCCGCGAAATCCGCCGGCTCAGCCAGAAATTCGATCTTCAGACCCCTTACCGGTTTTAAAGCCCGTCAGGCACGGGCATGTCCTTTTTAGCATTTTCTAGCATCCCCTCAAATGAGGCCCCATTCTTGTAAGTTGATTTGCAGACCGGGGTTCTGTGTGGTAGACTCTTCGCCCCCTGATCATTTTCTTGCTTTTCAGGGAATCCCGGAAAGAGAGGAAGCGACCCAATGCAGCGCGGCCTTACAAAATTCACCGGAGTTCTGCTGAGCCTGATTCTGACGTTCTCCCCCGTATCCCCGGTTTATGCCGTGGATCCTTTGGACAATCCTGCCAATCCCGGCGAACAGCCGACTGTGCCTTATACCGAAACGCTGACGACCGAGACACAAACCCTCGAATCGGAAGGCGATATTGTTATTACGGCAGAAACATCAATCGATCCGGAAAAGAATCTGGTCATTGATGCCGGCGGCGATGTTTTCATTAATGCGGTGATCCGGACCACGGGCGACGTTTTGATTCGAGCAGCCGGAAAAATCATTTTTGGGCCGGACGCTTATATCGATTCTCCCGGTAATGTTGAGCTGCAGGCCGATGAGGTTGAAGGCAACGGGCCGCTGTCATCTCCTTCGGAAGATCCCAACGGGCAGGTCCAGATTCAGTCTTTTGAAAACCAGATGCAGTTGAACGGAACGATCAATCTAACGACTGTAAGTGCCATGCCGCATCATCCCAAAGTGGAAGCGACCGGATACAGCTCGACGAACCGCAGCCAGTATCCCGGTTATGTTTCATTTGTGCCGGGTGCGGATCAGAATAATTTTTCTTACCGCTATGATGTGGGTGCGGCCGCAGGCGCGACGGTGGATGTCACGATCAAGAAAAGCCAGGTGGCCGCCGACCTCAGCGGGGGACCGTTTTTGATCCGCTTGCGCCGTGAAAATGCCGTCGGCGGTTTTGACGGTCTCGATGAAATCAGCATTATTTTTGTCGATGCGCTTAACAATAAAATCGAACAGCGCCTGACCCTTGATGATGAGTTTCAAACGTTTGAAATTGATCTCGATCAGGATGGCTTTCATGCCAATATCATTTCCAGCATTATTTTGCGCCAGACCTACAGTGATATTGATCTTGTGAATTACCAGGAAGAGCGCCGCGGCGAAATCTTTGTCAATCTGGGCAATCTTGACGTTCCGGTCCGGGGGAATGAACTGGGTTTCAACCGCGAGCTGTTAACGGAATTGCCGTCGGGAACCCGGGTTCAGTCGGAGGCCTTCATCCGCGGCAATCATACCGTGCCGGGTTTTATTACAGTGTTTGATGAAGACGGGGAAGATGAAATCCGGTCTTTCCGCTATGACGTCGGCGGTTCCGACGGTGCCGTGGTGCAAGCGGAGATTCTGCCGCCCCAGAATCAGGTTTTTGATTTACCGCAGAGTTTTGTGATGGGCATGAAAAACGATGGGAATGGAGCTGATGCGCTGGTGCGGTTGACGGATGAAGACGGCACCGTGCAGGAATATCTGGTTCATTTGACGGATTCCTTTCAAACGATCTTTTTAAATTTCCCGGACGCGAACGTGGATGATTTCAATCATCAGCGGGTCACCCGGATCGAAATTGAAGTAACCCGGAAGCTGTCCCCGGAACGGCGCGGCCGGATTGATTTTTACATCCCGGTGGCGGAACAAGACCCGTTTACGCTGTTGCAGCCCGCCATTACGAGCGCAACGGCAGATGTGCGCGGCCAGGCGTCGATTGCTTTTAGTGCCTTGCAGGATGCCTCTGTTTATCAGGTTCAGATTTCTCGGAATGCGGCGTTCACCGATATTATTCACGAAGGATTTCCGGCCAGTTCACCGGAAACTTATAGCTTTCCGGAAAGCGGCAATTTCTTTATCCGGGTTCGCGGTTCCAAATCGGCGCAGGTAGAAACCGGGCCGGTCAGTCAATGGTCACCGACAGCGAACCTTACGGTCACGCGCATCATTGATCAGAAGCCGGCCGTTCAGACGGTTTCAACCGATGAAGTAACCGGCGTCACACGGATTGATTATTCCGCCGTGACGGGGGCCTCTATTTATCATGTGCAGATTGCACGGGACGCCAATTTTACGAATGTCGTTCACAATGGATTTCCCAGCGGAACCTTTGAGACAGTCAATCTCGAAACCAATGCCACTTACTATGTGCGGATCAAGGGCTCTGTTTCCGGAGATTTTGTGCCGCAGTTTACCAGCCAGTGGTCGAACACTTTCAGTTTTGTGCGCGACGTTCCGGACCGCGATCTGGAACCGGACGCCAATTTGACGGAGCAGGATTTAACGGTATTTCCGGACGGGACGGCAGGAGCCCCCGGTGTGACATCGCTGGGTTCCGGCGGGGATTCGAGCGATTCCGCTCAGGCGACGGACCGCGGCGTGGTGGTCACCTATGACACCGGAAGCCAGGCGGGCGGAGCCGGCGGCTTTGCCGGCGGGGGTTTCAGTTATGATAATTTTGGAACCGGCCAAATCGAAACCGGCGATATTTCAGCGCTGGAGAACCTGGTGATCGGTCTTAAAGGCACCGCGGATCGCGTCAAATTTGAAATTGTGGATGCCGACAATAACAAGACGTTTGTCTATCTTAACAGCATTGCTTCAGACACCGAACAGTTCTGGTCGATTCCTGTTTCGCTTCTCATTGGGATTGATCTGACCCGTGTGCGGCTTTTCTATTTTATTGTCGAAGGGCATGACAACTCCGGAACACTGGAAATCAATCGTCTGCCTTCCACCGTGGTCAGCCGCAATCTCAATCCGGATGCTTCTCTGGCGGGTGAAGACATTACAGCCTTGCCCGAGGGGCCCGTGGCCGGAACGCCTTTTACGACCTCGCTGGGTTCGGGAGGAAACTCCCAGGATTCATCCCAGCGGACCGAGCGCGGCGTTCAAATTACCTACAATACAGGAACCAGTGTCGGCGGGTCCGGCGGCTTTGCCGGCGGCGGATTCACATACGATGATTTTGGGTCGCAAGCCGTTGAATCCGGAGACTTGTCCGGCATGGAGCATTGGGTCTTTGGCATTCAGGGAGACGCGGCTTCCTTGAAAATAGAAGTGGTGGATGCTAGTGGCGCCAGCAGCGCTGTTCATCTGCATAATATCTCCTCAAGCGAAGAGCAATTCTGGAAAATTCCGACGTCGCTTTTCGATACGGTGGATCTGGCGCAGGTGCGGATTATTTATTTCATCGTCGAAGGGCATGGGCAGTCCGGCACTTTTCAAGTGAACCGCGTGCCGCTGATTCTTCCTTTGGCCACCTTGACGACGGACGACATTGTGGACTTTTCAGGCGGCAAGATTCAAACCGGTGAAATGCCTCTTTTGACCATTGCGCCGAACGACGGATCGGCCAACATGACTCCGACCTCGGATAACCGGGGCGCTGAGCTGCAGTTCAATACCGGCCCTTCGCTTTTCGGTTTTGCCGGAGGCGGGGTGTCGTATGACTCTTTTGCAACGCAGCCCAAGGAGACCGGCGACCTGAGCGGTGTTCAGGAACTGCGTTTCGGTCTTAAGGGACCCGATCGTCCGGTGCAGCTTGTGATTGAGGATGCGGCCGGGAACCGTCAGGCTGTCGTTTTAGATGGAGTGGATCCCAGTACCGAAAAAGTTTGGGCCATTCCGCTTGATATTTATACGCTTGTGGATTTGACACAGGTCACCAACATATTCTTTCTCTATGAGGGGCAGAATGTGAGCGGCAGCCTGTTTATTTATATTCAGCCAACCAGCTGATTCGTATCGCCCTGGATCTGATTTACCTCCCTTCAGAACAACTCCGCCCGGAGTGTGCCTTGTGTCCGGTTTTTCCCGGGTTCAGCTGTACCCGGAAATCGTGTAAAATGCGGACATGAAATCTTTGCTTCTTTTTTGGGGACTTGCCTTTGCTATTGTGGTGCTTGCCCTCAGCAACTGGAGTCTCTATCGCGCCTGGCAGCACAGCGCTGCCTTGAATCAGCGCATGGCGGCCGAGCTCCGCGAAGTTCCGCAGGAATTTCAGAGGCGCGCCCAGGCCTGGACGCGGGGAATTCAGGCCGAAGCGGCGCAGGCCTTTTCTGAAATGCTGACCCACGTCGAGCTATCCAATCGTCTGACGCAGGAAGGTCAGGAAAATATCCAGCAGTTGGTGACGGAGCGGGAAGCGACCATTCAAAAAATTCAATCGGAGCCGCAGCCTTCCGGGAAACTGCGGATAGCTTTTGAAGTCATGGATCTTGACCGGCGGATTATGGATTCTTTCCGTGATCTGAATCAGCTTCAGGCGATGCATCGGCAGAAAATCTTTGAAACCCTGCAGCCGCTGGCCGAAGAACTTGGTCTGGCCGGTCAAAACACGGCGGCTTGAAACTCAGGAGGACGGCGATGAAGAAAATGAAAGGAATCGGGGTGCTGACCAGCGGCGGGGATTCGCCTGGCATGAATGCCGCGGTGCGGGCGGTTGTTCGGATGGCCAATTTTCACAATGTCCGCTGCTTCGGGATTTACCGCGGTTACGAAGGGTTGATCCGAAACGACATCCAGGAGCTGGGCCCGCGCTCTGTTTCCAATATTGTGCATCGCGGCGGAACCATTTTGAAAACTTCCCGTTCGCATGAATTTACCACGGCGCGGGGGCTTCAAAAGGCAAGGCTTAATCTTGAATCGCATGGAATCGAAGGGCTGATTGTGATCGGCGGCAACGGAACTTACCGCGGCGCTATGGATCTGGGAAAGATCTGGAAAGGCTGCCTGATCGGAGTGCCGGGAACGATTGATAACGATTTATACGGAACCGATGCAACGATTGGTTATGACACGGCCGTGAACACGGCGCTTGAGGCGATCGACAAAGTGCGGGATACCGCCGAGGCCCATGAACGCTTTTTCCTTATCGAAGTCATGGGGCGCCATGCCGGTTTTATCTCTCTGGATGTCGGTATTGGCGGCGGCGCGGAAGAAATTCTGCTGCCCGAAACGCACACAAAAATCAAAGATATTCACGAGCGGATTTCAGCCGGTATTCAGCGCGGTAAATCGAGCAGCATCATTGTCGTAGCCGAAGGGGATGAGGAAGGCGGCGCGTTTGAAGTGGCTAAAAAACTTGAAGAAATCAGCGGACGGAATTACAAAGTCGTGGTGCTGGGGCATATCCAGCGCGGCGGCACCCCGACAGCCTCGGATCGCCGGCTGGCTTCAGAACTGGGGGCTTTTGCGGTAACCGAATGCCTGCGGCGCAAAACGGGTATTGCGGTCGGCCGCATGGGCCGCACCCTCGTATCCACGCCGCTTAAAACAGCGGTCAACAAAAAGAAACCGCTCGACCCGTTTCTTCTTAAAATCCTGCCGGCTTTATCGCTTTAAGACTCTAGAAAGAATCCTGGGGCCAGTCCGGGGTGGTGGAGGCCAACTGGCGCGCCCGCCGCGTCCATTTCCATCCCGTATACGCAATGGCTCCCAGAACGACCGCCACAACCGCCAGTAAGAGCACGACGGCCAGGGCCAATGCTTTGGAAGAGGGGGAAGACGGATCCCCGAAACAGACCGCACAGGCCAGCAGCCGTTCCGGAGCGTTCAGGAAAAATAAAAGAAAGGCGAGGGAAAGACGGCCGGCGCCCTTCATGAAATCTTCGCCACTTTCCGGCGGAACCACACCAGATAGAAGATCAGTGCCGGAATCAACGCCAGGGAAGATCCGCCCAGAATTCCATAGAAAACTTTGCCGGTTTGCTGAGCGTTCTGCAACCCCCACCAGCCAAATCCGCCGGCCAGCAGAAGAGAAAGGGTGACGAAGAAGATGTGGAAAGCTTTTAATGACATGCTTAATTATAAAACGAGGTCACCAGAAGCACAAAAAAGAAAACCATCGTCAGGCCCAGAATGGCATAGATGATCCGCGTTTCCGTGACCAGGTGCATGAAATACGCCGCCACGAGGGTGGCTTTAATGCTGGCAATAAAAAGTGCCAGCAGGATGGCCGGAACCACGGCCAGATGCAAATAGGAGACGGCCACGGTGACAATGGTCAAAGCGAGCAGGGCGGCAAAGACGGCAATATAGATTTTGGCGTGTTTTCGGATTTCGGCCAGATCTTCGTGCTTGTGAACCGTCGATTGTTCCATGCGTCCCCCCGTTTATAAAAGATACAGGACCGGAAAGAGAAAAATCCAGACCAGATCCACAAAATGCCAGTAGAGTCCGGCGTATTCGATCCGGTTGGTGAACTGTTCCGGCTGCGTCTGCCACATCCGGCTGCCGGGAAAAAGGAAATAAAGGTTGATCACAATACCGCCCAGCACGTGTAACCCGTGCAGCCCCGTCAAGGTGAAATAGATGGCGTAGAAAGTGCTTTTGGCCGGGTAGATGTGATGATCGAATTTGATGCCATATTCAAATCCCTTGATGACCATGAAAGCGAAGCCCAGCAGGACGGTCAGGCTCATAAATTT
>CAZGID010000070.1:0-5016 GCA_964526065.1 uncultured bacterium
GATGCCCAATATGACAAGGCAATGGAATTTCATACCCGCGCACTCAATATTCAGGAAAATCTGCTCCCCGCTTCGGATACCCGCATTGCGGAATCTTTGAATCATCTTGGTCTGGCTTATCATTTAATGGGGCAGTACGAGAAAGCCGAAGAATACCAGACCCGGGCCTTGTCCATCTGGGAAGCCCAGGAACCGAAACAGGAACTTCCGCTGGCGCCGGTTTTTAATAATCTGGCCGGTGTCTACCGCATGGAAGGACGCTATGATGAGGCCGAAGCCCTTTATCACAAGGCTTTGAATATCTGGCGGGCCCATGCAGAGGAAAGCATGACCGAAATTGCCAAAGCGCTGAACAATCTGGCCCTTCTTTATCAGAAGCAGGAGAAATTTCCTGAAGCACTGGAAGCTTATGAAGAGGCGCTGGATATGCGCCGCCGTATGTACGGGCCTTCCGACGGCCGGACGGCGGTTTCGATCCATAACATGGCTTCTTTATACCGTGAAATGGAAGATTATGAGCAGGCAGAATCACTCTATCTGCATGCGCTGGATATATGGAAGCATAGCGGCGATTGGGAAACCTTGACGGTCGCCAAGAGCCTCAATAATCTGGCGTTTTTGTACCAGAATCTGGGGCGTTACGAAGAAGCCGAAATGCGCTATCAGGAAGCACTGGCGATTCTGGAAGTGCTTCGCAGCGATGCCCTCGGAACGATGCAAGGCATCATTTCGGCGAATCTGGGAAATCTATACCGCTTGACGGGCCAGGAGTCAGAAACGCCCGCCGGGGAGGAGCCTACGCAACCCGCTTCTTGAATCTTTCTTTCTGAAACCGGTTTTGGGCATATAGCCTAGGGTTTCTCGGGCGCGAGCAACCTTCGAGCCTGACCGGTTTCAGCTTCCAAAAAAGCCCGGCACCCCTTGCCGGGCTTTTTTATTTCCGCTTTCATCCGGGATTTCCTTACGTTCTGATAGGTTTCGCCCGGATAGCCTGAATCTGTCCTCCCATCTATCATGCACTGGTTACCTGATACAAAAGAAAGGGATGGAGGAATGGTTGTCCGGACTGAGAATCCGCCTGTAAAAAATCCACCCGGCCTGGATCTGAAACAAAAAACGGTGATTACGTTGACGAAAGCCGTTGCGGAATGCCGCAATCTGGAATTCTTTCTCTTTGAGGCCTGTTCACGGGCCCAGGAAACTCTCGGAGCGGAGATGAGCGGCATCTGGGAAGTGGATTCTGACAGGGGCGAATGCCATCTGCGCGAAGGGCAGGGATGGCCGGCCGGCGGCGGGGAACATCTTTTGCCTTTTGGTCCGGGGACGGAAACCGAATACGCGAAAAAGGCAGGGATCTATATCACCGGGGATATGGAAACCGAAACGCGTCTACCGGTTTCGCCTTTTTTCAAGAATCAGAATGTCCGCAGCGCGATTCTGGTGCCCATTCTGGGAAAAAAGGAACGTTTATTCGGATTTATGGGAATTTTTTCTTCTTTTAAAAGAGAATGGCAGGACGGAGATATCCAGTTCCTGGAAGCTGTTGGCCAACTGGTGCAGGCCGGCGTCCGCCGTCACGAGTATGAGAAGTCCTTTCTGGATGCTCAGGAGAGAATGTTCCGCAAGCTCAAGGAACGTCCTTCCGCGGAAAAAAACGGATTTTTTGCCCATCGCGATATGCTCGAGCATGCGGAAAAAGAAAAAAAATCCATGGGGCAGAAGCTGCATGAAGGCTTGGCCCAGGATCTGGCGGGCTTATCGTACATGATAATGGATTTATACCAGAAGTTGAGGCGCAAAGGCCTGGAAGAATCGGAAGCAAGCCGGCATATTCTTGAATCGATTCAAAATATTATCCGGGATACGCGCAGTATGGCGCGGTCGTTTTATCCCGTCGAGCTGGACTGCATTGGGCTCACCAAAACCATCCGTGACTTTGCGGCCGGAATTGAATCGGTCTATGGCGTCCGCTGTACTTGTCATGCCGGCGATGTGACGATGAGTCTGGATCCCCAGAACGCGATTCATCTTTATCGCATTATCCGGGAAGGGGTTTTGTTTTTGATTGAAACCGCGGGTGCTCATGAAATGGATTTGATGATTTTTCACACCCAGGAGGCCTGGATTTGCTGCCTTTATGACGACGGAAAAGAATGGCTTTCTCAGAAAGCAATTGAGGAAGGCGCGCTGCGGTCGATGCAATGCCGCGCGGAACTGATCGGCGCGACGCTGGATGTGCGCCGGGAACCGGGAAAAGGTTCGCGGTTTATTCTTAAAATGGCTATTTCTCAAAACGAAAGGCAATCGAACCGTCACGTTCGGCAGCTTGAAATGATTTAAAATCCGGCAACAAAAAGGAGAACCCATGCTTCGAATTCTGATCGTTGATGACAATGCTTTTGTACGTAAGACTCTCTGCAAGATTATCGGGGCGGAGCCCGACATGGAGGTTTCGGCGGAGGCCAGCAGCAAGGACGAGGCGTTGAAAAATGTCCGGCAATTCAAGCCGGATGTCGTTTTGGTGGATATTTCTCTGGACGGGGATGAAAGCGGCCTTGAATTCGTCCGTGAAGCGCGCCGGCATCGCCTCGAAATGCCCATTCTGGTTCTATCCATCCATGACAGCGCTCTTTACGGCGATCGTGCCGTAGAGGCGGGTGCCCAGGGCTACCTCATGAAACAGGATGCTGCCGAACAACTGGTTCCTCTCATCCGGGATTTGGCTTCCCGCACTGCCGCCTAACCTTGTTAAACCTGCCTCAGGGATTCTCTGACAACCCTCAGGGAATGGTGGAAAATAGAAAGAGCGCATGCCTGATAGTGACCCCGTCCTCATATTTGCTATTGTGCTGTCAGGTTTTTTTGAGCAATTCGTAAGAAATAGAAGCAGGAAAATCAACGAGATGCACGATTCGTTCTGACTCTTGTCCCTGACGCCGGAAAGGCGGCCGGGCGTAACTGAAGGAGGAAGCAATGAAAGTAGCCGAGCCCAAAAAAGAAGAAATGAAGACGAAGTGGCGTCCCGATCAGGAAGCACGCCGGCGGATGCGTAAGGATCCTCCCGAAGATGTGCGCCTCGATGAAAGATCTCGTCCGGTGCAGACCCGATGGGGGGAGAAAGCCCGCGTGTTTATTCTGGAAGATCATCCGATTGTGCGTAAAGGAATTGTCGAAGTGATCAATCAGGAGAATGACATGGCGGTATGTGGTGAAGCTTCGGATATTTCCGCCGCGTTCGACAAAATCCGGCAGGAGAAGCCGGACATTGTCCTGGTGGATATTTCCCTCAACGGCGGCAGTGGAATCGAATTCTTGCGGACGCTGAAAGAGCAGTTCGAAGGCCTGCCGGCGCTTGTGCTTTCCATGCATGATGAAATGGTCTATGGCGAACGCGTGCTTCGCGAAGGAGCTAAGGGCTATATCATGAAACAGGAAGCCACGGATAACGTGCTGACGGCAATCCGCCGGATTCTTGGCGGTCAGATTTATCTCAGCGAGCGGATGACCGAGCGGATTCTGGAAAAGCAGTATAACGGGATTTCCGCGAATCTGTACCCGGTTGAAGTGCTGAGTGACCGGGAGCTTGAAGTCTTCCGCCTGATTGGCGAAGGGCAGACGACCGCTGCGATTGCCAAGCAGTTCCACCGGAGCATCAAGACGATCGAGACCTACCGTGCCCGGATCAAGAACAAATTGAATCTGAAGCACAATATGGAGCTCATACGCCTGGCGATGCACTGGGTTCAGAACGACTAAAGCCTTTTCTCAGCCGTGAGGAGGGTTTAAAATACGGGGGAGCCACAAGCTCCCCGTATTTTTATGGAACACCAGCATCAGGCATTTGACCTTATGGGTTCTCCGAGTGCAGGCGAGTTTTTTACCCGCCTGTTCACATCGGATTTTATGCCGCACGGCCACTGCTATTTCTGGCGGCCCGAAATCCTTTGGCTGCATGTCGGTTCCGATGCGGCCATTTTTATTTCCTACTTCACCATCCCGTTTGCTCTTCTCTATTTTGTCCGCCGCCGCAAAGATCTCGTTTTTTCCTGGCTGTTTGTTGCTTTCGGAGCCTTTATCCTTTTTTGCGGCATGACGCATGGCATGAGCATCGTGACGACATGGACCGCCTGGTACCGCGCCGAGGGGATTATTAAACTGCTGACAGCCCTTGCGTCGGTAATTACCGCCATTTGTATCTGGCCGGTGGTCAAACAGGCCCTCAAAATTCCCAGTCCGGCCCAAATGAGAGATGCCTTGCAGCAAATTGCCGAAAAAAACCGGCGCCTGATTGAAAGTGAAAAGCTTAAGAATGACTTTATCTCGAATGTCTCTCATGAATTGCGCACGCCGCTCAATCTGATCCTGGCGCCGATCGAATCTTTTATTGCGGGTGATTACGGCCCGCTCGATTCCCGGCCGAAGGGTTTGATGGCACGGATGCACCACAATGCGGGGCGGCTGATGCAGATGGTCAACAGCCTGCTGGACTTTTCCAAGCTGCAGTCGGGATACGAGATCGAAGCCCGCCCGGAAGATTTGAAGGCATTGACGGAATCGATTGCGGCCGACTTTCGCCTGCTGGCCGAGAAGAAAGGAATTAAGTGGAAGGTGGATGTGCCGGACCATGCCGTGGTCCGGATGGACCGCTTTATCTATGAGCGGGTTCTTTTTAATTTGTTGTCGAATGCGGTGAAGTTTACCGACCACGGCCGGATTGAAACCCGGCTGAGTATTCAGGAAGGAAAACTTTGTCTGCGGGTCAGTGATACGGGGATTGGAATTCCCGCGGCGGATAAAGAAAAGGTTTTTGACCGCTTTCGGCAGTTGGAAACGGCATCGACCCGCCGGTTTGAAGGTGCCGGACTGGGGCTTGCGCTTGTCCGCGAGTTATGCGAGCTGGCAGGATGGACGATCCGCATTGAGAGCGAGCGGGGAGAGGGAAGTGATTTTATTGTGGAAGGACCGGTGGAGGTATTACCGGCCGGGACCCCGGTGGCGGAAACCCGCCAGATGGAA
>CAZGID010000070.1:5026-11501 GCA_964526065.1 uncultured bacterium
TTTTGGCAACCGATCAAGAAATCCCGGAGCACGAGGCCCCTCGGGATATTGAGGCCCGGAAGTCGCTGCCGCGAATACTCATTGTGGAGGATAATCCGGATCTCGGCCATTATATCCAGGAAATTCTGGAACCGTTTTACCGCACGCACCTTTTTGGGGCCGGGCTGGAAGCGCTCGCATATCTTAAAAATAACCGACCGGATCTCGTGCTGGCGGACGTCATGATGCCGGGGATGGATGGTTTCGAGCTCTGCCAGCGCATCAAGGCCATGCCCGCCGTTTCCCAGACGCCCGTGGTTCTTTTGACCGCTATGGTGCATCGCGAAGCCATGATCCGCGGCTGGGAAAGCGGGGCGGATGAATATCTCTTTAAACCGTTTCATCCGCGGGAGCTGTTGACGCGCATCCGCACGCTGCTGGCGGCCGAAGAAGTGCGGCGCCGCGGTGAAAAGGCGTTGAAACAGGCGAATGTGGAACTGGAAGGCCGCTCCCGTGAACTGGAAGACGCTAATTTAAAGTTGGAACGGGAAATGAAAGAGAAAACCAGAATTCAAAAAGAAATTCTGGAAATCAGCGAACGGGAGCAGCGCCGCATCGGGCAGGATCTTCATGACGGACTGGCGCAGGAGCTGGTCGCGCTTTCTTTTATTACCAATTCCCTGAAAAAAAAGCTGGAGAAACACTGTCCGGAAGAAACGCCGGCGATGGAAAACCTGGTCAGCGGATTGCGAAAAGCCATCGAGGAAACCAAAGCCATGGCGCGCGGGTTTTATCCCGTCGAGCTGGACCGGCTGGGACTGCGTTCCGCACTTGCGGATTTTTGTAATGCGACGGAAAAAACCTTTGATGTCCGCTGCCGTCTTGAATGGGAGGAAAACGTTAAAGTTCACGATGCCGATATGGCCGCGCACCTTTACCGGATCGTGATGGAAGCGGTTCACAATGCCGTCCGGCACGGGCAGGCGAAGGAAATCGAAGTGCTTCTTGCCGGAGAGGAACAAAGTCTTACGTTGTATGTCCAGGACAATGGCTGCGGCATTCCCGCCCGGATCAAGCCGGGAATGGGACTGGCCATCATGGCTTACCGCGCAAGAATGATTGGCGGCGATTTTACGATTGAACCCGGTGAGACGGGGGGCACCGTGGTGCGGGTCACGGCTCCCAGGGCCGAACGGAATTCCTCATTCCATTCTCCGTCCAGCTAAACACACCATTTGTGAATTTTGTAGTAGCGCAGCACCTGGAGAATCGGCATCCGCAAAAAGAAGGGGGTGCGTGACAAAAACGCATACATGCGGCTCGACGGGAATGCGGGCAGACTGAGTTCTTCCATTTTGCTGAAAAGCGTATCGATTTGGGATTGGGACTTCGGCTGGGAAAGAAAAGCGAGAAAGCCCCGGTCCAGCGAACGCGACATGTGCCGCTCCATATAACTTTCCAGATTCTGCCGGGCTTCTTCCAGACAGCGGAAATCGGCTTCGGCGCTTGATCGCTGTTCAATGTAGTTCAAAATATCCTCAAAAATACGGCGCGCTTCAATATCGGAATAGATCGATGAAAGATAGTCGGATTCGAAACTCGATGTGATCGAGCCCGGATGCAGCCGGATATTGCAGAGCGGCTGATCCTCGAAGACACAATATCCGCGAGAAACGAGCAGGGTCCACGTGACCCGCTCGGTATGCCAGGGGATTTTTAAATCGACAAAACCGCCAAGGTCGGCCAGCGTCTGGCGCGGAAAGAGAATGCCGGAAATGTTCATTTTAAAAAAATGCTTTTCAGGCATCAGGACACGGCTCAGAAATTCCGCCGGCGGCATCACGGTTTTACAATTCTTGTCCAGTCGGATCGTACGGCCCTCGCGGTCGATCAGGCGGTAACGGCAGCGGAACAAAGTTGCATCCGGATTTTCCCGAATCCGTCCTGCCATCGCTTCAAGAAAACCCGGCTCCAGGTAATCATCGTCACAGAGAATCATCATCCACGGGGTTCCAGCCATCTGCACCAGCATATTGAGCTTCTTGGTAATGCCGGTGGCCGGTGAAACCCGGTGGTATCGGATTCTTTCATCCGGGTACTGTTCGATTTTTTCACGTAAATCGTCGGAGGGGGAGCTGTCGAGGACGATGATTTCAAAATCCCGGAACGTCTGCTCCAGACACGATTTCAGTGCCTGGTCGATGAAATCCGTGCGGCGATAAACGGGAATTCCGATCGTGATCACGTAAGCAACTCCTTGATAATTGGCCCTATTCTATTCCCACCGCTTAGGATCGGTAGGGGGGAGAAACTTGAATTGCTATCCGGCAAGTCCCGACATTCTGCACTCTTTTTTCCGGTACTGGGTTTTCCGTATTGCGGAAGAGGAAAGGCCTGATAGGCAGATAGAGCTAAAAAGCTTAGTGTAAACGTGCAGAAAGGGGAGTGCTTATGTGGCTTTTTATTCAGCGGATGCTGCAGGCGGCACGTCTGAACGGCACTTTTTACGAAGAGATCGAACACGATCGCTCGCTTAATTTGCAGGCCCTTTTGGTGATTTTAATTTCCAGTGCGGCGGCCGGTATCGGGGGCAATTACCGGGACGAAAGCTGGGAAGCCGTACTGGGTTACATGGCCGCAGGGGTGCTTGGGTGGGCGATCTGGGTGGGCGTCATCTATTTTGCGGGCGTCAAACTGCTGCCGGAAGCGCAGACCCGTTCCAATTTCGGGGAATTGTTCCGGACCCTTGGATTTGCTTCAAGTCCGGGTATTTTACGGCTGTTTGGTTTGGTTCCCGGCAATACCGGCGCGCTCCTGTATTTGTTCGGCACGGGCTGGATGCTGGCGGCCATGGTCGTGGCGGTCCGTCAGGCGCTGGATTACCGGGGGACCGGACGCGCGGTGCTGGTGACCTTCATCGGCTGGGCCCTTAATCTTCTCATTTATGCGTTATTCTTCTGGTTCAATGCTTACTTTCTGCCCTTGGACGGATCTTCTCCGTGAATGCTTCCATTATCGTGCCGATCGTGAGCATCTTCGTGCTCGGGATTGGTGGCATGTGGCTGGCTTCCATTCTGAAAATTCCATCGATTCTCTTTCTGCTTTTAATCGGATTTGCGGCGGGGCCGCTGACCGGCTGGCTGAAACCGGAAGAAGTTTTCGGCTCGCTGTTCGAACCGCTGATATCGCTGGCGATGGTACTGGTTTTGTTTGAAGCCGGTTTGAGTTTGCGCCGCAAGGACCTGAAAAAAGCGGGACCGGCTGTTTTAAAATTGATTACCGGCGGTGTTCTGGTCACCTGGCTTTTGACGGCTGGTCTGGCTTTCGTGATCTTAAAGTTTTCCTTGCCGGTGTCCTGTTTGTTAGCCGCCATACTCGTGGTAACGGGCCCAACGGTGATTATTCCGCTCCTGCAGGAAATCCGGCCGCGCGGACCGGCGGCCGCGGTCGTCCGGTGGGAAGGGATCATGAATGATCCGGTCGGCGCTGTTCTGGCCATTCTGATTTTTCAGGCCATCCTGACTCAGGGTGCAGACGAGGCGGCAGGGACAATGCTGGGAGGTTTTCTGATGACCTTGCTGGCGGCCCCGCAGCTGGCCTTGGCCGGGGCCTGGGGCATTCGCCAGTTTCTGGGCCGGGAAAAAATTCCCGATTATCTGGAAAATCCACTGGTGCTCGTGACCGTGCTTGGGCTGTTTGCCGTGACCGAAAGACTGCAGCCGCATGCTGGTCTGGTGACAGTGACGCTGACGGGTATCTTTCTGGCGAATCAACATCAAGTAAATCTGAAACATTTGATGGAGTTCAAAGAATCCCTGCGCGTTTTGATTATTTCGACATTGTTTATTGTGCTGGCCGCTCACCTAACCTGGGACGATGTTCGCCATGTCGATGCAGGCTACTGGTTTTTTCTGGCGGGTCTGATTTTTGTTGTTCGTCCCGTCAGTGTCTGGATCTCGACCTGGAAATCTCCGCTGTCGGTGAGGGATCGTTTGTTTGTCGCCTGGATGGCCCCGAGGGGAGTGGTGGCGGCGGCGATGGCGGCCATGTTGTCCGAACCATTGGCCCGGCGGGGTTATTCGGATGCCGGAGAACTGACCGGCCTTGTCTTTTTTGTCATTCTGATGACCGGTGCCGTCTACGGGTTATCGGCTCCATGGCTGGCTCGGTTGCTCAGGATCGCGAATCACCGGCCGCAGGATGTTCTGATTCTGGGCGCCCTGCCGTGGACCCTGGAAATTGGACAAATGATTCAGGAACAAAAGTTTAATGTGGCCTTTCCTGAGGACGAGCCCGCGAGAGCGGAGGCCGCCCGGCGGCAAGGATTTCATGTCATTGACGAAAACCTGCTGGCTTCAGAAACACTGGAAAAACTGGACCCCGAACGGTTTGGGCATGCGCTGCTTCTGCATCCGTCGAATGAAACCAACTCGCTGGCGGCGCTCCGGTTAAGCGAGCTTCTTGGGAAAAATAATATCTATCAAATATCGCCGGAGCACAGCCGCTTGGGACTCACGGGAGATTCGGTGGATTTACGGGCTCTGCAGGGAAAGATTCTGTTTAATTCCCGACTTACGTTTGAGGTGCTGGACGGTCTTTTGAAGAATGGAAAGGCTCAATTTATATCGGTTTCCCGGCAAAGAGAAAAAACGGCGGATTCCGAAACGGTCTATCCTTTTCTAGGCATACGGGGTAAAAATCTGCATATTTATGCCGAAGCCGAACATGTATCCGGCAAAGGAGAAGAGCTGGTTTGTCTGCAATTGATAAAGAAGCAGGAATCCTTCGATCCCTCATTAGGAAACAAAATCAAGAAAATATCGTAACTACTTGTAATTAATGAGGTTATATGTTTGATGGGCGGCTAGACAAGTTGCCCCCTATGCTTTACAATACTCCCGTTTATTTGGCCTCCGTTTTATTTTAACCCTCCTGATCGCCGGAGTTTAGATCGGAATGGAAATTCGCTTTCAAAACGCCAGCATTTCGCCGGAAACTCGCCAACCCTTTGTGATTGCTGAAATTGGGCACAATCATCGCGGCAGTCTGGAGACGGCTCTTCAGATGATCCGCACTGCCGCCCAATGCGGGGCTCACGCGGTCAAATTCCAGAAACGTCAAAACCGGAGCCTTTATACGCGAGCTATGTATGAACAGCCCTATGAACATGAGCACAGTTATGGGGACACTTACGGGAGTCATCGGGAGCGACTGGAGTTCGGAATCGTGGAATATCGGCAGCTCAAAAAAGAGGCCGAATCCTGTGGTATCGAATTCATGTGTGCTCCTTTTGATTTTGAGAGTGTCGATTTTCTGGATGAACTGGATGTCGGCAGTTTTAAATTTGCTTCCGCGGATTTAACCAATATTCCGCTGCTCCAGTATGCGGCTTCCCGCAAAAAGCCGCTTTTTATATCGACCGGTGCCGCCACTTGGGAAGAAATCGACATGGCCTATGACGCGATCCGGAAGCTTGAAGAACGCATCTGTTTGCTGCATTGCGTCTGCGAGTATCCGGCCGAATACGATCATCTTAATTTGAACGCCGTGGCGGAAATGAAGAAGCGCTATCCGGAGGCCATTATCGGCTACTCCGGTCACGACAACGGCATTTTGGCGGCCGCCATTGCCTATCAACTGGGTGCCCGGGTTTTTGAAAAACATTTCACATTGAATCATGCCTGGAAGGGAACCGACCATGCGTTTTCTCTCGAACCGGAGGGATTGCGCAAGCAGGTCCGTGATTTGGAACGGATTTCCGACATGCTGGGGGATGGTCAAAAGATTGTGCATGATTATGAAATGCCGGCACGACGCAAGATGGGGAAAAGTCTTTATGCCGCCAGACCACTGCCTGCCGGCTATCGTTTGACGGAAAATGATATTGTCATTAAATCTCCCGGAGGCTTTTTGCCGCCTTACCAGATTCAAAATGTCATCGGTCAGGTTCTGGTCGTGGCGGTGGACGCCGAAGCGCCTTTGGGTTTTGAAATGTTTAAAGGGCAGCAAGACAGCCGCCAGCCGGTTGAAGGAGAAGCGGATGTCCTCAATTCCGGCAGCCCGTAACATCCGTTTTGTTGTTTTCGATTTTGACGGCGTTTTTACCGACAATCGCGTATTGATTTCGGAAGACGGCAAGGAAAATGTCTTTTGCTGCCGCAGCGACGGGCTGGGGCTGCAGAAATTACGTGAAGCGGGGATCGATATGCTGGTGATTTCAGCCGAAAAAAATCCGGTTGTAAGGTACCGCTGTGAAAAACTGGGAATTGCCTGCCGACATGGCGTGACGGATAAAGGGGCGGCTTTGGGGGAGGAAATGATGGCGCGCGGTGTATCCCCGGAAGAAACAGCTTATCTTGGCAATGACATCAATGATCTTGCCTGCCTTGAGATGGTGGGATTGCCCGCCTGTGTTCAGGATGCCTGGCCGGAAGTGCAGCGTGTGGCGCATCTGGTGACGGATCGAAAAGGAGGTTATGGCGCTGTCCGGGAATTC
>CAZGID010000071.1:0-11462 GCA_964526065.1 uncultured bacterium
GGGCATCTGGCGCGTGTGGTCCAGACCCAGTACCAGGACGGCAAGATTTCCTGGCGGCATAAAAAGGAATATGATCCGCGCTTTTCGGCCGAGACCTTTGAAAATGAGTATTACTGGTACGGCGGGTATGACGCCGAAGGGCTGATTTTCGAATCCTCGGAATCGTTCAATAAAGGCGTTGCGACGTATAAGACGGTCAATGATTACGAACTGGATGCCGACGGCAACCGCATTTTCCATCGCCTCACGCAGGAACAGTTCGATGCGGAGACGGGAAAAATCAAACAGCGTGATATTTCGAATTACACAGTGACCGGCTCGGAAAATGTCGGCCGTTACCCGATTGCGATGGCGCAGGATTCGATCGCTTATTCCGAGAATGTGTCCCGGGAATATCTGGTTTATCCCGGCAAGTATTTCACGGAAAGACTGGATTTTCAGAGCACGGAACATTTCCGTGACGGCGAGCGGACAAATCTGGTGGAGCAGTGGAATACCTATGATGCCTACGGCCGCCTGCTGGAAGTGACGACGCGGCTCAACCGGGAAGGCGAAGACGAAAAGAAAGTGGTGGATACCTACCACTTTGGCACCCACGGAAAAACCGCCAAAGCCACCCGCACGGTGTATCGTGCCGACGGCACGCGCGAGCTCGTGGAAACCCGCGGTCTGACATACCGGCCGTCGACGAGTCTGGTTTACGTGGACCAGGTTTATTCAGTCCAGACGGCATCGGTTGATAGCGCGTCGCTGACGCGTGCCAAAAAGGTTTCCTATTGGCCCGGCGAAATGACGTCGCCGATCCAGGCGATGGATTATTCGCTGGTGCTGTTCGGTGAAGACGGTGAAACCGCGCTGGAGCGTTTTGACATTGCGATGACCCGCAAACCGTACACGCACATCGGTCAGTATCAGTATTACGAAGAACCGATTCTCATCTGTCCGCATTGGGGCTGCGGCGGATTTTATCCGGAAAGCACCGGCGTTAAAGGGACCTGGACGCAGGGCGATATGGTGCATTTGCTCGACCTGACCGTCTCAGACCGGATCGAAGACATGCTCGCCCGGGGTCCGCAGAAAATGGCGGAAACAATCCGCAGTTGGGTGGACACGCGCGAGGATTATGAATCGGTGCTGGCGGAAATCCGAACCGCTCTTGATACCTTGCGTGCCCTGGATGAAGCGGTGAAGGCGGCGCGGAAGGAAAACCGCGAGCTTGAACTGGAGTTCACAAAATACAATGAGATTCTGAACGGCCGCACGATTCTTTATTACAACATGCCGGAAGAGCTCATTGTGGAATGGCCGGGCTATGAAACGACGCTCCAGAAACTGGAACGTCTGGAAAAGAATCTCAGTGCCGCTCTGGAAGCGGGTAATCTGGATTCGTCCCGCACCTGGGTGACGGAATACCGGAACTGGATCGCGAATCCGGGCAAGCCGGCGGCACCTGAAGCGGCCATTGAGAACCTGGAAAAGGAACTGGAACGGCTCAAGAAGCGGAATGCCGAGATTCCGGGCCTGGTGGAATCGATGAAGAAAGAAATCAAGGAGCGCAGCGCCCGCTGGAAAGAAGAAGGCGAAGCGAAACTTGAGGCGCATGACTACATCCGTTCGTTCAAGCTGGTTTTGAATGAAAACGGAGAAGAAGTGAAATCGTTCTTCAGTTCGACGGTTTGGAAGAACGGCGAAGAAATTTACTCGATTCATGATCAGTTGTGGGTCGAGGAACGGATTTACGAAGTGACGCTTTTCAACGGCGAGACCCGCAAAATTCTCGTCCGCAACGGCGAAATCGATCCGAACGCTTTTGGCGATCAGCTGGCCGTCATGTTTGCGTTCTTTCAATTCGCGGACGCGGACGAAAGCGGCGAGATCGATGCCTTTGAAGCTGCCAAGGCGCTCAATGCCATGCGCGCGGCTTTAAATTCGGGCGAAGTGGATCCGGAGAACGGTGCCATTCTGGATCTGGACCGCGACGGCAAGTTCTCGGACCAGGATTATGTCCTTGCCCGTAAATTTCTGAGCGAAGTGCTGAGCGACCAGCAGAAGCAGGTGCTGAGCATGTTCCAGGCCCTTGATGCCGACGGTAATGCGGATATTACCGAGGAAGAACTTGCGGAAGGCCTGGCGGCTTTCATCCAGACCTTTGGCAAGAGCAAAGGCGAGGAAGGGTTTAATGCCGAATTTGACGTGGACCAGAGCGGCACGATTGATTACGGCGACCTGGCCTTTCTGGTGCTGTTCAATCCGACCGCCGCGGCAGCCTTAGCCGAGCCGGCGGAACCCGAAGAACCGGCGGGACCGGTGGTTACGGAATTGACCGCAATGGAATTCGGTGACGAGGGCGGCCTCGTGGTCGAGAAGCGCGAACTGGATGGCGTGGAAGAATACTTCCTCGTGATCCGCGAAGGCGATGCCGTGATCTATGAAGAACAGATTCAGGCGAAATACACCGTGGCGAAACCGTACCGGAGCGTGACCACGACTTCGGCGGGTGTCCGCGTGTATACGAGCCTCGGAATTACGGTGAAGGCGCTGGACGGCGCGGAACTGACCTTTAAACAGATCCGCACCACCATCGGCACGACTTCAACCGTGGAAGCGTATGTGTTTGAAAGTGAAACGATTCAGGATGCCGAACTGGGCGAAATGGTCCAGCAGACGACATCCCGGTATGTGCTGGGCGCGGACGGACAGCCGTTTTTCCGTCAGGCCTCGCGCAGTCTGCGGCATGCCCGCGGCGGGTTCCAGCAGCACACCTACTGGAGCTATGATGCCGAGAACCAGGTGCGCGGGGAATATACGTCGATCCGCAACAGCCAGGGATCGGTGTACCTGAGCCAGTCGATTGATTCGCTTGGCCGCGCGCGCTACACGGTGCAGGTCCGCAAGAAGGATGCGAACGAGTACGATGTGCTCGAGACCGGCATCAAGGCCGACGATATTCTGGTGCAAAAACTCGGCGAGGACCGCGTGCAGCGCATCGAACTGCGCCAGCTGGGTATCGCCATCGATATCAGCAACACACTGACCATTTCGGATCTGACTCCGGCGGAAGAAGCCCCGGAAGAAGACGAGGAAGAGGAGGTGGGCTCGGGCAATACGATCTAAAAACCGCTTTAACTTACTCAACCCCTAGTGTGGAAGCGCTGTCCCGCGGACGGCGTTTTCCGCTATAATGCACCTTCCCATGGAAACCAGACGACGCAGCATCGCCAAAGCCATCAGCTGGCGTTTTTTCGCCACCCTCATCACCGCTGCCGTGGTGTATGCCATGACCCGCCGCGTGGAATTCGCCGCAACCGTCGGCGTCGTCGACACCCTCATCAAACTGTTCGTGTATTTTGTGCATGAACGCTTTTGGCTGCGCATTCCCTACGGCCGCCCGAAACGTCCCGAATTCGAAATCTAGACGGTTTTAATGCCGGCCAGGACGGCCAGGTGGGCTTCAATGGAACGCGGCAGGGCTTCGAGGTCATAGCCGCCTTCCAGCAGCGAGAGGACGCGCCCGTGCGCGGATGCGGCGGCCACTTCCATCATGCAGGCGGTCATCCAGCCGTAAAAGCCAGTGGTCAGCCGGATCTGCGCCAGCGGATCCTGATGATGCGCATCAAAGCCCGCGGAGATCAGCACGGCATCCGGTTTGTAATCAAAAGCGCGAGGCAGAATTTTTTCGCGGAAGGCTTCTTCGTAGTCGGCATCTTCGGCCATCGGCGGCATCGGGCAGTTGAGCGTGTAGCCGCGGCCGTCCCCGTGGCCGGTTTCATGCGCCGCCCCGGTGCCCGGATAAAACGGAAACTGGTGCAGGCTGATGTAGAACACCGTGGGGTCGTCTTCAAACGTGTGCTGCGTGCCGTTGCCGTGATGCACGTCCCAGTCGAGAATCAGGATTTTGCCGAGGCCGTGTTCCTGCTGCAGGTAGCGGGCGAGAATCGCAATATTATTGAAAAGACAGAAGCCGAGGGCCTGAGCGGTTTCAGCGTGATGGCCCGGCGGACGGATCAGCCCGAAGCCGTTGATAATGCGTCCGGCCATCATCTGGTCGGCCAGTTCCAGCGCGCCGCCGGCGGCCAGTACCGCTGCTTCCCACGACGCTTCGCAAATGCCGACATCGGGCGAATCAAGCAGGCGTTCGCCTGATTCGCAGGCTTCTTTTACGTGGGCGATATAGGCCGCGTCGTGCACGCGCTCGAGATCTTCCATTTCGGCGGGGCGGGGCGCCACACGCACCAAATGGCGGAACCAGTCGAGCGGTTCCAGATGCGCCAGCGTCATTTCCAGCCGCGCCCGGCATTCCGGATGCCCCTCGCCGGGGTTGTGTTCCAGAAAGCACGGGTCGTAAAGAAATCCGGTCGCCGGCGTCTGCATGGTTCTATTCTACTGCTGTTGCCGCGCGAGCCCAAAAAGAAAGTAGCTCCGCGCCGCATTTCTTTTTACAATCAGGGCATGGATCTCTACTTTGCACTCGGGTGGGCCCGGGAGGCGGCCCTGCGGCCGCGCGATTTCAAATCCGCCGCGGCCCGCGAACTTTTTGACGATTACTGCCGGCGGCTGAATCCGTTTTCTCCGTGCCGCGCCGGCAAATGGCCGGCCGGACGCCCCGAAGGCGCCGTGTGGCTGTGCGACCGCGCGCGGCCGCGTCAGGCGGCGTCTTCCGAGCAGCTGGCCGAACGGCTGGCGCGTGAACGGGATTCGGGACGGCGCATGCTGACGGTTGTGATCGGCGGGCCGGATGGGGTGGAGGACAAAACCGCGGCTGAGTTAAAACCGGATTTTGTGTGGAGTTTCGGCCCGCTGACCCTGCCGCATGAACTGGCCGCCGTGGTGGCGGCCGAACAGTTGTACCGCGCCTGGACCATCCTGAACCAGCATCCTTACCACCTCGGGCATTAGGAAAGCAGTTGGCGGAGGGCGGCGGGGTAGAGTTTGTACTCGAGGTCGTGGACGCGCGTCTCGAGGGATTCAAGCGTGTCGTCCGGTCGAATGGGAAGTTTCTCCTGCAGAATCACCGGCCCCGCATCCACTTCCGCAATCACGAAGTGCACCGTGACGCCGGTTTCTTTCACTTTTGCTTCAAACGCATCGCGGATCGCATGCGCGCCCGGAAATGCCGGCAGGTAGGACGGATGAATATTGATCAGCCGCTTTTCGTAACGGTGCACAAAATCCGCGCTGAGAATGCGCATGAAACCTGCCAGCACAATGTAATCGGCCTGGTAAAGATCCACCAGCTCCGCCAGCCGCGCCTCAAATGCCGCGCGGTCGGCAAACTGTTTGCGGTCGACGACTTCGGCCGTGACACCGAGGCGCGCCGCGCGTTCCAGGCATTTGGCCCCCGGCTTGTCGCAGAGCAAGACCACGGCTTCGGCGGGAACGGTTCCGGCCTGAATCTCGCGCACCACATTTTCAAAATTGCTGCCGTTGCCGGACGCGATAAACGCGAGCTTCTTCATGAAAACACCGCCTTGCGTCCCGCACCCGCGACGAGAAAAACCAGTTCGCCTTTGGGTTCCTGTTTTTCAAACTGCGCGGCGAGATCGCCGAGCGTGCCGCGTTTGTACTCCTCAAATTTTTTGGTGAGTTCGCGCGCCGCCACGGCTTCGCGCCCGGCGCCCAGCACATCCGCCATATCGCGCATGGTTTTGGCCGCGCGGTAAGGGGATTCATAAAAGACCAGCGTTTCCGGCCGCTCCGCCAGCGCCTCGAGTTTGCGCCGCCGCGCCGCCGACTTGGGCGGCAGAAATCCAAAAAACGAAAAACTCTCGGCCGCCAGACCGCTTCCGGCCAGGGCCGTGGCCGCCGCAAACGGGCCGGGCAAGGCCTCCACGCGGATGCCGTGCTGAATGGCCGCCCGCACCACCGGAAAGCCCGGATCGGAAAGCAGGGGCGTACCGGCGTCGGTCACCAGCGCCACGGTTTCGCCCTGTTTCAGCGGCGCCAGAATTTTTTCAATGTCGCGTTCGGTGGAATGTTCGTGAAATGAAATCAGCGGTTTGGAAATCTCGTAATGCATCAGCAGTTTTTTGGTGTGGCGTGTGTCTTCGCAGGCAATCAGGGAGGCTTCCTTTAATACATCGAGCGCCCGCAGTGTGATGTCGCGCAGATTGCCGATCGGGGTCGGAACCAAAACCAGCATGGCCTAGCGGCTGCGTTCAAGCACGTAATCGACCAGCCGGTCCAGACTCTGCCGGGCGGGGGATTCGGGAAAAGCGGCCAGCGCCGTGCGGGCCTGCCGGCTGTAATCGCGGGCGCGCTCGAGGGCGTATTCCACGGTCTTGTAATTGCGGATCATGTCGAGCAGCGGCTGAAAACGGCCTTCCGCCTGCCCGCCGAAAATGCCGCGCAGGATTTTCTTTTCAGATTCCTCGGCTACTTCAAACAGCCGGATCACCGGCAGAGTGAACACGCCGCCCGCCGCATCCGCGCCGAGCGTCTTGCCGAATTCGTGTTCATTGCCGGTAAAGTCCAGGCAGTCATCCACAATCTGGAAGGCGAGGCCGAAGTGCCGGCCGAAACGCCGCAGGGCCAGCGCCTGGGAATCCGTCACGCCGGCAAACATGCCGCCGGCTTCCAGCGAACACGCCAGCAGGGCGGCCGTCTTCTTATCAATGATTTCCAGATACGTGTCTTCCTTTAAATCCAGATTATGCGTTTCATTCAGTTCGTGAATTTCGCCGTCGCAGACAATGCCGGCCGTTTCCAGGAAGCGCGCAAAAATGCGGGCGTCGCCGTTCTTGAAAATCGCGCCCATCGCCCGGTCGTGCAGGTAGTCGCCCACCAGCACCGCCGTCTGCGGGCCCCACTTCACATTGACCGTCGGCAGGTTGCGCCGCACGTAAGAAGCATCGATGATATCGTCGTGAATCAGCGTGGCGGCATGGAAAATTTCAAACGAGGCCGCAAGCTGCAACAGGGCCTGGCGCCGGGATTCGTCCAGCCGGCCGTTCGGTCCCATTGCGGCCCCAAACAAAGCCAGGGCCGGGCGCAGCAATTTGCCCTTGGCCGAGAAAAAATAGCGGATAACATCGCCCGCCAGCTCATTGGACGTCGAAAGCAGGTCGAGAATGACCGCCGGAACCGTCTGGACGTCTTTATCGATGGGAGCGTAAATTTCTTCGAGGGTAATCGTCGGATTCATGCAAACCTTTCCAAAGGCGGCGATTATAGCAAGCTTCCGGTGGCCCGTAAACAAAGGACTGTGCGGGCACAAAACCCCGCCATTCGGGCTTTTCCCCGCTTGCGCGGGCGGGGGTGAGTCGATATAATGCGCATTCCGTCTTCAATACTATAATTGAAAGCAAGAAAGGAAAGATCATGAATCCGTTTAAAATCAAAGATGTGATCGGGCGTGAAATTCTCGATTCCCGCGGCAACCCGACCGTGGAAGTGGACATTATTCTGGGGGACGATACCCTCGGCCGCGCGGCGGTTCCGAGCGGTGCCTCGACCGGCGAACACGAGGCCGTGGAACTGCGCGACGGCGACAAGAGCCGTTACCTCGGCAAAGGCGTCCGCAAGGCGGTCGAAAACATCAACACCACCATCAAGAAGGCCATTGTCGGCAAGGACGCCAGCGATCAGGGCGCCATCGACAAGCTGCTGCTCGATCTCGACGGCACGCCGAACAAGGCCAAACTGGGCGCCAATGCCATTCTGGGCGTTTCGCTGGCCAATGCGCATGCCATGGCCAACTCCGAAGGTATGCCGCTTTATGAATACCTCGGCGGCGACGAAGCGCGCGTGCTGCCCGTGCCGATGATGAACATCATCAACGGCGGCGTGCATGCCGACAACAACGTCGACCTGCAGGAATTCATGATCATGCCCTTCGGCGCGGAAAAATTTTCCGATGCCATCCGCATGGGCGCCGAAGTATTCCACCACCTCAAGAAAATTCTTTCGGGCAAAGGCTACAACACGGCCGTCGGCGACGAAGGCGGTTTTGCTCCGAACCTGAAAAGCAATCAGGAAGCGCTCGATGTCATTCTGGAAGCCATCGAGAAAGCCGGTTACAAGCCGGGCGACCAGATCAAGATCGCGCTTGATGCGGCCAGCGCCAGCTTTTACGGCAAGGACAAGCTGGGCGGCAATGCGAGCCCGGGCAATTACGTGCTCAAGGCCGAAGCCGAATCCGTGAAGACGCCCGCGCAGATGATCGAATTCTACGCCGCACTGTGCGACAAGTACCCGATCTTCTCCATCGAAGACGGTCTCGATGAAAACGACTGGGAAAACTGGAAGCTGCTCACCGAAAAACTGGGCAGCAAAGTGCAGCTGGTCGGCGACGATCTGTTTGTCACCAACACCAAGCGCCTCCAGCAGGGCATCGACAGCAAGACCGCCAACTCGATTCTGATCAAGGTCAACCAGATCGGCACGCTGACGGAAACCATTGAAGCCGTGAAACTGGCCCATGCCAACGGCTACACCGCCGTCATGAGCCACCGCAGCGGTGAAACCGAAGACACCACAATTGCCGACCTGGCCGTGGCGCTGAACACCGGCCAGATCAAGACCGGTTCGGCCTCACGCTCCGACCGCATCGCGAAGTACAACCAGCTGCTGCGGATCGAAGAACGCCTCGGCGCCAGCGCCGTGTACGCCGGCACCCAGAATCTGGTGGCCGGACGTTCATGAAGAAGGTCTTCATCATTCTTGGTTTCCTGGTGCTGCTTGCGCTGGGATTCTCGCTCTTCTACCTGCCGGCGCTCTCGCGTTACCGCGAGCTGCGCCAGCAGGAAGACCGCCTCACCACCCGCCTTCAGACGGTGGAACAGCAGATCCAGGAACTTCAGAAAGAACGCGATCTGCTGAAAAACGACATCACCTACATTGAAAAGGTGATCCGCGAAGAACTCGGGCTTGTGCGCCCGGGTGAAATTCTCTACAAGCTCGTGCCGCAGAAAGAAGAACCCCAGAAGACCGTGGTCGAGCAAATGCCCGAAGGCCCGGCGCCCTTTGCCACGGGTGAGGGCTCAACTGCGCCCGCCGCACCGGCCCCGAAGCCCGCGGCCCCCGAAAAACCCGCCGCCTGATTTTACTTACATTTTGCGTGGCAATTCGCTCCGCGCGGTACAATAGGGCATGAACCCTTTATCCCGCGCCATGCGCCGCGTGGCCAAAGAAGAACAAAAAGCCGCCGGCCGGATCAACGCCGAAACCGTGCACGACCTGCGCGTTGCCATCCGCAAATGCCGCTCGGTGGCCGAAGGCTGGAATGCCTGCCGCTCCCACAAACGGTTTAAAAAAATCCGCCGCAAACCGCACGGCCTGTTCAAAGCGCTCGGCAAACTGCGCGATGCGCAGGTGGCCCGGCTGTGGATGAACCGCCTGGTGCCGGGGAAGGGCCGGCACGCCAAGCGCCGCCTGCTCAAGGAACTCGAGAAGCAGGAAAAGAAAGACCAGAAGAAAGCGCGCAAATCCCTCAAACGCTTTGATGCGAAGAAGTGGCAGAAGTTAATCGGCGAGCTGGAAGCCGGCGGGCTCACGCCGCCGTCCGCGGCCGAGCGCCGGGCCTATGCACGCGCGTGTCTGGAAGAAGCCTGGCGCCTGCATGAAACCGCCATCCGGCTGCAGAGCGATATCGCGTACCACGAACTGCGCGTGGCCTTCAAAAAATTCCGGTATTTCGCCGCCAACTTTCTGCCCGGCCGCTACAGCCGCTGGAAGGCGGATCTCAAAACCATTCACGACGCCCTCGGCAATGCCCACGACCTGCACGAACTCGCACTGTGGATTGCCGCCGAAGCGCGCGTCACCAAACGCCGCCATCTGACGGCCTGGTCTGAACGCATCGCCCGCCGCCGCAAGCGCGAACTGGCCCATTACCACCGCCTCATGACCGGCCCCAAAACCCCCTGGGCCGCCTGGCGCCGGTCGCTGGGCTAACCCCAATGGGGGCTTGCATTCCCCGGCCTTTCCTATACAATAGCCCTTACCGCAAGACGGCCACATCACAAAATGCCTGTCTTTATTGTTTACGATCAGAGCGGGAATGATAGAAAACATGGCAAATAGCCATGTGGCAGCATTCCAGTTCATTTATAGCGGGGCCTAGCGGAGACACGGTTTCCATAGCCGTGCGACGCCGGTCCCGCGCATACGGCGCGGGGTGGAGCAGCTCGGTAGCTCGTTGGGCTCATAACCCAAAGGTCTCAGGTTCAAATCCTGACCCCGCTACCACATAACGCAAATGGCCATCAGCAGTTAAAGCTGATGGCCATTTTGCTTTTCAGCCCTTAGAATACGCGTGTTAACGAAAGTGTTAACACTTACAGGTGCTGCTTATGGTTTATGGACAATGGCTTGGACAAGTAGACGGCGGCCTTAAAGGCGAATTGCTTGTCAACATCGATCGATCGACGGCATCGCAGATTGGATCTATATCCTTTTTAGACCAAGGCTCTACTCAACTTCCCACGATTGCAAAAATAAGGCTCAATAAAATTAATGAAACAACCTATGAAGGATTACTTTCAGGTTTTATTGGTTTTGCTCCGAACGGGTTTATTATTCGCCCTGGTGACCCCAATATTCCATTATCAGTTTCCGGCACTGTCAAATTTAGCATCTTGGAAAATGGTAGAAAATTAGCGGGCGAATGGGAAACGAGCTTACAAGAAAAGGGCTCGTTTTCCGCTACAAATATAAGCGGGGCGAGGCCGAGGCCAGTTCAAAAAGTTTTGAAATGGGCGGCATTTAAAGAAATTATAAAATCGTCTCCAGCAGGTCTTTTCTATCGCGGGCATCAGACATCAACCTTTCCGCTACAAACAGCTTTTCATCGAAGAGAACATTGGGATTTATACCGTTATCATGATTCCGTTCTTTATGAACTTTTTGATTATTTAGGAATGCTTAATAACACACGATATAAACTGACGGATGGCGAAGATTTCGGTGCGGCCTTATATCTGGCTCAGCACCATGAATTTCCAACCCCTCTTTTGGATTGGACAACCTCTCCCTATATTTCCGCTTTTTTTGCGTTTCGTCCCTTTGAACCGCCTGCCGCTGAAACTGGCAGCGTAAGAATTTATGTTTTCGATGCTGAAAGATGGGCTAGCTCGAAGGCGGTGTATGCCAATGGACATTTACTGTCACCGGGGGCTGTGATCAAACCGTTGCGTTTGCCCGTAGCAGGAAATCGACGAGCTGTAGCGCAGGATTCACGTTCTATCTTTACCAATATTGATGATGTCTACGGCGTTATCGAATTGCTTACTGGAAAGGACAAGCCCTTCATTAATTATTACGATTTGGACCGGTCTGATCGAGATGAAGCATTGAGCGACTTGGAAAAAATGGGTATCCATGAGTTCCGTCTTTTTCCTGACTTGGACCACGCATGCAAAATGCTCCGAAAAAGATATTTCGGCAGTTAATTTTAGCTTTAAAGCACTGTTTTTCTATAGGTTTACGTGAGGTATCTTTTTGATTATAACCCAAAGGTCTCAGGA
>CAZGID010000072.1:0-11354 GCA_964526065.1 uncultured bacterium
TGGAGAATTCCATCCTGTTGCGAGTAATGACACAGAAGAAGGTAAGACACAAAACCGCCGGGTAGAAATCATTATTTCTCCCAAAAAGGTATTGCAGGCGGCGGCGTCCTAAGGCATGCGAAAGGCGGGGGTTCTTGCGGCCCTTGCGCTTGCCGTTGGCGGAATAGTCTTTTGGGGCGGACCTTATGTTGGAATGTGGGGTGTCCGTCAGATTGTTCGGGAAAGATTGGATTTAAGTATTGAAGGGCAGTACACCCCGGTCTGGGGGCAGATGGCGTTCCGAATCCGGTCGCCAGAAGCGGTTTGGGAAGACCGGGTGCGGTTTCAGGGCGGAGAAATACGAGTCGATTATCATTTTCCCTCATGGAAGGGGAAGAAGCTTTACATGGATGTAAGCGGGCACAGTATACAGGTAGAGTTTTTAAATGCCTGGGATCACCTTCACCAGGGCCCGTTTCCTCTCTCCAAACTTCAAAGCTCGATTCTTGTCGGACAAGAAGGCCTTGAAGATATCCACCGCCTCGATGTGGAGTCACCTGTTTTTGAGTTTCATTTTGGAGCGGGAGAGGCGCGGGTATGAATCTCCAGGCTCTATTTCGTGGTTGTCCCGTTCTTGAAACCAGCCACTGGGACCCTTCCAGAAAAATTGCAAAAATCACCTCCGATTCTCGCTCTGTAGCTCAAGGGGACGTGTTTGTCGCTTGCCGCGGCGAACGTATGGATGGGCATGATTTCATTGGTCAGTCTATCCTCGCTGGGGCTACCGCTGTCGTTTATGACCGTCCGCTCGAATTCCATCTGCCCAAAAATGTAACGGGAATTCTCGTTCCCAATGCGCGGCAGTGCCTCTCGCTTTTGCTTCAGCATTTTTATCACGCGCCGGATGAAAAAATAAAATTAGTCGGTATCACAGGGACCAACGGAAAAACGACAGTCGCGTATACGTTGTACCGGCTTCTGAACCGTCATGTGAAATCCGCTTATATCGGAACGCTGGGTTATGAATACGGCGAGAACCGTTCGGAAGGTTACAACACCACGCCTGGCCCTGAAATCTTGATGCCTCTTTTAAGTCAAATGCGGCATGACGGGATCCAGTACTGTTTTATTGAAGTTTCCTCTCACGCGCTCAGTCAGGGGCGGACAAACGGGCTGAAGTTTGAGCAGGTTGTTTTCACGCAGCTGACACAGGATCATCTTGATTACCACAAAACCATGGAGCGTTATTTCCAGGCAAAACGGCTTCTTTTTTCTTCTTCTCCCAAGCCTTCAAAAATGCTGATCAACCGGGATTGCGAATTTGGGCGCAGGCTGCTGGAGGAGTTTCTGGATGCTTCCAGTTATGCGCTGGAACGTCCGGCTGACTATCATGCCTCCATTGTCGACTCGTCGATGGCCGGCAGTGAATTTATTTTAAAATCAAGGCGGCGGGAATGGAATGTCAAGCTTGCGCTGCCGATGCAGCATAATGTGTCGAATGCGCTTGCAGTTTTAGGCGCATTGCAGGAACTTGGATTTGAGCCGCAATTATTTCTCGAAGATTTAGCGAAATTTTCCGGTGTGCCAGGCAGAATGGAAAAGGTGCAGATCGAGGCGCCTTTTGACGTTTTTGTGGATTACGCGCATACCCCGGATGCGATTGAACGGGTTTTGAGCGGCGCACGGGCGTTGAAGCCGCGCCGTCTTTTGTGTTTGTTTGGCTGCGGCGGTGACCGGGACCAGGATAAACGTCCCAAGATGGCGGCTGCGGCGGCTCAATATTGTGACCTGATTATTTTGACGTCGGATAATCCGCGTTCGGAAGATCCCGTCAGGATTCTAAATGATATCAAGAAGGGAATACCTGCATCTTCGAAAGACCGGCTTGCTGTTTTTGAAGTGCCAGATAGAAGGCAAGCAATCGAAAAGCTTCTCTCCCTCGGGGAGCCCGGTGATGCTGTTTTCGTGCTCGGTAAGGGGCACGAAAATTATCAGATTCTGGGTGACAAGAAGATTCCTTTTGATGACCGGCTGGTGATTCAGGAATCCCTGAGAAGGAAAGCACGTGTTCTCGCTCCCTGATGCCGCCCGTCACCTGAAAACCTCCCTCACGCTTCCTGCTTCAGACGTACACGTAAAAGGGTTTTCCATCGATTCCCGCTCGCTGAAGGCGGGTGAGCTTTTTTTTGCACTGGCCGGTAAGCAGGATGGCCATGACTTTTTGGAGCCGGTGTTCCGCCAGGGCGCTTCCGGCGCCGTTATTAAGACTTCCTATCTGCAGTCGCATTCCCTGGAGACCTTAGAAAAGCAGGGGCTTCGGAATTTGCTTGCGGTTGAGGATCCTCGTCGGGCTTTAGGCTCTCTGGCGGAATGGCATCGTTCCTGTTTTACGATGCCGCTTATTGGAATTACCGGGAGCGTTGGCAAATCCACCACGAAAGAAATGCTTCATTTTTTGCTCGCCTCGCAACGGCACGGTATCGCGAACCAGGGGAATTTGAATAATGATCTTGGTGTTCCTTTGACGCTATTGAGATTGAAAGATTCCGACGAGTTTTGCGTTTGTGAAATGGGGGCGAATCATCGAGGTGAGATTGCCGCGTTAGCTGAAATGGCGAAACCGTCCGGGGCCATTATTACAGGCATTGCGCCGGCTCATCTGGAGGGATTTGG
The DNA here is from genome assembly GCA_964526065.1 of uncultured bacterium. Classification (GTDB taxonomy): domain Bacteria; phylum Omnitrophota; class Omnitrophia; order Omnitrophales; family Aquincolibacteriaceae; genus CAZGID01. The sequence continues at coordinate 2,653 of CAZGID010000072.1, forward strand.
TTCTCTGGACAACGTTTATTCCGCCAAGCTTGAGCTTTTTGGGCAAATAAAAGAGAGCGGGTGGGGAATTGTGCCGGATGATGATTTGAAGCTGATTGAAAGAGCCCGGGGAACGGGGATCCGCTTGCTCACGGCGGGCTGGTCTCCCAAGGCGGATTTTCAGTTGTCTGACCTTGAATTGCGAGACGGTCGGATTTTCTTTGCGGTGAACGGTGTCTCATTTTCATTTCCGGGGATTGCTTCTTTTTATGTGCGAAATGCGGTGCTGGCGATTGCGGCAGCGGTGCAGTGCGGTCTTTCAATGGGCGATTTACCGCGTGATTGGGTGTCGCTGCCGCAGCTTCCCGGCCGTTTTAATCTTTTTCCGCATCGATCGGGTGCACGCCTGATTGACGACACCTATAATGCGAGCCCGTTGGCATTCACACGGGCCATTGAAGCCCTGGAAAATGTGAAAGTCACAGGGCGTAAAATGATTTTATTCTCGGACATGCTGGAATTGGGCGAAGAATCCGAACGGTATCACCGGGAGTTGGGCCGTCAATTGGCCAAAGCAAACTTTGACTGGATTGGGGCGTATGGCCCTTATGCCGCGCTCGCGCTTGATGAGCTGAACAGCCGGAAAGGCGCCGGCGATGCGATGCTGTTTGAGGAGGCCGCCGAAGCAGCGCTTTTTTTGGACGGTTTTTTAAAGGCGAACGACTTGTTGTATTTAAAAGGATCCAGGGGAATGCGGGTTGATCAGGTGGTTCAAAGGCTCAAATCCGCTTCCATGCAGGGATCCATGCCGGTTTAAGGAGATCTCGTGCTTTATCTTCTTTCCTTTCTTCGTGACGAACACATTATTTTTAATCTGTTTCGCTATGTGACCTTCCGTGCGGCCGGCGCCAGCGTTACGGCCTTTCTCATTTCCATTATTGCCGGTCCGATGCTGATTCAATGGCTTAAGAATCTGAAAGCGGTTGCGTTTCATAAGCGTGAGTCGGCCGAGAAAATTCATGGTTTCTTTGAGATGAAGACCGGCGTCCCCACGATGGGCGGCGTTCTGATTGTTCTGAGCGTCATTTCCTCGATTGTATTGTGGGCGGATCTCAGGCAACCATTTGTTCTCGCTTTGCTCGGCATTATTCTCTGGTTCGGTCTGGTGGGTTTTTTGGATGATATGCTGAAACTGCATTCCGGCACTTCCAAGGGGCTGAGCGGGATGACCAAAATGGCCGGGCAATTGCTGGCAGGAGCAGCGTTGGGCATCTGGCTTTATGCGGATAAGTCCTTTGAGCCGTGGTTGCACCTGCCGTTTATAAAATCGGGCGTCATTTATCTGGGGATTCTCTTTATTCCATTTGTCATTCTGGTGCTGGTCGGGTCTTCGAATGCATTAAATTTGACAGATGGACTTGATGGACTGGCGATTGGCTGCACGCTTTTTACTTCCGGTGCGTTTGCCATTATGAGTTACGTGGTCGGCCGGGTCGACTTCGCCCAGTACCTCTCGGTGCCTTATGTGCCGAGCGGCGGAGAAATTGCCATTGTATGCGCGGCGCTAGTGGGGGCAAGCGCAGGTTTTCTTTGGTACAACTCCTACCCGGCGGAAGTCATGATGGGAGATACAGGGTCCCTCTCGCTGGGAGGGGCGCTTGGCGCGATTGCGGTCCTGCTCAAAAAAGAAGCGGTACTGGTGATCGTCGGAGGTATTTTCGTGCTGGAAGCGGTATCTGTGATTTTACAGGTGTTCAGTTTCAAGGTTTTTAAAAAGAGAATTTTTTTGATGTCGCCGTTCCATCATCATTTGCAGCTCAAGGGCTGGCCGGAATCGAAAGTAACGATACGTCTGTGGATTGTTGCCTTGATTCTGGCCGTCGTTGGGCTCAGCACACTCAAACTTCGATGAATATCTCTTCAGCCGACAAAGTCGCGATTCTGGGATTGGGAAAAAGCGCCGAAGCGTCAGCGCGTTTTTTGCTGCGGCAGGGATGCGGCGTTTTTCTGAGTGAGCTCAAAGAAGATCCGGCGAATCTTGTTAAAGCGGAGGAACTTAGAGAAGCGGGCGCCCAGGTTGAAACCGGCAGTCATTCGATTGATCTTATTGAAAAATGCGATTGGGTTTTGATTTCTCCGGGGATACCGCCGTCTTCGCCTGTTTATCAGAGTCTGAGCCAAAAAAATGTCCCGATGATCAGTGAGATTGAATTAGCTTCGCGATACTCCAGGGCCCGTAAGGTCATTGCGGTAACCGGAACGAGTGGAAAAACGACGGTGAGCACGCTTTTTTATCGGATTTTAAACGCTGCAGGGAAAAAGACGGGGCTTTGCGGAAATATTGGAAATCCCTGGGTGGGAGAACTGGGAAATGAGCCTGAATTTATGGTGCTTGAGGTCAGCTCCTTTCAATTGAAGCATTGCCCGACATTCCGGCCGGACGTGGCGGTAATTCTCAATATCAGTCCAAATCATCTGGACTGGCATACGGATATGGCGGATTATGCCGGTTCCAAATTTCAAATGATTCGGAATCAGATAGCAGGCGATGTGGCCATTGTGCGCCGCTGTGATTATGAGCAGTATTTTTCAGAAAATCGTATTGCCTCGAATCTTATTTTTTACGATGAGGCGCATCAGGGTGTTTCGGATAACCAGAATCTGGCGGCGCTGAACGTAATGGCGCGGCAACTGGATTTGCAGCCGGAGCAGGTCGCGAACTGCTGGACATCCTTTGAAGGCCTGGCACACCGGCTGGAAAAGGCGGGTTCGATTCATGGCGTGGAGTTTGTCAACGATTCCAAATGCACGACGGTTTCTTCTCTGGCTTGGGCATTAAAAAATTCCGAGGGTCCGGTTTTATTGATTGCCGGGGGACGGGCCAAGAGCAAAAATTTCGAGGAATTAAGGCCGCTTTTGAAAGAAAAGGTTCGCCGCGCGTTCTTGATCGGAGAATCGGCGGCGCAGATTGAGGCCGCCTGGGCGGGGGCTGTACCCACCACGCGGTCTTTGGATTTGGAGAAGGCTGTTTCAGACGCTCTGCAGACGGCAAAGCGGGGAGATCGTATTTTGCTTTCGCCTGCCTGCGCCAGTTTTGACATGTTTCGCGGTTACGAGGAGCGCGGAAACGTTTTTAAATCGGTTGTCGAGGCATTAGCCATAAAGTCGAATGCGGTTCGTTCGGGGGCTGTGTGAGCCGGGAAGCAAGAATTCTGTTTATTGCGGTTTATACACTCATCGGGTTGGGTGTGGTCATGACGTACAGCGCAAGTGCCGTGTATGCTCACCAGATTTACGGCGATGCAGAATATTTTCTTATCAGACAGTCGGTTTTTTCGGCGGTCGGCACGGTCTTCCTGTTCGGTGCGGCAGGATTGCCGGTTAATTTTTGGAAACGCAATGCGCGATTACTGATCTTTTTTTCGATCGTGCTGCTGGGGCTGGTGTTTGTTCCGGTTTTGGGTAGAAGCGCGGGCGGCGCGCAGCGCTGGATTCAGGTGGCAGGGATCAATTTTCAGCCGGCAGAGCTTGCCAAGGTGACCGTTTGTGTCTATTTGGCGGATTATCTTTCCCGCAAGTTGAAAACCATTCAGGAAGAAGGCTTGAAAATGTTTGTGCCCCCCTTTGTGCTGATTACGCTTATATGCGGTCTGATATTGCTTCAGCCGGATTTGGGCTCCTGCGCTTTTATTTGTCTGATTACGCTGGTCATGTTTTTTCTTGCGGGGTTACCGCTTCGCTACGTGGGCATCGTCAGTGTCGTCTTTTTGCCCGTTTTCTATTTTTTAGTGATTCGCGTTCCCTATCGGTTAAGCCGCATCACAGCTTATCTGAATCCTTGGGAAGATCCGCAGGGCAGCGGCTTTCAGATGATTCAGTCCTTTTTGGCTTTTGGTCTAGGCGGTTGGAAGGGGGTTGGATTGGGGCAAAGTACCCAGAAACTTTTTTACCTGCCCTCAGGCTATAACGATTTCATTTTATCTATTATTGGGGAAGAGCTGGGCTTTGCGGGTGTGGTGTTCGTGCTGTCGCTCTATCTCATCATTTTTATCTGCGGTGCGATGATGGCTCGCCGGGCATTGCACTCTTTTGAGCGGCTTTTGATTATGGCGTTGACGCTGTTTGTGGTGCTGCAGGCGTTGATCAATATGGCAGTCGCAACCGGGCTGTTTCCCACCAAGGGATTGCCTCTTCCGTTTGTCAGTTATGGGGGGACGTCAATTGTCATTAATATGGCGGCGGTAGGGATATTGCTTGGACTTGACCAGCGCCGCGGCCGAGAGTATACGTCCTGGAAACGGCATTTAAAGGTGCAGGCATGAAAGGCGGGCGGACCTTGTTATTGCTAGCGGGCCCTACGGGCGGTCACTTATTCCCGGCCTTTGCAACGGCGGAAGCCTGCCGCCAGAAATTTCCGGGATGGCGCATTCATTTATTGACCGGCCGCAGGGCGGAGAACCGGACGCGAGGCTGGAAGGGAGAAATTTTTGATGAGGTCCACTACCTGGGCGATTTTCCCTTTTCAAAGCAACCCAGGATGTGGGGGAGTTTTTTTATTCGGTTGTTGGGGGCTTTTTGGCGGTCTTACCAGTTGCTTCGAAAGCTCCGGCCGAGTGTCTGTATCGGCTTTGGCAGCTATGTGGCTTTTCCCGGGATTGTGCTGGCGCGCCTGCTTGGTATTCCAACCTTGATTCATGAACAGAACCGGGTGCCTGGCAAGGCGACCGCTCAGTTGATTCGTTTTGCCAATCGTGTCGCGCTAAGTTTTGATCCTGCTGCACCTTTTGAAATGAACGGCAAATTTGTCAAAACAGGTTATCCGATCCGGCGAGTTTTGGTGGAAGCTGCCGAGTGTCAGCGGGTAGGCCGGGGCGGCCGGTTTACGCTTTTGGTCCTGGGAGGTTCTCAGGGAGCGGCACGGTTGAATTCCTTGATTTTGTCGGCTTTAAGTCAGTTTCGGGATGAAGAAAAAAATAATTTTGCCGTTATACATATCACAGGAGAAAAAGACTGGCATCAGGTGAACCGCCAGTATGAAAATATGGGGGTCGAATTTGAGGTTTATCCCTATGTTGAGAAAATGGAAGAGATCTTCCCCAGGGTGGATGCCGCTGTGACACGGGCTGGAGCGGGGACCATCTTTGAGCTTGCCCTTTTTGGTATTCCCACCATTATGATTCCTTATCCGCATGCCGGAGACCATCAGCTGGATAATGCCCGGTTTTTGGCTTTGCAGGATGCGTGCGATTACCGGGAAGAATCAGCGGTGGATGCTAGTTGGCTGTTAGGGCAAATTCGTCATATCCGCAATAACCAGGAACTGCGCGATTTGCGGTCCGGTCGAATCTCCTGCATCAATTCAAAAAATGCATCCTTTCTAGTCCTGGAGCAGGCGGAAGCGGTGCTGGGAGGCGGGAAATGATTAAACAGGCGACCTGGCTTGATCAGCATCATCATATTTTCTTTATTGGCATCGGCGGTGTCGGAATGAGCGCCCTGGCTTTGTACTTAAAATCACAGGGCTTTGAGGTGAGCGGCTCGGATGCTAAAGAGAGCGGGTATACGACCCGGCTTCGGGCAGCCGGAATCAAGGTTTTTTTGGGGCATCAGGCGGGCCGGATGAGCCAAGTGGATTTGGTGGTCTATTCATCGGCGATCAAAAGTGATCATGTGGAGTATCGGGAGGCGGCGTTGAGCGGCATTTCGATCTGCCATCGTTCCGAGATTCTGGCCGCCATCATGAACCGGATGGAGACCGTTATTGCTGTTTCCGGGACGCATGGCAAAACGACGACTTCGTCGATGATTTCCTATGTTTTGAAGCAGGCCGGTAAAAAGCCGACCAGTTTGATCGGCGGCGATCTCATGAATGAAAAGAGCAACGTCTTGATTGGGGATAATGCATTCTGCGTTGCCGAGGTGGATGAAAGCGATGGCACCCATGAGCGTTACGCGCCGCATTACGCCGTCGTTACCAATCTGGAAGAAGACCATATGGACTTCTACAAAAGTCTGGCCGATATCGGGACCTCTTTTGGACGCTTTTTGGGGAATTTGAAGGATCCGGGGGTGCTCATTTATTCGTCCGAAAGTCCTTTGTTGAGACAGATTGTGCATGAAGGAAAGATTCCGGCCATCAGTTTTGGATTCGACGCCGGCGCGGATTTTTCGGCGGACAATATTGTGATGGAGCCCTTCGGAAGTTCGTTTGATTTAGTTGAGGCGGGGCTTTACAGTACCCCGGTTCAATTAGGCGTTCCAGGACGCCATAACGTTGCCAATGCGCTGGCTTGTCTCGCGATGGTGACGCAGATTGGTATTGATCCGGCAGAGGCAGCCGCCATTTTGAAGAGCTTTCGTGGTGCGAGGCGTCGTTTGGAGATAAAGGGCGGTTCCCGCGAAGAAGGGCTTGTAGTGGATGATTATGCGCATCATCCAACAGAAATTCTGGCTGGGGTTCGGGCGTTGAACGGAATGGGCTGCGGGCTTACGGTGGTTTTTCAGCCGCACCGTTTTTCCAGGACACGCCATTTCTTTCGCGAGATTGCACAGTCGTTGACTGAAGCGGAAGAAGTGATCCTGACCGAAGTTTATGCGGCGGGGGAAAAGGAAACCGGTGGAGAATCCCGCCTCATTTTTGACGAATTAAAACGTCGGGGTCACCGTAAAGTCGTCTTGTTGGCGAAGGACGAAATTGTGCCTTTTTTAGAGCATAAGGATAAAAAGCGCCGGGTATTTGGTTTCCTTGGTGCTGGAGATATAGGAGAAGTTGCGGATGCGTTTGCCAGCCGATTGCAAAATTTCGCTACGACCTAATATTTCTTTGGCTCAGTACTGCACGATGCAGGCGGGCGGGCCTGCGGCGTTTTTTGCCGAGCCCGAGACGCTGGATGAGCTCAAAGAGGTTGTGCACATTGGGCGTGCCGAAAATTTGCCTGTATTCGTACTTGGGAAGGGCTCGAATGTCGTATTTGATGATGCCGGCTACCCGGGTATTGTGCTTTCCATGAGAAAGTTTATGGAGCAAATTCGCTTTTTCCCCGCTCAGCGTGCCGTTGAGGTGTCGGCGGGAATTCATTTGCACCGGTTTGCGCTTGCATGCCGAAAGGCTGGCTTTGGCGGCGCTGAATTTTTGGCCAGTATCCCGGGAACTATTGGCGGGGCGCTCATGATGAATGCCGGTTACAGCCGGCATGGCGGACAAAAAAACGAAATCGGGGATCTGGTACAGGAAATTACGGTGCTGGATGGATCCGGGCAAGTGCGCCGCCTGAGCCGGGACGAATTGCAGTTTTCGTATCGGAAAAGTAATCTGGAAGGCCTGATTATTCTGGAATCGAGGTTGCAGCTTTGGCGGCGCCACCCTGAGATGATCGATGCTGAAATCCGTAAGAACTTCGAATACCGGAATAGCAAACAGGATTTAAGCCGGCCTAGTTCGGGTTCCGTTTTTAAAAATCCGGCAAGTGCAGCGACCGCAGGTCAGTTGATTGACCGGGCGGGCTTAAAGGGATTGCGAATCGGAAATATGATGGTTTCTCCCCGGCATGGGAATTACATCATCAATATGGGCGGCGGCACTTGCAGTGAATTAAAGAGCTTGATCTTAAAAATTCAGGAAACCGTTAACCAGCAGAGCGGGATTTGGCTTGAACCGGAAGTCCGTATTATCTCCGCAGTTTAAAGATCTTCGCGTCGCCGTTTTTTTGGGCGGTCTTTCTTCCGAAAGTAAGATATCCAGAAAATCAGGGAAGGGGATTTTAAACGCCCTTCGTGCGGCAGGGATGCAGGCGTCTCCTGTTGATCCCGCCCGGAATCCGTCGGCGAGTCGGCTCAAGAGCAGCTTTGATATTGTCTTTTTGGCACTGCATGGCCGGGGAGGCGAGGACGGAAAAATTCAGCGCTGGCTTGAGCGGATCGGGCTTCCTTATACGGGCGCCGGCCCGGCCGGCAGCCGGTTGTCATTTGATAAAGCCGCTTCAAAACAAGTTTTCGTCCGGACGGGAATCCCGACCCCGGACTATAGAATTTTAAAACGTTCCGAACCAAAATCCGCGTGGAGAAAATTCTCATTTCCGGTTTTTGTTAAACCCTGCTGTGATGGTTCCAGTATTGGCGTGCATTGTCTGGATAATGAACGGGAGGCAGTGCAAATTTTGCCGCGGCTGTTTAAACGTTATGACCAGCTTATTGTCGAATCGAAGGTGGAGGGGCGGGAATTTACGGTGGGACTGCTTGGCGGTAGGGCGCTGCCGGTGGTGGAGTTGCTTCCGAAGCGGGAATTCTATGATTTTAAGGCAAAATATACGAAGGGGATGACGCGATATCAGGTCCCCGCCAAGATCCCGAAAAGTTCGGCTAAAGTCATGCAGCAAATCGCCCGAAAGGTAATGCAGGAATTGGATCTGCGGGATTTCTGCCGTATTGACATGATGATGGACCGCGCAGGACGGATCTACGTGCTGGAAGCCAATTCTATTCCTGGGATGACGGAATTCAGCCTTGTTCCGAAGGCGGCGGCCGAAGCCGGGATTACATACCAGCGTTTGTGTCTTCAAATATTAAAACATGCTTGGAACCGGCATTTGGCCGGCAAGAGGTTGTATGGCGAGAAAAAGAAAACGAAAAAAGAGTCGTATTCAGCTGTTTGCCTGGGTTAAGCCGCTTTTTTTAATGCTTGGCGGCTTGGTATTGCGGGTATTCCCATTTGTTTTAATAACAGG
>CAZGID010000073.1:0-11270 GCA_964526065.1 uncultured bacterium
GCTTCATGTTGAACTTCGAGCCTTTCTTCAATTTGCCGGAACAATACACGCCGTTTTGGATAATCTTTGCGATGGCTTACTACTTGCCAAATATTATCGTGGAGGAAATAAAAGCAGCAATGCGGGCTCAGCCTGCAGAACAGAGTTCTATATGATTAAAATATCAGTATTGTTGCCAACCTTTAATTCAAGTCAAACGATACGAAAAACGCTGGAATCCGTTAAATGGGCTGATGAGATTCTGGTGGTGGATTCCGGCAGTTCGGACGAAACACTTAAGATATGTCGGGAGTACACGGATCGTATCGTAGAACATGAATACGTAAATTCAGACAAGCAAAAGAACTAGGCAATTACGAAAAGCCGGAATGAATAGGTGTTTCAAATTGATTCGGATGAATATATGGAGCAGGGCTTAAGGGAGGAGATTTTAAAAGTTGTTGAAAATGCCGACGAAAAGATTCAGGCGCTTAAAATTCCGAGAAAGAATCTTGTTTACGGTAAGTGGTGCCGCTATGCACGATTGTATCCTGATTATCAAACAAGGGTTTTTCGCCGCAATTTTGGAAGATTTGAAGATCGAGAAGTCGATGCGCATCTTCATGTTTCTGGAAACGTTGTCACGCTTAAGCACAACCTGATACATGATGATTTTAAAAGCATTGCTTCATGGATTCAGAAGTTTGAGAGATATACGAGGTATGATCGCGATCAGCTTATAAAGGAAAACCGTCGCTTTTCAGTAGTTCAGATCACGATATTCCCGTTTATTGTTTTTATACGGAATTATTTTTGGCGAAAGGGTTTTTTGGATGGATTCCGCGGTTTTCAAATGGCTGTGTTTTCGAGCTTTTACTATTTTGTCAGATACTTGAGATTATGGGAACATGGTCATGCAAAAAAAAATTCTATTCGTCACTGACAGCACCGGAATAGGAGGCGCTGAATGCGCTCTTAGGACACTCATTTCACGGCTAGGGCAAATGAAATGGATTCCCGTCGTGCTCATGCCGAGGAAAAATCCTCTTTGGACCCTGCTTGATAGAACCGAAGCGGAGCTGGAAGAATTGGCCGCTGTTGCGTGGATCAGCACAAGTGTGGTTTTCCAAAATAAAAGAATCAGAAATCCGTTTGCAATGATTTGGGACTTCCTGGTTCTGGTCCGGCTTGCAGGACTTATTGGAGCGGCTTGCCGAAAGATCAAGCCGGACGTTATTTTTACGAATAGTCTTCCTTCGCATTTTGCGGGCGCCGTTGCGGCAAAGCTCGCAGGTATTCCCTGTATTACCTATCTTCAGGATGAAATAAAATTATTTCCGCCTGTTAAAAAAGTAGTGCTGGCATTTCTTCACTTGTTTTCCACAAGAATTATTTGCAATTCAAGTTATACAGCGGCCATGTTCCAAGGTAAAAAAGAACGAATGGTTGTCATTTATCCCGGAGTAGAAATAAAGAGCCCGAACCAAAACAGGGTAAGGCAAATTAATGAATCGCTGGGGAGAGCGCAGGAAGAGAAGGTGGTTTCCGTTATAGGTAGAATCAGCTACATAAAAGGGCAGTTGGATTTCGTAAATGCAGTTTCTTTAATAGGGATGAAGATGCCCGCCAAATATCTTCTCATCGGCCAGGCGGCGGCGCAAGACAGGTTGTATTTGAAAGAAGTTTCCGAAACTATCCGCAAATTCAAGCTAGAAAATAAAGTCAAATTAATTGCATTTCAAGAGGATGTGGAGAACTGGATTGAAGTTTCTGACATTGTTGTTGTCCCCTCAAGAGATAGAGAAACGTTTGGACGCATTGCGGTGGAGGCACTGCTTCAGGAGAAGAAAGTCGTTGCGGCAAGGCTCGGTGGCCTGCCGGAAATTATTCTGGATAACAAGAATGGATATTTATTTGAGCCCGGGAATGTCAGGGACTTATCAGAAAAAATCATGAGAGCAATACAGGATTCGCCCTTGCCAGAATTAAGAAGTACTGAATCCAAACAAAAAATGGCTGACACGTTTGGAGCTGAGAAGTTTTCTATATTCGTAGATGAAGTTTTGTCTGAGATTCTTAATCCTGATAAATGAACCGGAGCAAGCATAAAATTTTATTCGTCCATCAGGGGCTTAAATCTTTTGTGCACTATGACTATGAAATTCTGAACGAATCCTATGAAGTTCTTCTGTTGAACTTATATTCTTATTCCCTGAAGAATTTGAGTTCTCTGTTCGGTTCCATTCTGCGCACAGATCTTGTTTTTATTTGGTTCCTGGGCCGTCATGCGATATTGCCGCTATTGCTGGCAGCGCTTTTAAAAAAAAGGGTGATCCTTGTCCCCGGCGGCTGGGATGCGGCGGCGTGTCCGGAGATTGGATATGGATTGATGATGGGAGCCAGAAAAAAATGGGTTCGGATGCTATATCACCTCGCTACAAAGATCGTGGCTATCTCTGAGGCGAACCGAAATGATATTGAAGAAAATGTAGATAAAAATCTGAAGAGTAAAATACGGCTCATTTATCAGGGGTTTTATGAGGAAGCCGTAGCAGGTGCTGGTGAAAAAGCAGGGGTCTTGACGGTGGGCGGTGTCAACAGGAGCAATCTTGTGAGAAAGGGGCTGCTGGATTTCGTGCATCTTTCGAGACGTTTTCCCGGAATACCCTTTGTGATTATTGGTAAATGGGAAGACGAAAAGGCGGTTCAAACGCTTCGCTCAGCGGCTGGTGAGAACGTATTTATTGCGGGGGAGGTAAGTGATTCGGAGCTGAATGAATGGATGTGCCGTTCTAAAATTTATGTGCAGCTCTCCTATCATGAAGGATTCGGCTGTGCCGTAGCTGAGGCCATGCTTCGAGAATGCATTCCCGTGGTCACGGATCGGTATGCTTTGCCGGAAGTAGTCGGCGAAACCGGTTATATTGTCTCTTATGGAAATATGGATCAGGCGGAGGCGGCGCTGAAGCAGGCGCTTGCTGATAACAAACGAGGTCCGGCTGCGCGTCATCGCATTCTGTCGCATTTCCCTCTCAAAAAAAGAAATGAAGCGCTGAAAACTTTGGTGAAAGAAGTTCTAGCCGATGGATAAAATGTTCCCTGAAGTAACCGTGATTCTTCCCGTTCGTAATGAAGAAGCGCATATAGAAGAAACTCTGCAGTGTCTGCTGGCCCAGGATTATCCTAAAGACAAGCTGGAAATCATTGTAGCCGACGGGGAATCCACCGATCAAACACGGGCGATTGTTGAAACGTACCAGCCGCGGTTTTTTCGCCTCATTTTACTTTGTAATAGCGGCCGCATTGTGTCCACAGGGTTAAATCAGGCGATAGGAATAGCCGGTGGCGAAATTATCTTGAGGCTGGATGGTCATTTGCAGGTGGAATCAGATTATGTGCGCACCTGCGTTGAAATGCTGCAGGTGGAGGGTGCGACGAATGCAGGTGGAATTTTTGTTCATACAGGGCAAGGCGGCCTTTCGTCCCTGATTGCAGCAGCGATGGAATCTCCGTTTGGTGTAGGGGGTGCCGCCTTCCGATGCCGCAAAGGAAGCGGGATGGAGTGGGTTGACACAGTGCCAATGGGAGCATGGCGCCGCGAAGTCTTTGCGGAACATGGATTGTTTGATGAATCTCTCGTTCGCAATCAAGATGAAGAATTCAATTATCGCATTCGTAAGAAGGGTGGAAAAATTCTAATGAACCGGGCTCTGGAAATCCGCTACATGGTTCGAAAAGATGTGCTGGGACTCGCCCGGCAGTATTTTCAATATGGATTCTGGAAAGTCCGGGTTTTGCAAAAACATCCTCTGCAGATGCAGATGAGGCATTTTATCCCTTTTGCATTTGTTGTGTCATTATTGGTATTGATGATGGGGGCGCTGGCGGGCCAAGTTTTGGCACGCGTTGCCTTTTTTCTGCTTCTGACTTTTTATGGTGTTGCTGCGCTTTACTTTTCATACGAAACGAGCCGACGATTCAAAAGCTGGAGAGCAATGGTGGGATTGCCGATGATTTATGCAACCCTGCATTTGAGTTATGGATGCGGTTTTTCAGCCGGTCTGCTCTTTCTTTTTCTCACGCCGTGGAAATCGCCGAAAGTATCCCCGCTGAAAAAAGACGTGGTTCAGGAAAATAGACGGCTGCAGGAAGTTTATGAGAAAAGGGATGCCAGTCTTCCGGGAAATCGATCTCGTTATGGGCGATTCGGGCCCGCTTTCAAGCTGGAGCGAGAATCCCGGACGCGTCTTATTCGTCTGCGGTTGATAGAATCCGGGCGGCTTGGACGCACGGGTTTACGTGTGCTCGAGATTGGCTGCGGCGGCGGGGCAGCGCTCGAAGATATTCAGAAAACGGGCATAAAAAATGCCGCCGTCTATGGAATGGATTTGCTCAAGCGCCGAATGCGGCCACAGGATGGACGTCTGCTCTTCTGTGGAGATGCCAAAAAAATTCCATGCCCGGATCACTGTTTTGATATCGTTTTTCAATTTACCTTGTTGAGTTCCGTTCTGGATGCGGATGTGCGTGCCAAAATCGCGAAAGAAATGATCCGTGTTGTAAAAAAAGATGGATTGATCTTCTCCTACGATTTCTGGATTAATCCATTTAACCGGAATACGGCCGGAATCAGTCCCAAAGAATTGCGCAAAATATTCCCGGGATGCGGCATCAGACTTGATCGAGTTACGCTGGCTCCCCCATTGGCGCGTGTACTGGCAGGGTATTCGCCAAAATTTTGTCAAGCAATGGAAAATATGAAAATTTTGAATACCCATTATCTTGCTTTAATTCAACCGGATAAAACATGAAAAGAAAAAATGAAGATCATTCCCTTTCATAAACCTGCTTTCGGACATGAAGAAATCCGTGCAGTCACCGAAACGCTTAAAAGCGGTTGGATTACCACAGGTCCGATAACCCGGACATTCGAGCAAAAATTTTCTGCCTTTGTCGGTGCGCGATACGCGGTGGCTCTCAATAGCGGTACGGCGGCACTGCATCTGGCGCTTGAGGCGGCCGGCGTTCGTGCGGGCGATGAAGTCATTACGGTTCCTTTTACTTTTGTTGCGACATCGGAAGCCATTCTTTACTGCGGAGCCAGACCAATTTATGTCGATTGTGATCCTGTTACTTTTAATATGCAGCCGGATCAGATTGAAAAGAAAATTACCCGCCGAACCCGTGCCATATTGCCGGTACATTTTGGGGGTCAGGCGTGTGATATGGAACCCATTCTGGAAATTGCCCGCCGCCGCAAGATTAAAATCATCGAGGATGCCGCTCATGCGTTTCCAGCAAAATATAAGGGGCACTATGTCGGAAACTTGGGCGATTTTACATGCTTCAGCTTTTATGCAACAAAAACACTTTCAACAGGCGAGGGGGGCATGTTGACAACAAATGACCGCGCTGCCGCAGAACGGGTAAGATTGCTCTCACTCCATGGAATTGATAAGGCATCCTGGGAGCGGCGCCGGCGCGGAGACTGGCGTTATCAAGTGGTGGCCTTGGGCCACAAATATAATTTAGGCGATTTGTCATCCGCAATTGGTTTAGCTCAGCTCGCCAAAGCACAAAAGTATCTCGAAAAGCGGCGCTCAATTGCTTCGGCTTATAATCAAGCCTTTGAAGATTTCGATCTGCTAGATCGGCCAACCGTCTTGAAATTTAATGAACACGCCTGGCATTTGTACGCAATCCGTTTGCGTCTGGATAAATTAAAGATCAACCGGGATGGCTTTATGCAAGCTATGAAGGCCGCGGGGATTGATGTGAGCGTTCATTTTATTCCCTTGTATGAACATCCTTACTATCAAAAACATACGAAATTAAAAGCCGCAAATTTCCCGGGCGTTCAGAAATTCTGTGCTCGCATTGTTTCGCTTCCCATTTATCCGGGAATGTCACAAATAGAAGTCCGTTACGTGTCTGAAATTGTCCGAAGAATATTAGAAAAGAACAGGAAGCGACGATGATGAAACGCTTCTTTGATATCCTGATTTCAAGTCTTGCTCTAATAGCAATGTCTCCGGTTTTTTTCGTGTTGGCAATTTTGATCCGGATTGATTCGCCGGGGAGCGCTTTTTTTAGTCAGACACGCATTGGAAGGAATGGAAAGGCCTTTCGCATTTTCAAATTTCGCACCATGATTGATAACGCTGAAGCTGTGGGAGCTTGTATAACGTCCCGAAATGATAGTCGCATTACTCAGGTGGGACGGATATTGAGATGGTTCAAGCTTGATGAATTGCCGCAATTCTGGAATGTTTTAAAAGGGGATATGAGCATTGTGGGTCCTCGGCCGGAAGTTCCCGGGATGGTTGCCAAATACTCTGAACGTCAACAAAAGATTTTGACCGTCAGGCCTGGGATTATCGGGGCTAGTCAGGTGAAACAAAGAGACGAAGAGTTTCAAATTCAGGATGGTGACAAGGCAGAAGAAACTTATCTTCGGTATATTCTTCCCAAAAAATTAGAGGTTGATCTCGCTTATGTGCTGAACCCGAACCCGCTTAAAGACCTTAAAATTCTTTTTGGCGGAAGCTTTTCTTTGCTCTTCAGCTCCGTCAAGCTCGACTACATTTTGGAAAGCAAGCGTCGGTTTGCATTTCTTATGGTGGATCTTGGTCTGGCGGCGGTTTCATTCTGGCTTTCTTTTTTTCTCCGGTTTGAGGGAGATATTCCTTCCCGGGAATGGGAGGTTTTGAAGCATCTTTTGCCTGTGATGCTTTTGCTGAGGCTCCCTTGTTTTGTTTCTTTTGGTTTGTACCAGACGCTCTGGCAATATTTGGGAGTCGGTGAGCTGATCGCTATTATTAAAGCGGTGTCGATTGGATCGATTCTCATTCCGTTCTCTGCTTGGCTATTGCAGGTGGATTTGCCCCGTTCAATTTTGGTTATTGACTGGTTTGTTTTGATAATGATGCTCGGATCGCTCCGTCTAATTTTTAAAATTACCGCAGAAAGAATACGTCGTCCAGTTCTTGGAGAGAGCCGAAAGAATGTGCTTATTGTGGGGACGGGAGATCCTGCGGAAACTCTGCTTCGCGAATTTATTAAGCGCCCGGAGCTGGGTTATCGAGTTGTCGGATTCGTGGACGATAAAGGCGATCATGTAGGAATGCGGATTCACGGAATCAAGGTCATGGGAACAATTACGCAACTGGGACAGATCATCCGGGTGAAAAAGGCAGACGAAGTTATTATCGCGTTGCCTGAAAGTTCAGGTGAAAAGATCCGGGAAATTATGGAAAAAATCCGAAAGCTGAACCTGCATTGCCGGATTTTGCCTCGGACGCCCGCCCACCTGCCTAGAAAACTGCTTCCCTTGCGTCTTAAAGAGGTTGAAATATCCGATCTTCTTGGGAGAGAACTTGTGCGGGTTGAAATGTCTCTGATTGAAGGATTTTTCAGAAACAAATGTGTCTTGATTACGGGCGCGGGTGGTTCTATCGGCGGCGAACTGGTGCGGAATATTGCTCGCTTTAATCCTAAAAAAATTGTCATTGCCGACAATTCAGAATCTTCTCTTTATGAAATTCAATCCGAAATTTCAAAAGAAATCCCCGTGCCGCTAGTCGTGTATTTGAAAGACACGAAAGATTTTGAAGGATTAAAAGAAGCGTTTGATATTCATCGCCCTGAAATTGTTTATCATGCGGCGGCCTACAAGCATGTTCCTGTGGTCGAAGAACATTATCTGGATGGAATTTTGAATAATGTGTTGGGAACAAAGAATGTGGCGGACCTCTGTCAAAAGTTCGAGGTTGAAACCTTTGTGCTTATTTCGACGGATAAAGCTATATGCCCGAGAAGTATTATGGGGGCCACAAAGAGAATCGGAGAATTGTATGCCCAGCAACTTTCGTCGGGAAAGACGCACATGATGGCAGTGCGTTTTGGCAATGTGTTTAACAGCCGCGGCAGCGTCGTTCCCGTTTTTAAAAAGCAAATCGAGGAAGGCGGGCCTGTTACGGTGACGCATCCGGAGGTCACTCGATATTTCATGGATATCTCGGAAGCCGTATTTTTGATTCTACAGGCAACGATTATGGGGAAGAATTCCGAGATTTTTGTCTTGGACATGGGGCAGCCCATAAAAATCGTAGAATTGGCAAAAAATCTGATGCAGTTGATGGGGGTAACGGAAAAGCAAATTCCGATAACCTTTACAGGTTTAAGGCCGGGTGAGAAAATTCATGAGGAGCTTGAGCTGAAAGGGGAGACGATGCTGCCGACCCGGCATGATAAAATAAAGATCTGGAAGCCGCCATTTATGAAGACAGATGTCGCATCACAGATCGAATCACTTCTGGAAAGCGTGCAGAATAAAGATCCGCTGGAGATAATTCAAAAGAAGCTTAAATTAATCGTTCCTGAATACGAGCCGTGGAGCCCGCCAATAAATGGGTTTTAATACGTCAAATGCAAAAGTTCAAAAGCTGATTCATGCGCTTGGCTATAAGGCGCAGGGCTGTATGCCCAAGTTTGTAGTTCGTGCTTTGTCGCATGCATTCTCGAAAGATTTGATTCTTGTTATTGGATGCCAGCGTAGCGGTACCACATTAATGTATCTGCTTTTAACTTCTCACCCGCGCATTACCGGCTTGGATGAGGATGAAGCAAGGTTCGAATTGCCGCCGGCGCTGCTGCCGTATTTCAATGGTTTGTTTTTTAAAAAATCTTGCTATAAGTTGCCCGAGATGACGGCGTATCCATGTCGTCTTGCAAAAAACAATCCGGGTGTACGCCTGATATGGATGGTGCGTCATCCTTACATGGTTGTATCTTCCATGCGGTTGCTTAAATTTGACCAAGAAAATTGGATTCAACGCTTTGGTCGTAAAGAATTGTTACGCTATGCTCGACATTTCTCACCCGTAAAGAATCTTCTGGACAGTGAACAATTGAATGATGTTGAAATTGGGGCTTACATATGGAAATTTAAAATAAAAATGCTGAAACGTTATTATCGACTAGGGATGAATCCTCTAACGGTTTGCTATGAAGATTTACTGAATTATCCCATAGCGATGATGAAACGTGTCAGCCGGCATGCGGGCGTTCGTTGGCATGATGAACTTGTTCATCCGGAGCGGCATCATCAAGGAAAAAGGCATATTGGAAATACTTTGGGCGGGCAACCGATTGACCGTTCTCGTATGTGGCCGCCGACGGAATTGTCGGATGAAGAACGGGAAAAAATTTATGAAATTTGCCGCGAGGAAATGGCGATATTTGGATACCAGGGCTCACTGAGAGAAAAGCCGGATATATCCCGCTTTCTATGATTCTGGACAGTGTGGGGATAGTTTATATTGCTGCAGGGAAAGAGCACTTGTATGAAGCGATTCGGTCTGCAGATTCCGTTAAAAAAAATATGCCGAATATTCCGACGGCTCTCTTTTCAGAGAATCCAAGTAATCCTTCCCCCCATCTGTTTGACCGGGTAATCCCCGTTGAGGGTGGGGCAGAGCCGATTAGCACGCTAAAAATGAGATGCCTGAAAGAAGCTCCTTTTGAACAGAATTTGTATCTAGATAGTGATACCTATGTTTGTGGAGAGCTTTCAAATTTATTTCATTTACTTGAGAAATTTGACATTGCGGCAGCCCATGGGCCTTTTAGAAAGGCTTATTATCTGGAAACGGTTCCAGTCAGCTTTACTGATTTTAATTCAGGAGTTATTTTGTATCGAAAATCCGATAAAATAGGACAGTTTTTTGATCGATGGCGTGAGTTTTATGAGCGTGATGCCGCGAACGACCCGGTGCAGGGATATGGCCGGTTCCATGATTCAAATTTTACAGAGGCGCTTTATCATAGTGACTTACGGGTTGCCACCCTGCCTCCGGAGTACAACTGCCGGATTAATATTCCGGGATATTTATGTCACCCAGCTGTGATTTTGCATGGCCGCACGCCTGACATGCCGCGTGTGGCGGCGGCACTAAATGCCGATAAAGAACTGGCGAATGCCCGCGGTAAAGTGCCGAGAGTCTTTTCGATGCAAAGTGGAGAAATGGTGGTAAAGAAGCGGCTGCAACTTTCGTATGGATGTCGAATTCATAATTTTATAAAACGGCTTTGCGGTAGATTCTGGCGTATTGGAATGAGCTAAAGGTGAGATAACGTGCAATTTGTAGATCTGAAAACCCAATATCAAAAAATTAAAAAAGATATTCAGTCTCGAGTTGAGACGGTTCTTGAACACGGACAATTCATTTTAGGACCGGAGGTTAATGAGCTTGAGAGACTATTGGCCGAATACTGCGGGGCTAAACATGCGATCGCCTGTTCCAGCGGCACGGACGCGATTATTCTAGCGCTTTTGGCAAAATCAATTGGTTCCGGGGATGCGGTTTTAACGTCTCCCTTTACCTTTTTTGCGACGGCGGAAGCCGTCCTGAGAGTGGGGGCCACACCGGTTTTTGTCGATATTGCGCGGCAAAGCTGGAATCTGGACCCTGATAAACTTGAATCCACCATTAAAAAAATTGAAAAAGAGGGGAAGCTGAAGCCAAAGGCCGTCATGCCGGTTAACCTGTTCGGCCTTCCAGCGGAATATGAAAAGATTAACGCCGTTGCGGCAAAGTATCATTTGACGGTTATTGAAGATGCAGCCCAGTCTTTTGGAGCCGAATATAAAGGGCGCCGGTCCGGAACGCTTTCAGACATGGCGGCGACCAGCTTTTTCCCAGCCAAACCGCTGGGCGGGTACGGAGACGGCGGAGCGGTGTTTTGCAAAAGTGATGCAGACGCTGAAATATTGAAATCTTTGCGAATGCATGGGTGTGGAGCTCATCGATACGACCATATCCGGGTGGGCATGAACGGCCGCCTTGATACCCTGCAAGCGGCCATTTTGATAGAGAAGCTCAAAATATTTCCGCAGGAAATGCAGGCAAGAACCGGTATCGCAGCGCTGTATAATGATGCTTTAGCCAAGAAGGTTCGGGTACCCATTGTTCCTTTCCATATGAAAAGCGCCTGGGCTCAATACAGTATTGAATGCGACCACCGGGATAAGCTGGTGGATCATCTTCGTGAAGCAAAGATTCCGGTCATGATTTATTATCCCATGCCGCTGCATCTGCAGCCGGCTTTGAAATCCCTCGGCTATAAACTTGGCGATTTCCCTGTTGCAGAAGCAAGCGCCAAACACATTTTAAGTCTCCCCGTTCATCCTTATCTAAAGCAAACAGAAATTGAAGCGATTATTAAAGCTGTTTTAGATTTCTAATCCCGCCGCGGACGCTTTAGGAAAACCAATGAAATTATATGTTTTA
>CAZGID010000074.1:0-11177 GCA_964526065.1 uncultured bacterium
GAAAGGGGTTTCTAAAGGCACTGTGGCAGCAAGAAGAGGAACGGGGGGCGTCATCAAAAAGGTCAGAGCAACGAAGACCGCTGTCATCTTCGTCCGCCAGACATCGCGGCCATAAAACCCCAAGCGTTGTGGCAGCTTTGCCATCCAGGAGCACAAAGCTCCGGGAAAAGACTGTCGTTTGCTGTTCATAGACTTCCAGCCCCGGAATCGATGGTTCAAATTGTCCTAAGTTTCGGTGGGACGCGCGCTTAATTAAAAGATAGCACACGAAAATAAAAAGGCAGGGAATGACGATCTTTAGCGATCAAAATATAGCATTAACTCTCATATTTTGATGCTTTTGGGGGAATTTTCAGCAGGACGCCGTGAAAGGAAAAAAAGGGGTATTACCAGGTAACCGCGCCGAGCGCCGCCGAGGAGACGGAGCGCGCGTATTTTGCCATCACGCCGCTTTGATAACGGGGCTTGGGAGCCTTCCACTTTTTCAGGCGGGACCGGATTTCCGTTGCGGATAATTTTACGTCGAGCCGGCGTTTGGTAATATCAAAACGGATCCGGTCGCCATTCTTCACCGCCGCAATCGGACCGCGATCGTAGGCTTCAGGTGCCACATGACCGACCATCAATCCATGCGTCGCGCCGGAAAAACGGCCATCGGTCAACAGCGCCACAGAATCACCAAGCCCTTCACCTACCAGGGCTGCCGTCACGCCGAGCATTTCACGCATTCCCGGGCCGCCTTTCGGACCTTCATAACGAATCACCACCACATCGCCCGGTTTGATTTTCTGCTTCTTGACCGCTTCGAACGCTTTTTCTTCACAGTCAAATACACGCGCGGGTCCTTCGAAGGTCAGGCGCTTTTCACCGGCCACCTTCAACACACAGCCTTCCGGCGCCAGATTCCCTTTCAAAATTACCAGCCCGCCGGTCGGTTTCAACGGGTCCGAAAGCGAGCGCAAAACTTCTTGCCCCGGTTTTTCGCTGGCTTCGCGCGCTTCCTGGCCAATTGTCTTTCCCGTCACAGTCGGACAATCGGCATGCAGACGGCCCGCCTTGGCAAGCCGCTGCGCCACCAGCCGGAATCCGCCAGCATGGTAAAGGTCCGATGCCACAAAACGGCCGCCCGGTTTTAAATCCCCAAGCAATGGCGTTTTGGTACTGATGCGGTCAAAATCCTCGATTTTAAGCCGTACACCCGCTTCATGCGCCACGGCCAGCAAATGCAGCACGGAATTGGTAGAACCGCCTGTCATGGCGACCGCAGCAATCGCATTTTCAATCGATTTCCGCGTGATTATTTTTGAAGGCCGGAGGTCTTTCTTTAATAATTCGATCACCAGTTCTCCGGCACGAACACAGGCAGCATCCTTCTGAGGATCCATGGCGGGGATCTCGTTCATCCAGATTGGAGAGATTCCCATAAGGGAAAAAGCCGTCGACATGGTATTGGCCGTAAACTGGCCGCCGCAGGCACCGGCGTTCGGACAAGCCACGTTTTCAAGGGCACAAAGCTGGCTCTGCGTCATCTGCCCGCTGGAAAATTTTCCGACCGCTTCAAAAACGTCCTGAATCGTAACGTCGCGATTTTCATACCGGCCCGGGTCGATTGAGCCGCCGTAAATCATTAAAGAAGGTACATCCATCCGGGCCAGCGCCATCACGGTTCCCGGGATCGTCTTGTCGCAGCCCGATATCGCCACCAGCCCGTCAAAGTAATGTCCCCGGGCGACCAGTTCAATGGAATCGGCCACGATATCGCGGCTGATCAAAGACGTCTTCATCCCCTCGGTTCCCATGGTAATGCCGTCGGAGATTGCGACGGTATTGAATTCAATCGGGGTGCCGCCCGCTGCGCGAATGCCCTCTTTAACCTTTTCGGAGAGGCGCCGGAGGTGAAAATTACAGGGCATGGTCTCGATCCAGGTATTGGCGACACCGATCATGGGCTTGGCCAGATCTTCGTCACTGAGCCCCATGGATTTCAACATAGCCCGGGCAGGGGCTCGGGAAGGACCTTCGGTAATGATGGCACTGCGCTTGTTTAATTTCATAAGGGTCGAATTATAACACAATTCTTCCTTTACACCAGAGCCTTCCCTTCATAGACTAGGAAGGCATGGCCAAACCGCGACAAAAAAAACGTCCGTCGGCTCCAGCCTCCCCGCGCCGGGAAAAACCTGTTCCTTGCGACGCGGTCCTTTTCGACATCGACAATGTCCTGATTGATACCCGCAAGTCCTATCTGGAAGCGATCCGCTGGACCATCCAGATTTATCTTACCGATGGAAAAATCCCTCTCTTCGGTGAAAGCGGAAAAGAAGATTCAAACGACCTGATCCTTACGGAAGAGGATATTCATCACTTCAAACTGCTCGGCGGCTTCAACGATGACTGGGATTGCTGCTACGGACTTCTGGTCTATCTGCTTTCCCTTCCCATCAAGCGCCGAACGCTCACGGATCTGCGTAAAGCCATTGACCTTCCCAAATTCGCACGAAAGGTCAAATCCCGGCCACTTGGGGTGGCTGGCGTCACCGATATGCTCGAACGCCCGAATTCAGTAACGATTGAAAAAATCGGCCGTATTTTTCAGGAAGTTTATCTGGGCAAAGAATTGTTCCGGGCCGTGGAAGGCAAATATCCGGTTTACTGGAAAAAGAAAGGCCTGATCTGCAAAGAACGGCTGATTTTCAAGCGGCGGATTCTCAAACGCCTGACCGATGCCGGCATCCGGCTTGGGATCGCCACCGGGCGGCCGCGTTTTGAAGCTCTGTTTGCCCTCAAGCATTTCGATATCGCGGATCTGTTTGACGCCATCACGACGATGGATGACATTCGCTGCGCCGAACGGGACAAAAAACAGTCCCTGCGCAAGCCCCACCCCTACTCTCTGATCCAGACGGCTAAGCGTATTGGAAATGACTGCAATTTTCTCTACATCGGCGATCTGCCCGACGACGTCCTGGCCGCCAATACGGCTAAAGAGGAGATCCAGATTCATTCTGTCGCGTTTCCCGCTTACGGCGGAAAGAACACCGGCTCCATGGCGGAATTCGAACGCGTCAAGCCGGATTATGTAATCCGCTCACCCACCGAACTTCTCAAACTGCTTCGGATTTAAGTTTTAAGCGCACGGCGCATCAGATAGATACCGGCCGCCAGAATCACAAGGTTGGGAATCCAGAGTGCAAGCGCCGGCGTCACGATGCCACGCGTGGCAATCGTTTTAACACCGGCAAAGAGGATGTAATACACGCTCGCAATGGCCATGGCAATCCCGAAGCTGAAGACGATTTCTCCGCGCCGGACCAGCATGGCAATCGGCAATCCGATCAGGACAAAAAGAAAACTGCCGAACGAAAAGGCAATGCGCTGATGAAACGCCGTCCATAATTCATAGCGATCCCCCTTATCCGGCTTTTCCTGTTCAAGGTAAATTAAAATTTCGGCGAGTGAAAAATCGCGTTTCTTTTTCTGCATTTTATCGATATCACTCTGGCCAAAAGGCGGAAACTCATAGGTTTTGAACTGCATCGTATGCACACCTTCGTCCTGGGCATCTGAAATACTGCCGTCGAAAAGACGGATCTGAACAAATCCTTCTTTTTCGGAACCGCGGATTTCGCCCCGCTCGGCAATAATGGTGCGCACCGGCTGATCCGAACCTTCCACTTCGTACGCCACGACTCCGCGCAATTCATCATCCTTCATGGATTTCGCCATAAAAATGACAGTGTCATTAAGTTTCACGAACCGGCCGGGCTCAATGAGCGCCTTGGGGAATTTGATGGCAATCCGTTTCATTTCGCGACGCAGCTCAAACCGCGCGCTGCTCGCCACTTGATCGTTAAAGACAAAGATAAAAATACTCAGCGCCACACCCAGCACAAAAGCCGGCATCACAACAGAAAGAAGATGCACGCCGGACGCTTTCATGGCACGCAGCTCGTTGTTCTGGGACAACGTGCCAAAGACCAGCAGAACGGCCATGAGAATACTCGTCGGCACGGTATAACCCACCATGCCGGGCATGGCGAGAACCAGGATATGAAGCGTGTCGGGAAAGGATACGCCGCGGCTGATAATAAAATTAGCGGCCTTGACCAGATAGCCGCCCATAAAAATAAAGTTCAGCACGATCAGGCAGACAATAAAGGGCAAGAGAAGTTCGCGAAAGACGTAACGCTGGAGAATCGTCATCAGCCGGTATTCCTCAGACCGTGGGCAATTCCGTTAATGGTTAAGTGAACGAGCCGTTCCAGCTCCTTGCTGTCCCGGGCACCGTCACGGATCTTTTCCAGTAAGATCACCTGCGCATAACTCAGCGGATCCACATAAGGATTCCGCAGCCGGATGGAATGACGCAGGGCATAACTCCGTTCGAGTACGGTTTTCTGCTGCGTAATCAGCAGCAGATTCTGTACCGTTTTATCAAATTCCTCCTCGACGCATTCAAAAAAATAATCGCGCACTTCCTGATTTTTCACCAGCCGGCTGTAATGGCGGGCAATTTTCATATCGGCTTTCTGGGTGCTCATCTGCACGAAATCGACAATCGCCTTGAAAAAGGGCCACTCCTGATACATCTCGCGCAGGGTTGAAAGGCCTTTGAGCGCATGCACCGCCAGATACCGCTCTGTGGCCGAACCAAAACCAAACCAGCCCGGAAGCGTCTGGCGCGACTGCATCCAGCTGAATACCCAGGGAATCGCCCGTAAATCTTCAATCCGCATACTGGCTTTCCGCCGGGCCGGGCGGGAACCGATATTCAGCCGCGAAATTTCTTCAATGGGAGTTGCCTGCTGAAAAAATTCGATGAACCGCGGCGATTCATAAATAAACGAACGGTATTTCCGGTAGCCCTCCGCCGTCAATTCCTCCATGATTCTTTCCCACTTTTCAATTTTCCCGGAATGATCCGAAGCCAACACGGAAGCTGCCCATACCGCTGAAATCACCAGCTCCAGATTTCTTTCCGCTACAAAAGGATCGGCGTATTTGGATGAAATGACTTCCCCCTGCTCCGTCACCTTGATACGGCCCTGAACGGTTCCGGGCGGCTGTGCCAGAATAGCTTGATTCGTCGGGCCGCCGCCGCGGCCGATGGTGCCGCCGCGTCCATGGAACAGTTTAAGCTCGACTCCGTTTTGTTTAGCAGTCCGCACCAACATGACCTGGGCTTTATAAAGCGCCCAGTTCGACATCAGAAATCCGCCGTCCTTGTTGGAATCCGAATAGCCGAGCATCACTTCCTGGCGGTTGCCCATGAGGGATACATGACGGCGATAGACTTTGTTGCGATACAAGGTCTCCATGACCGCGCCGCAATTCTTTAAATCTTCAATGGTTTCAAAAAGAGGCACCACCATCTGGGATTCCTGCCCTGCCTCGCGCACCAGCCACAGCACCATCAAGACATCCGAAGGGCGGCAGGCCATGCTCAAAATGATGCTGCCGATTGCCTCCGGATCAACTTCCTTTTGCGCTTCAGGAATGAGCCGGAACGTTTCGAGGATACGTTCTGAATCTTCGCTCAAGGAAAGTTTTTTCAATTGGCGGTGAGGCGCTTTGGTAATCAGTTTCTCAAAGAGTTTCTGTTTCTCATCTTCCGTCCGTGAGGCCGGGTCCTTGTCCCAGCCGGCATGGACCAGAATTTCATCCACAGCACGCCGGATATCCTCAATATTGAAACGAATATCCAGCTTCTCAAAATGAAATCCAAAAAGACGGACGGCCGCAATCAACCGCTCCAGAGGCGCCGTCACCGCTTTACCGCGATGCCGCTCCAGCGACTTGGCCATCAGTTTAAGGTCTTTGAGGAAAGAACCCGCATCCGGATAAGCGGCTTCAATGGTTTCATCCGGTGCGGTAAGACGCACGGCTTCGGGAAAAATCTGGCGCAGATTATTAATCAGCCGGCGCCGCATAAAAAGCAGCTTTTTGCGGTACGGCTCATGGCGATGGCGCTCGCGGATGGAAGCACTGAAACGAGGCAATTCCTTTTCATCTTTTTCCATGGATTGCAGCAGGGCCTTTTCAGCGCCGACCAGATCCATGGACTGGCTATACTGGCCCGCGAGTTCACCCACCGCATTGATATATTTCCGCAGCACTGTTTCTTTTTGCCGCCTCAGCGTCTCACGCGTCACTTCGGGCGTAACGAACGGATTGCCGTCGAGGTCGCCGCCGATCCAGGAACCAAAATGTAAAAATGCCGGGAAGGGAAAACTGCGGCCGAAATTCTTTTCGAGCAATTCCCGGAAGCGCTCGAGAACGGAAGGCAACACGTCAAAAATAACTTCCGACATATAAAACAGGCCGTTATTGACTTCGTCCTGGACCGTCTGTTTGCGCCGCCGCAATTCATCGGTCTGCCAAAGCAGCGTGATCTGCTCTTCCGCCCGTTTCTCCAGCTCCTTCTTTTCGCGAGGCGTCATGACACGGTATTCGCGCTCAAACAAGAGCCTCTGCAAAATAAAAAGCCGTTCCAGAATGGCGCGCCGCTGAGCTTCGGTAGGATGCGCCGTCATCACGAGTTCAATGGAAAAGTCAGCCAGCGTGCGGCGGATTTTCCCGGCAGACAAATGACTTTTTTTGAGACGCTGGATAATGTCTTCCAGTGAGCCCGGCTGACTGCGGCGCTCCGATTCATAGGCCCGTTTCCGGCGAATCCGGTGCTTATCTTCGGCCAGGTTGACGAGCTGGAAATAAATGGTAAACGCCCGGATGACTTTATTCATGAGCGTTGCATCGAGGCCGCGCAATTTCTTCATGAGCGCCGTTTCAAGGCGCGGATCAAACCGGCGGCGGAGCGTAATAGCGGATTTTCGAATTTCTTCGACGAGATCGACGAATTTCTGTCCTTCCTGAATGGAGAGAACACGGCCCAGGCGGTCGACCAGCCACCGGACTTCGCGACGTAAGGGTTCCAGTCTTTTCAAATAAGAATCTTGAGCTTCAGCCAATTCAGGCTCCGCATTTAAGGGCCGCACCGAAAACGACGGCTTCATCGGGACAGGGGTGCGCCGCCGCCTTCCGGTCAAACAGAGTTTCAATCGTTTCACGAATCCAGGGGATCCGGCTCATCCCGCCATATAAGAACAGGGCGTCCAGTTCTTGCGGCGGTCGCGCTGCCCGGTCACACAAATCGGTCAACAGGGTCCGCAGAACGGCAATCCGGTCTCCCGTCAAATCGCGCCATTCATAAATGGACAAAGCACGATTATATTCGACCCGGCGGTTTTTGTCTTCAAGCCTGATATCGCAGGAACCGCGGTAGGAAAGCGCGAACTTGGCCTTCTCGCATTCGGCCAGGACATATTCCCGGAAAACGGGTTCCTGCCGAAGCCCTTCTTCCAGTTCTTCCAGGACCTTGCCGGCTAAAAGCTCGTCAAAGCAAACACCGCCGAGATCGAGGTCTGCGGCCGATGACATTTCCTGGATATTGTTTCCCTCAATCTGCAAAATGGCGGCCTCTGCCGCCGTCGCGCCTAATCCCACCACAACGGCTGTCCCGTTGAAGCCATTCACTTTCGCAAAAGATAAAGCCGCCGCCTGAACATCCGGCATCCCGTTCAGCGGGTCAAAACCGGCGGATCGGCCCGCTTCGAGCAACAATTCCCGGCCCGCCGCTGAAAAATAGGATGGAATGGCCACAACCACTTCGTCCTGGGCCAGCCCGCTTTCCTTCATTAAACGGCACAACCGAATCATAAAAGCGCGAAGAATGGCGCCGGTCGTTTCATTGGGAACCGCCGCCAGTTGGCGCTTCACCGCCGACAAGGTTTTAACGGATTTCCTGCCCCGCCAAAGGACTGCATCATCTCCCACGACCGGCATTCCGTCCGGCGGCAATAACCAGGCCGATACGAGGCCTGCCGCTTTTGCGCCGGCCTCCGCCTGCTCCACGCCTGCAAACCGGCAGGTACCGCCGCCCAGATCCAAACCCGTTCCGTGTTTTTTCATAAAAAAAAGGCGGAGTCGCCCCCGCCCCTGAACCCGGTTAAAAAATAAAAAGAAAAGTTAAACGGAAAAAGACTCACCGCAGCCACAGGTTTTGGAAGCATTGGGATTGATGAATTTAAATCCCTTGTCCTGGAGGCCGTCGGAATAATCCAGTGTCATCCCCTTCAAATAGAGATAGCTTTTCGGATCACAATAAACCTTCAATCCCTCAAACTCAAAAAGATGATCCTTGTCCTTCCGCTGATCAAAATCCACCTCATAGGAGAGGCCGGAGCAACCGCCGCCCCGAACGGCCACGCGCAGGCCTGTCTCCTCGCCCGCCTCTTTTTTGGCCAGCATCCGTTTCAATTCTGCAATCGCATCGGGTGTAAGTTGAATCATAAGCTGTCTCTTTTCTCTCTTTATATTTTACGCGACCCGTCAAATCCGTTCAAATGCCGCTGGAACCGCTCTTGGGATAGAGCGGCGAAACCGCCCGCAGTTTTCGCACGGTTTCTGTCACCAGCTTCACCGCAAAGTCAATTTCGCCCTCGGTATTCCATCGCCCCACCCCAAAACGCAAGGCCGTATGGGCCCTTTCACCGGGCAATCCCAGAGCCTTCAAAACATGGGAAACGTCCACGCTTCCGTCCGTACAGGCCGAACCCGCCGAAACAGCAATCTTTTCATTAATCGCCATCAGCAGCGACTCGGATTCGACCCAGCGGAAACTGATATTCAGATTATTGGCCAGCCGGCAGGCGGGATCTCCGTTGACATCGACGTCCTCCAGACCGCTGCACAATCCCTCTTGCAGCCGGTCCCGGAGCCGGGCAATCCGTTCTGCTTCTTCCGCCATTTCGCTAAGGGCAAGATCCGCCGCCCGCCCCATCCCCACAATGGCGGGAACATTCAAGGTGCCCGAACGCATGCCGCCTTCATGTCCCCCGCCGTGCATCAGCGGAGAAATCCGGACATAGGGATCATGCTTCCGGACAAAAAGCGCGCCGGTCCCCTTCGGGCCGTAAAATTTGTGCGCTGATAGTGAAAGCAGATCGATACCCCAATCGCGGGCTTTCACCGGGATTTTGCCCGCCGACTGCGCGGCATCCACATGGAGCAGCACTTCTTTTTCACGGGCAATCCGGGCAATCTCGGCAATCGGATGAATAAGACCGGTTTCATTATTGGCATGCATCACCGAAATCAAAATGGTTTCCGGCCGGATGACGTTCCGCAGCGCATTGAGATCCAGCCGCCCGGCCGCATCAACCGGCATAACCGTCAGTTGTTTTCCCCGCCGCTCCAGCTCCCGGCAGACGTCCAGCACGGCCTTATGTTCTGTGGCCACCGTAATAATGTGGCTGCCTTTCCGGCTGAAGCGGTCTGCCACCCCTTTAATGGCCAGATTGTTGGATTCGGTCGCCCCGCTCGTAAAAACAATTTCGTCCGCTCCGGCGCCAATCAATCGCGCCACCGCCGTCCGGGCTTTTTCGACCGCCTCACGCGCTTTCCAGCCGAATACATGATTGGAGGCCGGATTGCCGAAGTCAGAAGTCAGAAACGGCTGCATGGCTTCCAGCACCCGCGGATCCAGCGGCGTGGTGGCATGATGATCGAGATAAATCGGAAGTTTCATAGGATTCATTATAACAGTTTTTCTGGCAGCAAGCCGGGCGGAATCCGCTCAGCGGGAAGGCAAAAGAGCGCGCAGCGCCTGTCGTTTCTGGTTGTAAACGGACGGGGGCAACACGGGCTGACAAGGCGTTTCAATGGCGGCCGGCGGCGTCAGAGGAATCCAGGAACGACAGCCGCTGAACGCATCACTTCGGGGACAAACCACGGGAGCTGGCAACGAAAACACCCGCACCAGCAGCGCCCAGACTTCCGTATGGCCGCCCCACGTAAATTTTTTATTCACGCTTTCCGGCGACCAGATATGAGCGCCGGCCAGCGCCGTCAAAACTGCCGCATCCCGGACCGGAACCGCATCCGTCATCTCCGCAAAAAAAGAAAAGCGGACCGTCGAATCGACGGCGGGCGGCGAAACTGCATCCAGAAGACGGCGGCCGCGTTCATTAAGGGCTTCGGCGTTTTGATGCTCAAAGGTGGGATACAAAAAGAAACGCGAAAATTCCGGACGAAAACGGCCCTGTTCGTCATGAATCCCGCCCTTGCGGAGAATCAGGATCTGCTCCCCGGCGGCAAGCGCATGAATCACCACCGCCCATTCCTTAAAGGCCGCTTCGATGGCAAGGTTCATAAGAAAAGAAAGACTTAAAAGAGGCTGTCCGGAAAATTTTCCTGCCGGGCGGCAGCAGCCTGAAGCATTTCATCGGTGGTCTCACGCCAGCTGACCGGAATTTCATAGGTCTTGAAATCCCAGTTCGATGTAAAAAGCACTTTTCCGTGCTGGCAGCCGTATTCATAAATTTCCTTGGTCAGACGCACGTCGTCGAGACAGTATTTTTTCAGATCTTCCATCCGGTTTTCGCGGTACAGCGTCAGCGCTTCCAGGCCGGAGCCCGACTTCTGCGCATTGAGAGTCGGCCGGGCGAGGCTGTCCAGGCTTGCGCGGTGACCCCGCGATGCTTCCACCGCATCCAGAAGATCCAGCAAAGGCAGTTTTTCGATGGGCGTAAAAAGGTAAGGCGCCAAAACCGGCATGTCAAAGCGGCGGTGATTAAAACCAATAATCAGGTCAACATCCCGCATCCGCTTTTCGAGCTCCATGATGTCCTTCTCTTCATAGGCCCGGTATTCTTCGGTGATGTAATCGTAAACGCCGACAACGGAGATTTTCAGCTTGCCGAGGCGTTCGGTGGAGGACTTCTGAACTTCCTTGAAGGACTTCTGCGTTTCGAGATCGAGGACCAGGATATTACGTCCCTTCATCTCATTGTCACCCGACAATCCGGTAACCGCAGTCGACGTAAAGAATTTCACCGGTGATCCCGCTGGAAAGCGGACTGAGCAGGAAGAGCCCGGCATTGCCGATTTCATGCAATTCCACATTGCGGCCGAGGCAGGCTTTATTCCGGTGCATTTCGAGCATGTCCGTAAATTTGGCAATGCCGCGCGCCGAAAGCGTGCTGATAGGCCCGGCCGAAATCCCGTTCACCCGGATATTCTTTTTCCCCAGGTCATGCGCCAGGTAACGGATTGCCGATTCCAGACCCGCCTTGGCCACGCCCATGACATTGTAAAATGGAATCACCTTCTCGGAACCC
>CAZGID010000075.1:0-2083 GCA_964526065.1 uncultured bacterium
ACCCGCCTTGGCCACGCCCATGACATTGTAAAATGGAATCACCTTCTCGGAACCCAGATAGGTCAGCGCCAGCACACTTCCTCCGTTTTTCTCAAGAAGCGGCTCGGCCGCCCGGGAAAGCGCAATCAGCGAATACGTGCTGATATCCAGCGCCGTCTGAAATCCGCCGCGGGAGGTTTCCACCGTACGTCCGGAAAGATCTTCTTTTTGCGCAAAGGCAATGCAGTGCACAAGAAAATCAAGGCCGCCTCCGAACTGATTGCCAACCTGATCGAACAGCGCCTTGATTTCTTCATCTTTCGTGACATCACAGGGATAAAGCGACGGCTTCGGGTTGATGCCGGAAACCAGCTCTTCGACTTTTTCCTTCAACCGGTCGCCCTGGTAAGCGAAAGCCAGTTCGGCACCATTGGCCATCAGTGCCTGCGAAATACCCCACGCAATACTGCGCTTGTTGGCAACGCCCAGCACCAGGCCTTTTTTGCCCTTCAAAAGGTCAGACTTAAAAATGAATTCGGATTGTTCTTTCATGGTATTGGCTTCTGACATGAATTCCCCCGCGAAACAGAAATAAAAAAGAAGAGGTTTGTTGCGTGATGCAAAGGTTAGCGTAAGGCCTTGGGCCTGTCAAGCAGAACCCTTGGACCCCGAGAGCACAATTTGCGTTAAATCCGTAACCACTGGAATTCCTTCCAGCAAGGCCCCATGCGCCTCATGGCGTTCCGGATGCCGGTTGATCAAAACGGCATCCAGCCCCGCCCGTCGCGCGCCGTGCACATCATCTTCCAGACTGTCACCGATATGCAGCCCTTCCGCCGGATCAATCCCCGCCCGGCGTACCGCCTCTTCAAAAATCCGGGGGCTGGGCTTCGCCGCTCCAAAAACCGCCGAAGCCAGAATGAAATCAAAATAAGGGGCGATACCAAAACCTTCACAAAGCTGAAACAGCCGGCTGTCCCAGTTGGAAATGACGCCCAATTTAATGCCCGCCTGCTTGAGACTGGCAAGCAGCGGCTTCACCCCCGGATAAAGCCGCCAGACTTCGGGCCGGCCGAAAAGCTCATACAACTCTTCAAAAAAATCCTCGAAAGAGCGGACGCCGCCCACTTGTGAAAAAACATCCTGAACCAGCGAATACCACCAGGTCTTTTCGACTTTTTCATTCGAATGACTGGCCAGATTGGACAAGCCGTCCCGCTTCAGCCACGCCGCCCGAAAAAGCTGGTCGAGCTTCGCCGCGTCCGTTCGGCATCCATAACGCCCGGCGACCTCACAATAAATTTCTCCCACGGAAGGATAGGGATGCAGCAGGGTTCCCCCGGCATCGAAAAAAACAGCCTTGTACCGGTCGGCCGAAAAAGTCACGTGGGATCGTCTCCCGCCTGGCGGCCGCGATTCATGAATTGCTGAATAAGAAGCGCTGCGGCGTAAGGCAAAGCCTGGGCCAGGCCGGCCTGATTGTTGTACTGGGCATTGCGGTCCTCCAGCAGCGTACGCGCCTGGCTGAAAGCGGTATAGCGGAATTCCCGCCGGAACAAAAGATCCTGACTATGCCGCTGGCGGTCGCGTTCAATCCAGTCGGATTCCGCGTGCTCCAGATCTTCAATCGCACTGCGGATTTCAGGATTAAAAAAATCGATTTCGCGCGCTTCCAGATAAGCATCCCGCGCCTCATTGAAAAAACCCTGTTCTTCGTAGATGGCGCCGATTTGCATACGCGCCGCAATGGATTGCGGATCCAGAATCATAACTTTCTTGAACTGCGCGCGCGCCTTCTCATATTCGCGGCGCTTTTTGTAAATAACGCCGAGGTTGAATAGCGCCGGCACATCGTCCGGCCGAATCATCACGACTTGCTCCAGTTGATGCGCCGCACGGTTGAGAAATTCCTGCGCCCGTTCATCGCCGGGCCGTTCGCGCCAGCGGTCATAATGCGCGGCGTAAATATTGGCCAGCTCAAAACGGAAATCCGGATTGACGGGATCGTTTTCGAGGGCAGACAGAAGGCCGTTTTCAGCTTCCAGCAACTGGCCGTTTTCGCGGAGCGTGACAATTTCCTGCAGGATCAGTCCCGGGTCAGTCC
>CAZGID010000075.1:2183-11170 GCA_964526065.1 uncultured bacterium
GGGCCGGATTTCCATAATCCGGCACCGGTGGTCCCGGACGATTGAAGTCCGGGTCAGTCCGGGCCGGATTTCCATAATCCGGCACCGGTGGTCCCGGACGATTGAAGTCCGGGTCGGTCCGGGCCGGATTTCCATATACCGGGCCCGGAACCATACCGGGAAATGTCACGAGGTGAGAAGCCAACAAGAAACCGCTGAGGGCGCCGGAGATTTTGCGCCGAAAAGAATGCGTCATGCGGTCCTTTAAAAAATCAGGCGCGTGTTCCGGCTTTAAGCGTCTGAAGCGCCTTGTCGTAATCCGGATGCTGCGTCACTTCCTTGACGTATTCAACGTACTGGATTTTGCCATCCGGTCCCACGATAAAAACGGCGCGGGCCAGCAAACGCAATCCCTGAATCGTCAGACCGTAAGCATTGCCGAAAGAGCATTCCCGGTGATCGGAAAGCGTCTGAACTTTCGGGGACCCCACCGCAGCGCACCAGCGTTTCTGGGCAAACGGCAGATCCACACTGATTGCCGCAATCGCCACAGAATCCGGCAGCTTGGAAGCTTCTTCATTGAAACGGCGGGCCTGCTGATCGCAAATCGGCGTATCGAGCGACGGAACCGCGTTGATAACGAGCGTTTTTCCCTGAAAATTCTTGAGCGTGACTTCGCTCAGATCATTGGCCAGGACGCGAAAATCCGGAGCCGTATCGCCCACTTTAATTTCCGGACCCAGCAAAGTAACGGGATTTCCTTTAAACGTCACAGCACCTTTACGTTCGGTCGCCATAAAATCCTCCTCAATTTATTTTGAGGACAATCCGCCTCACGGACCCAGAAAGTCCGCGCAGGCGATTCGTCCTTGGGATTGAAGCCGTTGGAAAGACAAAGCGTCAGTATATCAAACGGCGGGTTCCGGAGCAATGTCGCGCGCCCGGCCCAGAAACTGCCCCGATTTCAGGCCGAGGGCCTCTCCTTCGCGGACCACCGGAAGGCCGTTGAGAAAGACCCAGCGGACCCCTTCCGGACGCTGCGCGGGCTGCTGATAGGTGGCCTGATCCCGAAGCCCGGCCGGATCAAAAATCACCAGATCCGCCCAGTAGCCGGGGCGGATTTTTCCCCGTTCGCCAAGATTGAAATATTCAGCCGGCAAAGCCGTCACGCGCCGGATGCGCTCTGCCAGCGCCTCCCCTTCGTGTCCCGTGAGAAAACGCGGGAATGTGCCATAGACGCGGGGATGCGGGTACCGGCTGCCGTCGGCCACACTGTCGGAACCCGCCATCACATAGGGTTTGTTCAGGACTTGTTCGACCACATCAGGACTTTGTGAAAAATTAAAAGCACTCACTTCAAAATCGGCGGCTGCCAGCAGTTCCACCAGAACACGTGCCGGTTCCCGGCCTTCCACCGCCGCAATCTCGGCCAACCGCAGCCCTTCATAATGTTTGAATTCCGGAGCTGCCACATGACCAATCATGATGTTCTTCCACCGTTCATGATCCGGTCCATAGTAGCGCTGAATGGATTCAATCACTTCTTCACGGTTCGCAGCGCTCTTGAAAAAATTTTTCCGGTCGGGATGCAAATAATAACGATCCGGCAATTGGACGCCGAGCTCGGCATAACTGGCCGTATACGGATATGCATCCGCATACACCGGCAGACCTTTTTTCCGCGCATCTTCCAGAATCCGGAAAGCGCCGTCGATTTTGTACCAGTTGGAAGAACCACCTGCCTTGAGATGGGAAATCTGAACCCGGACACCGGAGCGTTCGGCAATGCGCACCGTCTCTTCCAGCGATTCCAGAAGCGACGCGGACTCGCTGCGAATGTGAAACGCACAAATTCCATTCAGCTTGGCGACGGTGCTGCAAAGCGCCGTCAGCTCATCTTCCGACGCGTAGGTTCCCGGAAAATATCCCAGCCCGAAAGAAACTCCGATGGCGCCTTCCTGCATCGCCTGCTGCACGTGGCGCTGCATGGCTTCAATCTCGGCCGGCGAAGCCGGGCCTTCTTTGGCGCCCATCACCATAAAACGAAGATTGCCGTGGCCGATGAGCAGCGCCAGATTGGAAGCCAGCCCCGCCGCCTCGAGGGAACGGGCATACCCGGCCACCGAATGCCATCCCAGCGATTCCGGGATGATGACGCCTTCGCGTGCCCACACCGCATGAATTTCTTTTTCCAGCGCTCCTTCCACCGGCGCTGCCGACATGCCGCAGTTTCCCGCGATTTCGGTCGTCACGCCCTGCATGATTTTGTGGAAATGGTCCGGATAGACCAGTGCATTGAAATCGGAATGGGTGTGCACATCAATAAAACCCGGCGCCACGGCCAGTCCGGCGGAATCCAGCATTTCCTCCGCCAGATCCGGGTTACGTTCTCCGATTTCGACAATTTTTCCGTCGCGGAGCGCCAGATCCCCGAACCATGGGCGCTCCGAAACACCGTCATAAACGACTGCATTCTTAATTAAAAAATCGTAACGCACCGCTTCCTCGTTTTCCGCCGACAAAAAACTGGCCGCGCAAAGATTCACCAGCAACAAAGCGGCAAGAAATCGTTTTTTTTTCATCCCTTAATGACACCCAAAGGCCGCATCCGGACAATCTTGCGGGCAATCCCGGATTCATGCATCACATGAACCACATCATTCACATCTTTATAAGCGGCCGGCTGTTCTTCATCCACGCCGCGGCGGCCGCTGGCCATCACATAAATCCCCCGGGATTCCAGTTCCCGGATGATGGAACGGCCCTTCGCGGCTTTGACCGCCGCCCGCCGCGAGAGCACCCGGCCCGCCCCATGGCAGGAAGTTCCGAACGTTTCTTCCATCGCCTGCGCTGTGCCTGTCAGCAAAAACGAATTCCGCCCCATATCGCCGGGAATAATCACCGGCTGACCGGTTTCCCGGTAGTCGGCCGGTAATTCCTCGCTTCCCGGTGCATAGGCCCGCGTCGCGCCCTTGCGGTGAATGCATAAGGTCTTTTCCCGGCCATCGACCCGGAATTTTTCAAACTTGGCAATATTATGCGCCACATCATAAATCAGGTCCATGCCAAGATCGCGTGCACTCTGCCCGAAAAACTGCTCAAAAACTTCCCGCGCCAAAGCCATCAGGCACTGCCGGTTATTCCACGCAAAATTTGCCGCGCACCGCATCGCTCCTAAATATTGGCGGCCCTCCGGCGAATTCACCGGCGCACAAGCCAGCTGAATATCCGGAACTTCAATGTTGTAACGGCCCAGCGCCCGGCGCGTCAGTTCCAGGGAATCTTCACAAATCTGATAACCGAATCCGCGCGAACCGGAGTGTATCATCAGCGTCACACTTCCCCGCTCAAGCCCGAAACGGCGGGCCAGCGCTTCATCATAGACCTCATCGACCGCCTGTACTTCAAGGAAATGATTCCCGGAACCCAGCGTTCCCAGCTGTCCGGCCCCGCGCTCGTAGGCGCGTTCCGAAACACTGTCGGGATCGGCATCCGGCAGCGCCCCCCGTGCTTCCATATGTTCCGTATCCTCCGGCCAGCCGTAGCCCTGCCCGACGGCCCAGCGGGCGCCCTGAACCACCAGCTTTCTCAGTTCTTTTTTATTTGCGCGGATGGACCCGGAGCGGCCCACGCCGCAGGGAATGCGGTTATATAAGGCTACTACCAGTTCCTTCAAACGCGGCCGGATTTCCGACTCCTGCAAACGCGTGCGCACGAGCCACACGCCGCAGTTGATGTCATACCCCACGCCGCCCGGTGAAACGACGCCGCCCTGTTCGGGATCCGTCGCCGCCACACCGCCGATCGGGAAGCCATAGCCCCAGTGAATGTCGGGCATGGCCAGCGAATACCGGACAATGCCGGGAAGATGCGCCACATTCACCACCTGCTCCAGCGCCTTATCCTGATAAATTTGCGGCAGAATTTTTTCGTCGGCAAATATCAGTCCGGGCACCCGCATTCCCTTGCGAAAACTCATGGGAATTTCCCAGCGGTACTCGTCAATTT
This sequence comes from uncultured bacterium, assembly GCA_964526065.1. Classification (GTDB taxonomy): domain Bacteria; phylum Omnitrophota; class Omnitrophia; order Omnitrophales; family Aquincolibacteriaceae; genus CAZGID01. The sequence goes on from CAZGID010000075.1 coordinate 6,171, forward strand.
TTTTAAGCGGAATACCGGATTGAATCATGACTCCCTCAAATATCGAAAAGCACTTCGGCCGTCCAGCCCTGTGCCGTTTCTTCGAGTTTGAACCCGTGCCAGGTCACGGCTTTCACTTCCCATTTCTGTTCATGCCGCGGCGGATCAAAAAGGATCCCTTTCAAGCGGGCTTCCAGACGATCGGCATTCAGGATCTGAAAATGACAGTCAAAAAAAAGCTGCCGGCGGGTTTCAAACAGAAACAATAATTCACGCAGCCAGGCCAGGAGTAAAGGCCCCAGACCGTTCTCTTCGAGCTTCAGATGCACTTCGGTCTGCTCAGCCCCGGAGAGGCCGCGGAATTCTTCCGCCAGGGACACGGCATTCGTGACGAGATCATTGAATCCGCGGGCGGCATTTTCGAAGAGGGTTTCCGGTGTCGCCCCGAAAATCCGGAGCCGGACATCGGCCGGGTGATCCAGAATCTCATAGGCTGGCATGGGGCCCCCCTTCAGGTGCCACGTGGCACCTGAACGAAGTGCCACGGTGGCACTTCAGTCTCTCAGGCGCGATGATTGAGGGCATCCTTGATTTTTCCAATCAGGATGTCCATGGAAAAAGGCTTGCGGAGGACGGCAAAAATATTTTTCATTCCCAGAATTTCGCGCGGAATTTTCTCATTCACGCTGGCAATAATCACCGGAATCCGCTGGGCCAGATCGCGCGCCCGCAATTCGCGGAGCAAATCCTCGCCGCCCATCTCCGGCATGATCATGTCCAGCACGATGACACTCGGAGATTCCCGCTGCAGTACATCGAGCGCCTGACGGCCATGAAAGGCCCGCAGCACTTCATACGACTCTCCCTGCAAATACAATCCGTAGAGTGTATGCAGTTCTTCATCATCTTCGACAATCAGAACTTTGATATCCGCCATAAATTCCTTTTTAGTATTATACCCGGATTCATAACGCGGGAAAGGTCGCATGAAAGGTTGCGCCGGTTCCCGGCCCTGAACTTTCTGCCCAGACTTTTCCGTGATGAAGCGCGGCAATATCCCGACAAATCGTCAGCCCGACCCCGATACCAACCGAAGCCGCCGTCTTCTGGACAAACCGCTCGAATATCTTTTCCAGATCGTCGGCATCGATGCCGATGCCCGTATCCGTAATCGTAACGTGCAGCAGGCGGTCTTCCCGCACCGCCTCCACCCGGATACTGCCTTTCGGCGTGTACTTGATGGCATTCTGAATCAGATTTGAAAACAGACGGTACAGCATATGATGGTCGCCGGTCATCCGAAGCGGCGCAGCGGCCGGATGGCAGTCGAGCTTCAATCCCTTTTCCCGGGCAAAGGGCGTCATCTCCTGGCATAACTGCGCGAGCAGGGAGTTCAGGTCCAGTTCTTCACGCGCAATCTGTTCTACACCGGATTCAAGCTTCGTCAGATCCATGATGCTGGAAATGGTATGCATCAGGCGGTCGGTGTTGTTTTTCAGGATGTTCACGATTTCCTGATATTGTTCCTGTCTTTCATCGCGCTGCATTTCCCGTTCAAACCAGGTGAGCGCCATCTGAAACTTCGCGGCCGGCGTCTTGAGTTCATGCGCCACGTCACGAATCAACGACTCTTTCATCATTTCGATCCGCCGCAATTCCGTAATATCACGCATAATCACCTGAATCATTTTCACCTGCTGTTCGTGATCCAGCACCGGCGTCATATTGGCAAGATAAAAAACCTCATAGTGCCGGATGCGGTCGATATGCATCACCGGCACGTTGACAATGGGTTGCTTGCCTTGCTTGACGTTTTCGACAGCCGTCTGAAATTCTTCCCGCGATTCTTCGGTATGCAAAGCCAGAATCAGCCCCAGACCGCCATGCAGAATTTCTTCGCGCGTGCAGCCGGAAAAGCCGCGGTTCAGCAGAATGATTTCGCCGGCCGGCGTGAGCGTAAAAATAATATCGCTCGCATTTTCCACGAACAGGCGGTATTTCTCTTCCGACTCTTCCAGGGCTTCGGTGCGCGAACGCAGCCGGTCCAGACTTTTTCCCAGCCGCGACACCATTTCGTTGAAGGCTCCGCCAAGGTCTTCGATTTCATCATAGGAATGGATCGAGGCCCGGGCGCCCAGATCGCCGGCCACAATCCGCCGCGCCGTCTTTTCCAGTGCAAAAAGCGGCCGAATGCCGATCCAGGTCACCACGCTGGTCAACAGCGACAAAAGGATCATCATGATGAAGGCAATCAGCAAACGTTCTTCGAAAATCTCTTTCAACTCTTCTTCGATATCGATATTGGAAAACAAAACCAGCACGCGTCCCAGCATCTGCTCATCAGAAATCACCCTTTTGGCCGCCACAAACGCATCTTCGCTGATCCGGCGAACACCTTCGAATTCCGGCTCCAGCACCCCTTCGGGAAAGGTAAAAGAAGGATTTACCGTCCCAAGGATGCGGTTTTCCGGGTCAAAGACGCGCACTTCCAGAACATCGCCCTGTTCGGTCATCCAGTAGAGAAGGTAAAGCAGGTCCTGTTTGTTTTCGAGAGAAAGTGGAATCTTGAGGGTTTCGGCAAAGACATCTGTGATGGCGGTCAGACGCTCTTCCACGCCTTCCATCACTAGACCGCGCACCAGTTTGAACGTGGTATAGAAAAGAAGGAAGAGCATCAGACTGACGAAAATCACAACCGGAAACGCCAGCTTGTACCGTAGTGAAAGGCGGAAGGGCACGACTTTCTGCTTCGGTTCTTCGGCGGCAGGATTTAAAGGTGTTTCCATACGTCCGTTGCTTTTCCCCGTTTTTTGTCTATAATGCCTTCCGGTAAGGCGTTTCCCCCACTATACTACCCGGAATTTTCCGTCTTACACCAAATAAAGTAACGAATATGCGTGCTGGAATCTTTACAACCACGATTCAGGAAATCCGCCAAATCGGCGATGATACGCGCAATTTCCGCGTCGCCCTGCCGGAAAACACCGTTTTTGATTTCAAGGCCGGTCAGTTCGTCAACTTTTTGCTGGATATCCCGGGCGCACCCAAAACACTGAAGCGTCCGTATTCCATTGCGTCGCCGCCGTCCTGGAAAGGCGTGCTGGAATTTATCTGGAAGCGAGTCCCGGGCGGCCTGGCGACGAATCATCTGTGGAATCTGAAAGAGGGCGATACCCTTGGCATTCAGGGCCCGCTGGGGATTTTCAGTGCGAAGCACCCCCTGCCCAAAACCATCGTTTTTGTTTCAACGGGTACCGGCGTCGCGCCGTTCCGCGCGATGATCCACCAACTGGTGCATGAAAAGGCCGAATGCGAAATCTGGAACATTTTCGGAACGCGGTATGAAAATCAGGTGTTGTATCAGGAAGAATTTGAAGCGCTGGCGGCCCAAAACCCGAATGTCCGCAATGTTTTTACGGTTTCGCGCCCGGAATCCTGGAAAGGCGAACGCGAATACGTCCAGGTCATGCTCCGCAAATACATTCAGAACGTCTCGGATGCCCACCTCTATATTTGCGGCCTGACGGCGATGATCCGGGAAGTGGAAAGCACGGCCCTGGATATGGGCTTTTCCCACGGCCAGATTTTCTACGAAAAATACGACTAACCAACCGGACTTCCCTGTTCAGCGGCAACCGAAGTAAAAATGCCGCCGGGCAATCAGGCGGTTGATCACCTCAATATCGGCCGGCAGAAATAGAAAGCGCCGCATCTCCTCGGGTTGAATCCACCGGATCGCATAGCAGTCATGGCAAACCGGCGTTCCGAAGTCATAATCACATAAATAGAAGTAGAGCCGGATTTTTCTCCCCCGCGGGTACTGGTAAAGCTGATTTAAAACCAGTTCCACCGGCCGCACGCGGATCCCGAGCTCTTCCTGCACTTCGCGCACCAGGCAGGCTTCCAGTGTCTCGCTGGAACGTTTCTTTCCTCCCGGAAATTCCCAGAAACCGGCATAGGAATCGCCGGGTTTGCGCTGGGCAATCAGCAGTTTTCCTTTATGGCGGATGATGGCACAGCCGACTTCAAGAGGATTCATGGGGCGGCATTGTACCACAGGCCCGGTGCAATTTTCATAACTGATGTATCGTTGACAATTTAGAGAACCTTCTCTTATAATGTTTGAAATTATCCCAACGGGATCCATGATCGCAATCGACACCTATACCTACCATTATCTGTTTATTGGCATTTTCTTTGTCGTTGCGCTGATTTTCCCCGTACTTCCCGTACTTCTGGCCAGCCGAATCGCTCCCAAAAAACCTTCCGCCATTAAAAATGCTTCTTATGAATGCGGCATGGAAGCCAAGGGCGATCCCTGGATCCAGTTCCGGGTGCAGTACTACCTGTTTGCGCTGCTCTTTGTGGTTTTCGATATTGAAACGGTCTTCATCTATCCTTGCGCCATCGCCTTTCCGGCCTTTGGATTGCAGGGTTTTCTGGCCATGATGCTCTTCATCGTGATTCTGGCGGAAAGTTTGATCTGGGCCTGGAAAAAGGGCTTTCTGGAGTGGGAATAAATGGCGTTTGAACCGAATGTCTCCAATGTGGACGAGGGCCTGAAAAGCGAATTGGCCAAAAAAGGCGTTGTCGTCACCAGTCTCAATCAGCTCTATAACTGGGGACGCCGTTCGTCAATCTGGCCCATGCAGTTCGGCCTCGCCTGCTGTGCCATCGAAATGATTGCAACGGCCTGCGCCCGGTATGATATTGCCCGTTTCGGCGCCGAACTCTTCCGTCCCTCGCCTCGGCAGGCCGATCTGATGATTGTCTCGGGAACCGTGACCAAAAAAATGGCGCCGCAGGTCGTCCGGCTCTACAATCAAATGGCGGAACCCAAATATGTGATTACGATGGGCGCCTGCTCCATTGCCGGCGGCCCGTTCGTCGACGGCTACAATGTATTGCGCGGCATCGACCGTTATATCCCCGTCGATGTGCATCTGCCCGGCTGCCCGCCGCGGCCCGAAGCCCTGCTTTACGGTCTCATGGAACTTCAGCGCAAAATTGACCGCCAGGAA
>CAZGID010000076.1:0-11017 GCA_964526065.1 uncultured bacterium
GGATCTTTTCGATCAAAAGACGGCCGCCGACACGTTCCATGTCGGTAGAGAGAAGCACCAGATCAAAGGTTTCGCGGGCCAGGGCGCGGAGCACGGCTTCGCTTTCCTCTTCCGTAACGACCCGGTAGTGACGCACGCCAAGCCGCGTGCGGATGAGTTCAAGCAAGGCCGGATCTTTATCCGCAGCAAGAATCTGAAAGTTCTTCAATAGCTCTCCTCCGGCGACGGGAAACTTCCCTGCCGCACTTCCTCGCGATAACGGGCAACCGCTTTGCGGGTGATCGATTCCAGATTGGCAAAACGCCGGACAAAACGCGGATGCACTTTGCCGGAAAACCCCAGCATGTCATGCAGCACGAGCACCTGTCCGTCCGTCGAAGCTCCCGCTCCAATCCCGATCGTCGGGCATTTCACCTGCCGCGTAATCCGGGCGGCCAGACGCGCCGGCACACATTCGAGCACCAGCGCAAACACGCCCAGACGGTCGAGCAATGCCGCTTCGCGCAGCATTTCATCCGCCTGCTTTTTTTTCTTTCCCTGAACTTTGTAACCGCCCAGTTCCGTGGCGGTCTGGGGCGTCATGCCGAGATGGCCCATCACCGGAATGCCGGCGTCCACCAGCGCCCGGACCTGGCGTTCGACCCGGCGGCCGCCTTCCAGCTTGACCGCATCCGCCCCGGCTTCTTTCAACAGCCGTTTGGAATTCCGGAGCGCACGCTCCGGGGTGTCATACGCTCCGAATGGAAGGTCCGCCACCAGCAAAGCCTTTTTTACGGCGCGGTTCACGGCGCGGGTGTGGTGCAGCATATCGCGCATGGTCACCGGCACCGTGCTGTCATGACCCAGCATCACCATGCCGAGCGAATCGCCCACCAGCACAATATCCACGCCGGATTCATCCAGCGCGCGGGCAAACGGCCAGTCATAGGCTGTCAGAACGACCAGCTTTTCTTTTTTCTTCCGTTCCCGGACCGCCCGGACGGTGAGGCGCATCAGACGGCGCCCCGCTGCCAGCGGTAGGCATGCATGAGATTCTGGAAAAGCATGGTGACGGTGAGCGGGCCGACCCCTCCGGGGACGGGCGTTATATAGGAAGCCCGCTGACGCGCTTCTTCAAATTCAATATCGCCGACCAGCTTGCCTTCGACTTCCGTCGTGCCGACATCGATCACCACAGCACCCGGACGAATCCAATCCCCTTTGATCAAGCCCGGCATGCCGGCACAGCCGACCACAATGTCACTGGTCGAAATCGCCTGACGCATTTCCTCAGCCGACGTTCCCGTATTGCAAACCACCGTCGTCACCCGCCGCTCGCCCAGCAGAAGCTGCAGCGGCCGACCGACAATCGCGCTCTGCCCGACAATGGCGGCTTTCTTGCCTCGCAATTCGAGGCCTGAGAGTTCAATCAGCCGCAGGGCCGCATAAGCCGTCGGCGGAATCAAACGCGATTTACGCAGAACGATTAAACCCAGACTGGCCGGATGCACGCCTTCCACGTCCTTGTGCGGGTCCAGCGCAAAAAGCACTTTGTCCGTATCGAACCCTTTGGGCAGCGGCATCGCAATAAAAATACCGTGATATTTTGTGGTGCTCTCCAGCGCTTTCAAAAGCGCCGCCTGGTTCGTGATTTGATCCGGTCCGCGTTTTTCGAATTCAATGCCGAGCTTGGCGGCCCACTTTTCCTGCTGGCCGATGTACCAGGCCGAGGAAGGATCGTCGCTGGCCTGCAGCGCCAGCAAAGCCGGACGCGGTTCACCGCGCGCTACCAGCGCTTCGATTTCTTTCTGAATTTCTTCGCGAATGGCAGCGGCCGGAATTTTTCCTTCCAGCAGTTTGGCTTCTTTAACCGGCACGGGCAGGTTCCCTCACTTGTTCAAAACGCGACTTTAATTCCGCGAGCGCTTTTTCGGCATGCTCGCGATTCTTCTCGTTTTTCATATAAACGACATTCACCATGGCGGTGTGATAGGCGCCATGAAACGCGCCTTTCAGAAGGCCCGCGCTGACGAGCAGGTCATTGCGGATGGAACCCTTCACCAGATGCGCCAGATTCGTATTCCATTCATTGGCCATTACAATCAACAGGCAGAGATCCGCCTGCAGGCGGAATGAATTCCCAAGCGCTTCTTCCATCTGCCTGGCCTCACCGCCCCAGGCACTCATCACTTGTTCGTAGACCTGCGGATCGAGATCCACAATCTGAAAGGCGTCCTGGCGGGTTTTTTCAAGCGAATCGAGAATCTTCTGAATCGTGCCGCGGCGGTCTTCTTCTTTGGCGCGGTCTTCAGCCGACAGGCCTTCCTTGATTTTACGTTTGAGCGTGATGCGGGCCACCATCTGGGTTAAGCCCATGGCCAGTGAAGCGGTATAGGCCGAAACACTGCCGCCGCCCGGGACGGGGGCATCGCTGGCTAAACGGTCCAGATACTCACGGAGGGAAAGCTGTGTAAATGAGTCCATCAGACGGCTCCTTCAGGGCTTAAAATCAAGTATTTGGTTAGTATAGGACCCGGCCCGGGGCCCTGTCAATGAAGCGGCCCCCTATGCTATAGTAGGCCATGCAAATCAGCGTCATTATCCCCACCTGGAACCGTTACCCGTGGCTCAAACGCGCCCTGGAATCCGTCCGGACCCAGCGGGGTCCCGAATTTGAGATTCTGGTCGTGGATGACGGTTCGGAGGACGAAACCCCCGTCCGGCTGCCGGAGGAATTTCCGGCCGTCCGGATGATCCGCATGGCCAATGCCGGCCCGGCGGCCGCCCGGAACCGCGGCGTTGCCGCATCCTCCGGCGAATGGATCGCTTTTCTGGATTCCGACGATGTCTGGCTGCCGGGCAAACTGGACGCCCAAATGGAATTCTTCCGGCAGAATCCGGAATACCGCATCGCGCAAACCGAAGAAATCTGGATCCGGAACGGTGTTCGCGTCAATCCCATGAAAAAGCACCAGAAGACGGGCGGGCAGATTTTTGAAGCCTGCCTTCCCTTATGCCTGATCAGTCCTTCGGCCGTGATAATGCACCGGTCGCTGTGGGAGGAGACGGGCGGATTCGATGAATCGTTTCCGGCCTGTGAAGATTATGACCTCTGGCTGCGTGTTGCCGCCGTTAACCCGGTCGGTCTTATTTCGACGCCTTATGTCGTCAAATATGGCGGCCACGCCGATCAACTTTCGCATGCTTATCCGGCCATGGACCGCTTTCGCATCCGTGCCCTGGTCAAAATTCTGGAGTCGGGAAAGTTGAGCGAAACCCAGGCCTATGCCGCACGCGCTATGCTGGAATCCAAGACGCAGATTTATCTTCAGGGCGCGCTCAAACGCTCAAAAGAAAAGGAAGCGGAAGAAATCCGCACGCTGGTGCATGGCCTCCTCTAAACTTTACCGTCCCGCCCGCATCTATGTCGAAGAAGCGGCCCGCAACTTTGCCTTGACCGAACGGGTGCTGCAGCATTTCGCGGAGATTCAGCCCGCCTATGTGCCCGATCCCCGCGCCGCCATTGACGCGTTGCGCCGCGAAGCCGATCCGGTGGGCGCCGGCAAACGCACGCTGTACCTGGCCTATGACCGCGGGCGTTCTTTCAAACCGTTTCCCGAATCCGAAAACTATTTATCCTGCGATTATTACACCCTGCATCTGGCCGAAGGCTGCGATCTGGAATGCAGTTATTGCATCCTGCAATCCTATCTGACGAATCCCATGCTGACGCTTTATGTGAATGTGGAAGAAATGCTCGCGCGCCTGGCCGCGACCCTGGAAGCGAATCAGGACCGGTTCTTCCGCATCGGCACGGGGCAGCTCGCCGACTCGCTGTCGCTGGATCCCATTGCCGGGCACACCGCTCTGCTGGTCCCGTTTTTTGCCGGACAAAAAAATGCGGTCCTCGAACTGAAAACCAAAAGCACGCACATCGATGCCCTGCTGGCGCTCGACCCGAAAGGCCGGACGCTGGTTTCCTGGTCGATTAATTCGCGTAAAATTCAGCAGGAAGAAGAACACAAATGCGCTTCTATTGATGAGCGTCTGGAAGCCGCCGTCCGGGTGGCCGGCGCCGGGTACCGTCTGGGATTCCATCTCGACCCCATCATCGATTATCCCGGCTGGGAAAAAGATTATGAAGAAGTGATCGATTCGCTTTTCGACCGGATTCCGGCGGAGCGAATCGCATGGATCAGTCTGGGTTGTCTGCGCATGATGCCGTCTTTAAAACCGGTCATGCAGGATCGCTTTCCCCGCTCACCGCTCGGCAGTGCGGAATGGGCCCGCGGCATGGACGGCAAACTGCGCTACTTCCGTCCGCGGCGCATCGAAATTTACCGGGCGGTCACCACCATGATCCGCCGCCGCAGCCCCGAAACCACGCTTTATCTTTCCATGGAAACACCGGAAATCTGGCGGCAGGTCTTCGGATGGGAGCCGGACCGGGCGGCCGTCTGCCGCCTGCTGGACGCAGCCGTTACCCGATGAAGTTTTCCGAGCGCAGCAACTGGCCGCTGGCGGCCAATCCGCTTAGCGAAGCGGCGCGGCACTTACGGCAGAGCGGCCGTGACGTCCTGGATTTAACCCTCACCAATCCGACGCGGGCCGGCTTCCGGTTTTTGAATCCGGATCTGCTTTCCGCTTTCTCGAATCCCGCCAATCTCGATTATAACCCCGACCCCTTGGGATTGCCCCGCGCCCGTCAGGCGCTTGCGCATTATTATCAGGAATGCGGCCTGCCGGTTTCGGAACGGCAGATTCTGCTGACCGCCGGCACCAGCGAAGCCTACAGTTTTCTGTTCCGGCTCCTGGCCAATCCGGGGGATCGCATTCTCGCGCCGAAACCCAGCTATCCGCTGCTCGAATATCTTACGGATTTGCATGACCTGAAGCTCGAACGTTACGCGCTGGAATACCAGAGCGGCCGCTGGCAGCTGCCGGCCGCCGGTCTCAAACATTTTCCGGCAGGCTCCGTGCGGGCCGTTTTGAGCGTGCACCCGAACAATCCCACGGGCCATTACGTGAACCGGAAAGATGCCAAGACGCTGGCGGATTTTTGCCGCACTTCCTCGTGCGCGCATATTGTGGATGAAGTTTTTTACGAGTTTCCGCTGGCTGACGTAAACCCGCCGCCTCCGCTGGCGGCCATGACGCCGGATGTTTTAACCTTTACGCTCGGCGGAATCTCCAAACTGCTGGGCCTGCCGCAGATGAAACTTTCATGGATGATCGTTACCGGGCCGGAAGACGCCGTACAGGAAGCGATGGCGCGGCTGGAAGTCGTTTCCGATACATTTCTTTCCATCGGCACACCGGTGCAAAACGCGCTGCCGGTCTGGCTGGAAAAACAAAAGGAAATTGCCGCCGAAATCCGGGACAGGATATCCAGCAATGAAAAACAGCTCCGCCATGGGCTTAAGGGACATCCCGTGCAGGTTCTGCACACGGAAGGCGGCTGGAGCGCCGTTCTGCAAATGCCGGCAACCGCCATCGATGAGGAGTGGGCGCTCGATCTGCTGCAGCATGCGGGCGTCTTGACGTATCCCGGATTTCTTTTTGATTTCGACAGTGACCGCTACCTCGTGGTCAGTCTTCTCACACCGAGGGAAGATTTCGAAAGCGGCATCCGGCGTGTGGCAGAACGTCTGAAGTGATTATTCCTCGTCTACCGGCACATTAAACTGCTCGGCCAGTTCCTGCAGCCACAAATTAAATTTGGCGTGGCGCATCTGCTGCAGGCTTTCGGTCTTTTGATCCACTTTGAATTCAATGGATTTGATCTTGTCGGCACGGAACTGCGGGTTGATGTCATCCAGATCGACTTCAAAAGAGGCCGTATCGCTGGTGATCTTAAGCAGCACCGTCACCATCTCGCCATTGATATCCTGAGCCGACAACTGCATCGTCAGCGGGGTTGTCATCGGTTCGTTATCCACCGAAAGCACCTGCGCCTTGAAATTAAGCAGGCTGCCGGTATCAAGCGAGAAGGTCGTGCCTTCCGCCGCCAGAATGCGCAGTCCGGCTTCATCCGTAGAACCGCGCGAGACGTCGAACCGGAATCCAAGCCCTTCGGTCTCTTCCACGCCGTCCGTAATGGCAGCCGGGTTATCTTTTGTGAAGAAACGTCCGAAGAATTCCACGCGTCCTTCTCCGATCAGCTGACTCACATGTTTGGCCACCGTCGATTCTTCGCTTTTCCCTTCAATCACCTTGAAATGATCATCCAGACCGCCGATCTGGAATACAATCGTGCCGGCCGGATCGGGTGAAAGCTTCCGGTTCACTTCGATATCCATCATCATGACCTGGCTGCGGTCAAATCCCATCTCGGCAAAAACCGGATCATCCAGATTCAGGACAAAATTCTGCATATCCCCTGTCAACTCGAGGATGTATTCGGCAACGCGGCCGCCGCTGTCGTGGAACCGGATCAGCGCGTTCGCTTTGTTCCCGCTGTTGCGCATCGCCAGCACGACATTCGAACCGAGACTGATTCCCTGATCATCCGGACGGAAAATGTGAGTCCGTACCGTGGCTCCCGCTGAGCCGATGACGTTGTAGCGGAAAGAATAGCGGCCCGCTTCATCCTTATTGAGCAGCGTGATAAATCCCGGCACGGTGCCCGAACCCACCACCAGACCGCTGGAATCCAGCTTGCTGTCGGCCGGGAACTGCGTCAGGTCATTCTCGTTGTACGTGGTTCCCTTGATGCGGCGCTCGGCATACAACCCGCCGATATTCACGAAAATTTCACCGCGGCGGTCGAGTTCGCGCTGGCTCTTTTCCGCATCCAGGTCCGTAAACTGATGCATCAGAATAATTTTGTCGACATGCGCCGCATCGAAACCGGGCTTTTCAAGGTCAAATCCGTACAACTGGAGCGTATCGCCGACCGTCACCCGCTTTTCAATGCGGTTGCCGTCCCGGTCGATAAAGATCACCGTCATCTCCTGCAGACCGTCCGATTCGGCCAGCTTGTTGACACGCTTAAGCGAAAGGGCGGCGAAGGTTCCCAGATTCATCGTTTTGGTCCGGTCTTCCGGTTCCAGAATGACATCGATGCGCGCGCCTGCTCCCGAGCCAATGTCGTAACGGTACGAGAAATGAGATTCATCCTGGGGCACCAGCGCCACATAGCCCGGAAATTCGGGACGGCCGTCGGTGTTATAACCGCTCACCCGGGCGTCCGGCATTCCCGGCAGCGTCGAAGGGTGCGTAATATAGAGCAATTTCACCGGCACATCCGTCTGATTGCCCGCCTCGTCTTTAATCGGCAGCGTCACGGTATATTTTCCGTCCGCGGGATCGGATCCGAGATCAATCGGATATACCTGCGTGACTTCCACCCCGTCAATTGTAAGCGTCAATTCAATGGAACTGGCACTCTGCGTCACGATGGCATCAGAAGGAACGCCTGTCACCACCGGCGCGATCGTATCCAGTGTCACGGTAAACGTCACCACCCGGACGTTTCCAGCTTCATCCGTTTCGGTCACTTCAAGAATGTTTTCGCCTTCCTGCAGCGTGAACTGGGCTGTCCGGTTGACTCCGTCGGAGGTGTAATCAAAGCTCAGTGCCGGATTATTCGTCAGGCGGCCATCCAGATTTTCCGGCAGTTCAATCACGGGGGCGGTCGTGTCGAGACGAACGCGGACCGGAACCTGAACTTCGTTTCCGGCGGCATCTCGCACGGTGACTTCCACATCATAGACACCGTCGGAAGGATTTTCTCCCAGGTCAATGTCATAAGCAGCCTCCACCGCAACTCCATCGATTGTCAGAATCAACTCGACCTGATTCGGATTATTGGTCAGCACTTCGCCTCCGGGGATGTTCTGAACATCCGGAGCCTGGGTATCGAGATAAACTTTAAACGTGCGTACCGTCTGATTGTCGGCGGCATCGGTTTCTGTGATTGTCAGTTCATTTTCGCCTTCCGTCAGCGTGAAGGAAGCCGTCCGTGCCTGCCCATCCACGGTGTAAGCCACTTCCAGAGCCGGATTGTTATTGAGGCTGCCTTCAATTCCATCCGCCAGAATTATTTCCGGCGCCGTTGTATCCAGCAGCACCGTCACATTCACCTGCGTCTTGTTTCCGGCCGCATCAAAAATATCCAGCGTCACTTCATGTTCTCCGTCGGCGGGGTTGGCGCCCAGATCAATGGCAAAATACCGGGTAATGGATTCGCCGTCCACCTTGAGCGTCACGGTAATCCGCGAGGGATCGCCGGTCAGAATCGGTTCCGTCGGCACATCCGTCACGGCCGGCGCTGTCGTATCCAGCGTCACTTGAAAAGTTTTCGTGGAGGTGTTGCCTGCGGCATCCGTTTCCGTAATCGAAAGTTCGTTGACGCCTTCCTGCAGCACAAACGCCTTTTGTTTTTCCACGCCGTCGACTCTGTACGTCACCAGGAACGCCGGATTATTGGTCAGTGCTTCGCTGATTCCCGCGGCCAATTCAATTTCCGGCGCCGTGCGGTCAAGCTGAATGGAAACCGTAAATTCAGTTTCATTTCCGGCTTCATCCTGAACTTTCAGCGTGACGTTATGAACGCCGTCCTGCGGATTTTCGCCGAGATCCAGATCAAATGTACGCGTCACCTCCATGCCGTCGATTTTAAACGTCAGGGTCAGGGCATCCGGATTATTGGTCGGCACCGGGCCTGCCGGCAGTCCCGTCACCACCGGCGCCGTGGCATCCACGCGCAGCGTAAAGGTGATACTCGTCACATTTCCAGCCGCATCCGCCCGCGTAATCACAAAGGTATTATTGCCTTCACTCAGGGCCCCGGCCGGATCGCGCAGCGCTTCGAGCGCCACACCGGAGAAGCGTTCTTCCATGCCATCCACCGTCACGACGAGCTCATAATGGTCCGGATCCGCCGTCAAGGCAGCACTGGTCACTTCAACCACCGGTTTTTGAGTATCCAGTTTCAACACCAGGTTCAGCACCGTTTCATTACCCGCTGCATCCTGACGGATAATCCGGATCGCATTGTCACCTTCCACAAAACTGGTGCCGTTGACCAGCAGGGCTTTGAGCGCATCCCCCTTAATCACCTGCAGCACGCCATCCACCGTTAACTCCAGTTCATAACCGGCAATATCATTGGTAATCAACTCGCTGACGGCCTCAATGACCGGCGCCTGGGTATCCACTACAATCGAAATCATTTTGACGGTTGCATTGCCGGCAGCATCTTCACGCGTAACCATGAACACATTTACGCCTTCGGCCAGCGGCCCGGCCGGAAGCCGCAATGCTTCCAGCGCTTCGCCGGAGAACTGCTCTTCCTGCCCGTCCACCGTCAGGGTGAGCACATAATTTTCGGGATCATTGGTCATTGCCGCGCTTGTCAGAGCCACCACCGGCGCTTTGGTATCCACCTCCACACCCACCACAAACGAAATCGAATTCCCGGCAGCATCTTCACGGACAATCAGAAATGCATTGGCGCCTTCTTTCAGCGGTCCCGCCGGCTGCCGCATGGCTTCAAGGGCCGCACCGCTGAAACGCTCTTCCACGCCGTCCACGGTAATCACAAGTTCATAGTTTGCGGGATCGTTGGTCACCTGCGCACTGATGACTTCGATCGCGGGCTGTTTGGTATCGACCGTCAGCGTGACTTCCAGCACCGTTTCATTTCCGGCCGCATCCTGCCGCACAATCCGGAGCCGGTTCCCGCCTTCGACAAAATCTTCGCTGTCCACCAGCAGCGCCTTCAACTTTTCACCCGAGATAATTTCAAGCATGCCGTCAATCGTCAGAAACAAGCTGTACGACGCCGGATTACGCGTCACCAGCGGGCTGGTTACTTCCAGCACCGGATCGGCGGTATCGACGACAAGCAGAATGAGTTCCGTCGTCACATTGCCGGCCGCATCGGCCCGTGAAATCAATAAGGCATTTGTCCCTTCCGCCAGACCGCCGGATTTTGGCAGTTTCAAAGCTTTCAGGGCATCCCCCGAAATTTGTTCTTCAACGCCATCCACCTCAATAATGAGAATGTAATTGTCCGGATCATTGGTCGGATTGGCGCTCTTGAGCACAATGCCCGGCGCGATGGTATCCACCGTCAGGATAAAATCGACTGTCGTTTCATTGCCCGCGGCATCGCGCCGGATGATACGGAGCGTATTCGCTCCCTCCGCCAGTTCTTCACCGTTGACGAGCAGGTCTTTTAAGGCCTCGCCGCTGATTTTTTCTTCAACCCCATCCACGGTCAAAACCAGTTCGTAGCCGGCCGGATCATTGGTCAGATTCTGGCTGGTGACCTGCACCGCAGGAGCAATCGTATCCAGCGTCACACTGAAGCGGACGATGGTTTCATTACCGGCTTCATCCGTTTCAATGATTTCGAGTTCATTGACGCCCTCTTCCAGATCAAAGGTAAATGACTTTTCTTCGCCATCCACCAGGTAAGTGAATTCAAGGACCGAATCATTCGTCAGGAGCGATTCAACGCCTGCCGGCAACTCCACTTCCGGCGCGATCGTATCCACGGTCAGCGTTACCATCCGGGTGGTCACGTTTCCGGCCGCATCTTCACGGAAAACCACCAGCACATTCAGGCCTTCCTGCAGCGGACCTTGCGTGAGATTCAACGCTTCCAGCGCCTCGCCGGAAATCCGCTCTTCGACCCCATCGACCGTGATGACCAGCTCATAGTTTTCCGGATCATTGGTCAGCAGTGCACTCGTCACCTCAATCGCCGGGGCAATCGTATCCACCACCAGCGTCACATCCATCGTGGTTTCATTGCCGGCTTCGTCCATCCGTTTGATCCGCAGAATATTGCCACCTTCCACCAGATCGGCCGTGTCTTTCAAAAGAGCCTTCAGGGCGGCGCCGCTGATCTTTTCTTCCACCCCATCGACCGTAATCACGAGTTCATAACCCGCCGGGTTGTTCGTCAGCAAGCCGCTGATCACTTCAATCGCCGGGGCAATTGTATCGACCACCAGCGTTACATCGATTGTCGTTTCGTTTCCGGCTTCATCTACCCGCTTGATCCGGAACACATTGGCGCCTTCGA
>CAZGID010000077.1:0-11013 GCA_964526065.1 uncultured bacterium
GGGCGGGAAACCAGTTTGGCCAGGTGGAGTGCCAAGGCGCGTCCGAAAGAAGGAAAGAGCCAGTTTGCTCCGGCGCGGCCGAGAAAGCCAGCCCGATCAGGGCCACCATGGCGATGACTTTCAGGCCGGTTAAAGTCCATTGAAGCCGCTGGCCAAGACGCAGGCCCCATATATTCAGCAGCATGAAAATCAAAATAATAAGGATGGATATAACCCTTTGTGAACCAATGGGTTGCAGCATTGGAAGGATTTCAAGCAGATAAGCTGAAAAGATATAAGCCACGGCCGCCACAGAAGCCGGAATAATCACGAGAGTTTTGATCCAGCCGAAAAGAAAAGCAATCAGACGGCCGTACATTTCTCGCAAGTAGATATAGGTGCCTCCGGCCTCGGGGAAAAAGGCGACATAGGCGGCATAGGAATAAGCGCCGGCCCACGAGATCAAGCCGCCCGCTGTCCAGAGCATGAGGATAACACCGGGGTGGGGCACAAGCGCCGCGATTTCGGCGGGCACGCGAAAGATTCCGACCCCGATAATGACGCCGACCGTGATGGCCACGGTGTCGCGGCCGCCCAAAAGACGTTTCAGTGTAGGAGAGTGTGCATCCATCCTGATTGCTGAGTGTGAATCAGACCTGCCCCGATGGTGACAAAAAATAACTTTGATATACTATCATTCAGAAAGTGCGGAGAGATAAAAGAATTCAAATGCCCGCTCATTTGAATTCAAGTCTTGGAAAAAGACAGAGCCGGTTCAGGAGCTGTCAAGAAGACCAAGGCCGAGCATAGCGACGAGATGCCCGAAAGAAAAATCTTTCGGACAGGGTTCCGAACAGGAATTCAAAAGACACTATGCGAGAAAAAACTCTCCGCACTTTCTTTTTTTTAAATCTCCATTCTCACACGACCGGAATCCCAGTGTTCTTCTCGGCCGCAAAAGACGCAATCGTGGCGCCGGAAACGGCCAGATAGTAACGCATCTTCATTTGGATACTGGTCCGGTGAGAACCTGCATTGAAGAAAAGATATTCGCCGTAAGTCAGACTGGAATCGACGTAGCAGGGAAGCGCATAGAGATGTCCGAAGGGCGGCATGGCCCCAAGTTCGCAATCCGGGAAATGCCATTCAAATTCATCTTCAGTCGCGAGGCGGATTCGATCCGCACCCAGCCAGGCACCGAGTTTATTGGGATAGACACGGTAATTGGAAGGGGCTACCGCCATCAGTAAATCTTTTTCATTCATCGCTAGAATGACCGGCTTGGCGAATCGATATCCGGAAACGTGTTCCAGCTCGGCGATTCTTTCCGAACTCATGGCTTCCGGATGTTCAATTTCTTCAAAGGGAACCTGGTTGCTTTCGAGTAACTGATAAAGCAGGCTGGCTAGTTTCATGATAATCACCTCCTTGGTTCTTATCATTTTATTAGATGGAAGGGGTGACGCCAGCCGTGCATGTCTGAAAGTAAAAACTCCTTTCCAACCTTTTTTCGTCGGGATTTCCCCGGCTGTCATTCAGATTAAATTTTCAGATAATTCCCGATAGGCATCGGGGCAGAGGTAAAGATAATGCAGGCATTCGAATTGCTTCATAAAGAAGGAGTGTTTATGCAGAAACAGTCTTATTTGATTGTGGGGGGCGGCATTATCGGCCTGGCGGTGGCCCGCGAACTTCTCTTGAGAGGCGCAGCCGCTGTCACGGTGCTGGAAAAAGAGAAAAAAATAGCGGCCCACCAGACCGGGCATAACAGCGGTGTCATTCATTCCGGTATTTATTATCGCCCGGGTTCGGAGAAGGCGATTCTCTGCCGCCGCGGAATTCTGCTTCTCAACGAGTTCTGCGACCGTCACGGCATTGTCCGGCAGCGTAAAGGGAAGGTGGTGGTGGCAGCGCATCCCCGGGAGATTCCCCAGTTGGACCGGTTAAAATCCTGGGGCGAAGCCAACGGGGTGGAAGGGCTGCGCCTGCTGGATGAGCCTGAATTAAAAGAACGCGAACCGGAAGTTCAAGGGGTGAAAGCGCTTTACGTTCCGGATGTTTCCATCGTGGATTATAAGCGGGTGGCCGCCTGTCTGGCTCAGGAAGTCCGGGAGTTGGGCGGCTCGATCGAGCTCATGCAGCGAGTTCGCGGAATTCTGCCGGATGGTTCCCGGACCGTGGTCCAGACGGAGCGGGGCGAATGGCGCTGTGACTTTCTGATTAATTGTGCCGGATTGTATTCTGATGAAGTGGCGCGGCTGGCCGGCGCCCGTCCGCCGGTACGGATTATTCCGTTCCGGGGCGAGTATTATGAATTGAGTCCGGTTTGGGCCCGGAAAATCCGCGGGCTGGTTTATCCCGCACCCGATCCGCGGCTTCCGTTTCTGGGCGTTCATTTGACGCCGGGGCTGGATGGGCGCGTCAAGGTCGGGCCGAATGCGGTTCTGGCATTCGCCCGCGAAGGCTACCGGTGGAACCGGTTTGCCCTTCGCGAAAATGTGGCCATGATGACAACCGGGGCATTTTGGAAAATGGGAATGCGCTATTCTTTCAATGGTTTTCAGGAATGGCTGGAAGCCATGATGAAACCGTTGTATGCACGGCATGTGCGGAAACTGGTTCCCGGCGTCACGAACGGGGATCTCGTTAAAGTGCCGGAAGATGCCGGAGTGCGTGCCCAGGCGGTGGATCGTTCCGGACGTCTTGTTCAGGATTTCTATTATTTGCGGGAATCCCGCATGATGCATGTGTTGAATTCGCCGTCACCGGCGGCGACATCATCCCTGGCAATCGCCGGCCGCATTGCGGATCTGGCCGGAGCCACGCCAGAGCCCGTCGGCACATTTTAGTCCCTGGCTGAGAATTAAAATTTCGCCCGGCTCAAAACCCAGGCGCTCGGCATTACCCGAAGCCAGTTCCAGAACGGCATCCGTCCCAAAGTCGACCGGCCCGAAACGGTGCGGCGGCAGTTGGCGGACAATTTTTCGAATCCCGCCTCTTTTGTCCAGATAAAGCGCATCAATCGCAAAACGCATTCCAAAGGTATGAATTCCCTGGCAATGCGGAATCCAGAGTCCGCGGTTGGCCGCCAGCGTATCTCTTCCCAGCAGGCCCCGGAATCGCTGCCAGCGGGTCTCGGCCATCTCAATCTCCAAGGTGACAGGCACCTTTTCGGGGGACAGGTAAAAATAGTTGCTTTTCATGTTAATACCCCACGGCGCTCAGGTTGCGGAAAATGTTCATGAAACTGGGAGCCAGCACCAGAATCAAAAGCGACGGAAAAATAAAAAACAAAAGCGGAAAAATCAGTTTAACCGGTGTTTTGAGAATCAGTTCCCGGATTTTTTCGCGGCGGCGCTTGCGCGAAACATTGGCCTGGGTCCGCAGCGTTTTGACCAGGCTGGTGCCAAGTTTGACCGACTGGTTGATCGCCGCTACGATGGTCCGCATTTCTTCAATTTGCGTGCGCTGCGCGAGATGGTCCAGTGCCTGCTTCTGACTTTTTCCGGCCAGGATTTCCTGATTGGTTAATTTGAGTTCGCGGCTGATGTGTGAAGAAATGCGCTGCTGTTCTTCGGCTACTTTGACCAGACTGACGTGAAAGGAATGACCGGCTTCCAGGCAGAGAATCATCAGATCAAGCGTGTCCGGCAGGTGGCGTGCGAGTTCCTGCCGCCGCCGGATCGCAAAACGCATCATGATCAGATTCGGTGTCAGAACGAAAATGATCGAAAAAAGCAGGGTTCCCAACAGCACCTGGGGCAGCGGGAAACCCATGAAGAAAAGCAACGCCAGGGCCAGAACGGGCATCAGATAGGAAAGCCGGCGCAGATTCAAAGCGCGGTCAAAATCACTGCGGCGGTTCAGCCCCAGCCGCGAGAGGCGCAACCGCAACCGTCGTGCCGCCGGACTTTCCGAGGCGAGAGGCATCAGGTTAGCGGTTTCGGCCGAAGCGCTCGGACGCATCAGGGTCGCCAGCCGTTCCTGAACGCCGTGATCCGTGCCGCTTAGAACTTTTCCGGCTTCGAGCGCCACCCAGAAGATTGCCCAGAATGTACAAATAATCGCGATCGTCATCGCTACACCTTTATTGAAATGATTTTCCGGATCATCCAGATACCGGCCAGCTGACTCAGAACGGAAGCCCACAGCAGGGCGCGTCCCGCCGGGTCCCGCACAAAAAAGAGAATGTAATCCCGGTTCACAAAAAAGAGAACGGTTGCCACAAAAACCGGCAGCAGGCTCAGGATAATCCCGGAGAGGCGGGCTTGTCCCGTCGCGGAACGCAATTCGTTTTGAAGTTCGAAACGTTCCCGGATCGTCCCCTCGAGATTATCCAGCAAATCGGCAAGATTGCCGCCGCTTTCTCTCTGGATTTTGACGGCGGATACAAAGAGTCTCAGTTCGGCTGTATCCATGCGGTCCAGCATTTTTTCCAGAGCTTGCTCGAAGCTCTGGCCGAGATCCAGTTCGGCCCGCACTTCGCCGAATTCCTGTGCGGCCAACGTATCCCGGTTTTCTGAAACGGCTTCCAGAGCCATCTGGAGACTGTAGCCGCTCCGAAGCGAACTCACCATGCGTCCAATGGCATCGGGGAATTGCCGCGAAAACGCCAGTTGGCGCCGAGAACGCAAAAAATTCAGGACGCCGGTCGGCAGCCAGGTCGTCATCCCCGTCAACAAGATCGACGGCATCAGGGCCGTGCCGCTGATCTGGGTGAGTAAGAAACAGGCAAGGCCCAGGGTCGCGGAAAAAAGCAGGAAAACTCCGGGCGAAAACTGGAATCCGGCCTGGCGAATCCAGGCTTGAAGCCGGAAGATTTGCTGCGAACGGCTGAGCAGGCGATTGAAGAACGGCATGGCGCTGATCACGCCGCGCCGTTCGATCGAAACAGGTTCGGCCGCCTCCGCGGCAGACAGAAAGCGGTTCACCCGGCTTTCCACGGCCCGCCGCGGCCGCTGGAAAGCGCCGGACAGACTCAGCAGGATCAACG
Source organism: uncultured bacterium (assembly GCA_964526065.1). Taxonomy (GTDB): domain Bacteria; phylum Omnitrophota; class Omnitrophia; order Omnitrophales; family Aquincolibacteriaceae; genus CAZGID01. The sequence goes on from CAZGID010000077.1 coordinate 4,973, forward strand.
TCATGGAAACGAAACAGGCCACGGCGAGCAGGCCGGAACTCATGAGGCTGCCTCGCCGGAAAACGAGATCTGAAGCTTTTCCATGAGCCCGGTGCGCTGCAGGCGATCCAGAAACCGGGGACGGATGCCCGTAAAAACAAATTTTCCCTGAATGCGGCCGTCATGCGTGGTTCCGGTTTGCTGGTATTTGACGATTTCCTGCATCGAAATCGTGTCGCCTTCCATTCCCGTAATTTCGGACAAACTCAGCAGACGGCGCGTCCCGTCGGCCATGCGGCTGATTTGAACAATGATTTGGATCGCAGAAGCAATCTGCCGGCTGATGGCCCACTGAACCATATTACTTTCGGCCATCAGAATCATCGTTTCCAAGCGATAAAGCGCATCCCGCGGGGAGTTGGCATGAATCGTCGTCAGGGAGCCGTCGTGGCCCGTATTCATGGCCTGAAGCATGTCGAGCGCTTCAGCGCCGCGGACTTCGCCGACGACGATCCGGTCCGGACGCATGCGCAGCGCATTGCGGACGAGATCCCGCTGGGCAATCTGGCCTTTGCCTTCAATGTTCGAGGGACGTGTCTCGAGCCGGACCACATGATTCTGCTGTAATTGCAATTCGGCAGCATCCTCAATGGTCAGGATGCGCTCGGAATTAGGGATGAAGCCGGAACAGATGTTCAGCAGCGTTGTTTTACCGGAACCGGTACTGCCTGAAATCAAAACATTGAGCCTTGCTTTGACAATGGCTTCCAGCAGGGAGGCCGTGTCCTGAGTAAGCGTACCGAACTGCACCAGATCCCGGATTTTCAGCGGGTCCTTGCGAAAACGGCGGATCGACAAACTGGCGCCGTCCAGCGCCAGCGGAGGGATGATGGCGTTGACGCGTGATCCGTCGGGCAAACGGGCATCGACCATGGGCATGGATTCGTCAATCCGGCGCCCGACCCTGGAGACGATTCTCTCGATGATTTGCCGCAAATGATTTTCATCCCGGAACACAACGTCCGTCAGTTCGAGTTTTCCGAACTTTTCTACAAAAACCTGACGGGCATTGTTGACAAGAATATCGCTGATATTCGGGTCTGCCAGCAGCGGTTCGAGGGGGCCAAGTCCGAACGTTTCATCTTCGACTTCCTGCAAAATCCGCTGTTCTTCATTCTGGTTCAGCGGTGCTTTTTTTTCGGTCAGCAGTTTTTTAAGGATCTTCGCGACTTCCTCGCGGGCCTTGTCCGGCTCGAGTTTGAACAGATTGGGAAGATCAATGCTCTGGATGAGTTCCTGATGCAGCCAGGCCTTGACGTCCTGATACTGACGGACTTTCTGTTTGAGATAGCTGAACAGCTGGACTTCTTCAGCCGGGGATTTGGGTTTGCGATGGACGAGGTTCAGCCGTTCACGCAGCGCCATGGAGAGCTTCTCCTTCCGGAACGGCCAGGGCCGGGATCATCATCTCCAGGGCCTTGGCGAGCCGGGGGCAGCGGACGGCGTCCCAGACCGCCTGGCCCTGATTGACCGCTTTGAGGACTGCTTCCGGATGATCGGGAATTTCGAGAGCGAGCGGGCCGTCGAGATTTTTCAAAATAAGATCGCGTTCAATTCCACCCCGAATGCCGGAACGGTTGAGAATGACCTGGATTTTTTCTTCCGGATAACGGAATTTCCGAAACGTTCGCAGTGCGGATTGGGTGACGGCAAGGCTCGGAAGGTCGGGTGTGGTGACGACAAAAACTTTATCGGAACGGTCCAGACACGAGATCGTGATTTCGTTGAGTTCATGCCCGACATCCAGGACAATATGCTGGAAAAGGGACTGCATCATTTCCAGCATCTCAGCGGTTTTTTCGGGCGAAATGCATTCCGAATCTTCCGGATTCGGCGGGCAGGGAAGTACGAAAGTGCCGCAAGCATGACGGCGCAGCGAATGTTCCAGCAGTTTAAGGTCCATTCGTTCCAGATTTTGAATAAGATCGAGCAGGGTATAATCGGCTTTCAAATCCAGAAATTCAGCGACATTTCCGTGCTGCAGGACGAGGTCGGCAATCAGGACCCGTCCGGGTTCGGAAGCACCCAGCAGTCTTGCCATATGAGTTGCAAGGAAAGTGGTGCCAACACCTCCCTTGGGGGAATAGAAACTGATGATTCGATTACGGCCTTCGCCCTTTTCGGATTTCATCCGGTCGAGTTTCAAAGCAATCCGGTCCATGAGGCAGGGGATTTCTTCTTCAGGTCCCGGGATCCGGAGAAAATCGGAAGTGCCGAGACGCATAAAGGTAATCAGGTCGGCTGGAGTAAGCTCCGGCCCCGCGACGACCCAATAGGTATCCGGGTGACGCGGGGAAAACGTTTCCAGCAGGTCGCGGGCAAGATCGGTTTGTGTCAGATCGACGATGGCCACACGCGGAGAATAACGGCTTAAATATTTCCGCGATTCGACATAGTCCTTCTTTTCTACCGGCCAGGCCGGTTTTGCCTGGGCAATCATTTCACCGATGCCCTGGAGCGTATTTTCAATGACGAGAATCTGGTCTTTGCGTTCCATGGCTTCTCCTTTAAACAATTTCAAGAAGCGGTGTGTCGGCATGCGTCATCACGAGTTCGATCTGGCCGTGATTGACGGCATAGGCGATATGGCGCGCTTCCCGGGATTTCACCATCAAGAGCACCTCCATGGTTTCCGAGGGCCGTGACCGGTCCATGTCCCGTGGTTCCGATTCAATCGACAGCACTTTGGCGGCATGCGCAATGACGCGGCTCATGCCGGGATCCCCGTCCGCAGGAATCGAGATGACATCCAGAATGCTTCCGACCTGCAGCGCATCCGACAAGGCTTTGGACCGGCGGACCGTCACGGCGATGCCTCGCATATTCTGCGGGATCTGGATACGGCTCTTTTCCTCTTCCGTGAGAATGTCATGGGCCGAAAGGGGTTCGCCGCTGTTGACGGCCTGGCGCAGCATCCGCCCCTGAATATCATGTTTCTTGCGGAAATAAGAACGGTTGGCCAGATTCGACGGCCAGTCCTGAATTTCCAGGTCGGCTTCAGTCAACGTTCTTCCCATTTCGAGATTTTGACGGGCGACTACCACCGGAATCATTTCCGCCGGGGCCGCGGTCGAGACGCTTTCGTGTCCTTCCAGATAATGAAAAATGCCGATACTCGTAATCGTGGCGAAAACCAAAGCGCCGATCAAGGAACCGTGTCGTTTTAAAAGTTCCATAACCATTCACCTCCTCCTGATGCAATCAGCAAATAGCCGGCTGTAATCGCCAATGCATAAGGAATATGAATCGGCTTGCCGGTAAAACGGATCTGGCTCTCGGGCGCGAGCTTTTGATGGAGTACAAAATACTGAAAGCGATGACGCATTCCGGCGGCAATGGGTCTCCAGGCCCGTTGCCGGGTGATTTCGAAAAGAGAATAAATGCCTCCGGCCACCGCCGCGGCCAGAAAGATCTGCACCGTCATCGCAGGCCCTGCCCAGGCGCCGATGGCGGCGAGCAGTTTGACATCCCCGCCGCCCACACCTCCCAGCGCAAAGGGGATATAGAGCAGAAGCAGTCCGGTGCCGAGTCCGAGAAAAGAGGTCCCGGCGCCTTCAAGTCCCTGATGCATGCCTTGCCAGAATAAACCGGAAATCGCCATAATCAGAATGAGAGCATTGGGAATGCGGCGATAGTGCCAGTCCAGCAGAGCGGCAATGCCCAGAAATAGAATCAAGGCCGTTTCCATTATTGCTTCCTCTCGATTCCGCCGGAGAACGAAAAAAAAGCCGGAGGGATGGTTGCAAATCCCTCCGGCTTGGCGGGCTTTCCACAGGTGTGGTTTATGGCGTGGTCGGCGGTGTGGTTGTCGGCGTTGAAGCTGCCAACTGATCGTCCACGGCTTGAAAGAAGCCGGCGATCCGCGGTCCAAGCAGGACCAGCACGGCGATCACGGCGATCGAGATCAATGCGATCAAGAGTCCGTATTCCACCATGGTTTGTCCGCTTTCGTCTTTCCAGAGTCTCATGAGATTTTTCATGGGACACCTCCTTTTGGTTTTTGCTGGATTTGGGAATTTGGTTCATTTTGTGTGTCACGTAAGGAACTCTAGAAGACGCCTGGGGGCTCCACAAGGAGGGGCCCCCCAACTTTCTTTCAGTGGACGTTTTGTCTGTTTTGACAAGACTTCCCAGGGCAAGTACACTAGTAACATTGCTCCTTGGAGAGGGCCTTTATCCCCGGAAATCGGGATGGCTTCCGCCCCGGAGCGTTTTAAAAAATGTTGTGGCCATACAGGGGAAAAGTGACCGATGTATGACAAAATCAGCGAAAAGCTGAAGCAGGAGCATAAAAAGCGCAAGACAGGAATTCCGGGCGACAAGAAGGGAAAGCCCGAGGATATTCCTGATTTCGCCCGGGCCATGAAGGAATTGCGGGAAAGCTCCGGTTTATCGCTGGAAAAGCTCTCCCGGGTGACCGGCATTAATAAGCAGACCCTGCACAGCCTCGAAAACTACTCGATCAAAAACCCTTCCTTTGCCAATCTTGAGAAAATCGCGGCCGCCTTTAATCTTTCCCTGCAGGATTTCCTCCTGCGCGCGCGGGGGGAATACCGGGGAAATTTGTTTAAAACCACCGCCGGGCAGCGATGGGAAATCTCCTTTGAGCTGGAATAGGGTTTTTCTATCCATGCCTATTCACCGCCGAGTGCCAGCCAGCGGGATTTCTTTATCGGTGTGATGACCCTCAAAGGCGGCAAGAAGCTCAAATACTGGAAATTTCAAGGGTATGCGCGTGCCTGCATTCAGCCCTGGGAAGGCAGCGTCCTGTTTATTTATCACGGGATGAACTGGCGCAAAGAAGTCGAGGTGGCGGTCAATGAAACGCTTTATTTCGATGCCTCCATTCCGCACACCTTCGAGAATCTTGCCGGGCGGGAAAACCGCATTCTCCTTGTGACCTACCCCTCCATCTTTTAATTTCCCAAAGGTGACAGGTACTTTATTTGGGGACACACAGGTCTCCTTGGGGAGTTGTCTGTCCCTTTTAAAGGTGCCTGTCCCCTTTAAGAAGCCCTTAAGAGGAGGCGGAGTGGAGAGAGAGGTTGTAGCGGCGGCAGTCGCGCAGAATATGTTCTTCCAGAAGCGACATATTCAAGGGTTTTTCGAAAACCGGAAATCCGCGCCGCCGGACTTCTTCCAGTGAACCCCCCAGTGCGGCCGTGACGGCCACGATATCGCGGGGAGAGGGCGGGGTCGTGCTTTTCTCGAGCATCCGGATGAGATCCAGTCCCTCGATGCGGGCGAGATTCAGGCCTATGATTGCTAAATTACATTGTTTTTCCCGGAATAGAGCCAGAGCGGATTGGCTGTCGGCTGCCCGGTGAACTTCGATGCCATGCGCCAGAAACACTTCTTCCAGATAGCCGCTGATTTCCGGTTCCTCATCCGCGATCAAGAGACGGGCGTAGCTGGTTCCCTGGACGCCCCCCTTTTGAACGGGCAGCAGGTCTCGAATCTTGTCGCTCAGTTCGGTCAAATCATAAGGTTTAACGAGAATATCTTTCACGCCGATTCGCTTCAGCTCCGATTCTTCAGCTGCCGCTCCCACCAGCGCGAACACACGGGTGGTCTTGTGCTTTCCGGCCACTTCTTCCAGAAAGAAAGCCCGGGCATGGGCCTGCTCAAGCGAAAGGTTGTAGACAACCAGAACAGGCTTGAGTGCATTGATTTTGGCCAGCGCTTCGATCAGAAAACGGGCGCGGTGAACTTCATAGGGGCCCAGCAGGGGAAGAAAGTTGACAAGATATTCGAACAGTTCTTCCTTTTGCTCAATGACGAGAATATTCAGCTTTTCGTCCATGGGGTGCGCTCCCGGCGGACAAGGTCCAACCGTCACTAAAAATTACCTCAAAGCGCCGGGCTTGTCAAAGCCGACAAAAAACAGTTTTTTAAAAAGGGGTCCGGAATGTTATTCGATCGACTTGAGATAAGCGACGACTGCCTCGGCATCCGCGCGGGTCATGCGGAAAGGCGGCATAGGAGGACGGGGTTCGGTGCCG
>CAZGID010000078.1:0-10529 GCA_964526065.1 uncultured bacterium
ATGATGAGCCGTTCTGCCCTGATGGGGCCGGACGCCAAAAGCAGTCTTCAGGAAGCGGGAATGGCTTCCGCTAAATCTTCTTCTAAACGCCGGGAGGATCAACGGCTTTTCAAACGGTTTAACCTTCAGATGGTCGTGGCTTATAAACGCACCAGTGAAAAGGGAGAAGAGGGCAAATGGCGTAAGGGCAGTCTGGCGAGCACCCTGAATATGAGCGCGGGCGGTTTTCTGATCCGTGTCCGTGAAAATCTGCCGGAAAAAACCCTGCTGGATGTTGCGATTGATCTTTTTCAGAAAGACCGGCCCATCCGCCGCATTTGCCGGGTGGTCCACTGCCGTCCTTCCATTGAGCGGGATTATTATGATGCGGGTATCATGATGCTGGCCCTGAATCCGGAAGAACAGAAGAAAGTCGATGCTTTCTTGGCCCATGCTTCCGGTGAAGGCCAGGCGCCCGCTTCCTAGCCGATGACGCTTTCTGCACAAGACCTGCGTTTCCGTCTCTCGATCTTCTTTTTTCTTTCCGGTGCGACCTCACTTGTATATGAAATCCTGTGGGCGCGTGAACTGGGTTTGATTTTCGGCAATACCACGTATGCGGTGTCCATAGTGCTTGCGGCCTTTATGGCCGGGCTGGGATTTGGCGGGCTGGCCGGCGGCCGCATCGCAGACCGGTCCCGCGATTTGCTGTTTCTGTATGGTGTGCTGGAGTTGGGGATTGCGCTCTGGGCATCGGGAACGTTTTTGTTCAGCCAGGCCATTGAATCCGCTTATGTTGCTTTTTTCCGGTGGGCCTCTCCCGGTGCAACGGGATTGCTGTTGATCCGTGTGGTTCTTGCCTTTTTCATGGTTTTTATTCCGGCGTTTCTTATGGGAGCGACGCTGCCGGTTCTCATTCGCTTTATTGTGCGAATCCCTGCCCAGATTGGCTCAGGAACCGCCTGGTTATACGGATTGAATACGGCGGGCGCCATGACCGGCACACTGGCGGCTGGATTCTGGTTGATTCCGTCGCTGGGGATGCGGCGTACTTTGATTGCGGCAGTCGTTGTGAATGCGGGGATCGGGGTTCTGGCGTGCCTGCTGGCCCGCCGCCAAGGCGCAACCGCCCCGCATGAGCCGGCCGGGCAGGGCGTGGATGGAGAAGCTGTGAAGGGAGTCCGCCAGTGGCTTCCGGCCGCCCTTTTTGTTTCCGGTATGGCGGCCATGCTGGAGGAAGTGGCCTGGACCCGTGCGCTGGCCTCGGTGATGGGCAGTTCCACCTATGCGTTCAGTGTGATGCTGGGTGTTTTTCTGGGAAGCATGGCCATCGGCAGTTTTGTTTACAGCAAGCGGCTGGAGAAGCAGGAGGCCCGAATGGCCGACTGGGCTTTTCTGCAGGCGTTGATTGCCTTGAGCGTGCTGCTGGTGTTGCCCTTTTTTGACCGGGTGGATTTTCTGCTCTTTCGATTGATTCCTTTAGGGCAGGATCATCCCGATCTCATGAATGTCTTTCGATTTTTGATCTGCGGTTTTTTTATGCTCCTTCCGGCCTTCGGGTTCGGAGCGCTGTTTCCCGTCAGCACCGCGCTTTACACGCGAGGTCTGCCGCAACTGGGAAGCAAGGTCGGCTGGCTGTACGGCATGAATACGGCGGGAAATATCGTGGGGTCTCTCGCCGCCGGGTTTGTTCTGATCCAGTGGATTGGAATCCATGCGACCCTGATGACCGGCGTTTTTTTGAATACCGCCCTGGCGGTTGGGGCTTTCTTTTTTTTGCGGCCTTTTCCGCGCCGGGTTCTCATGACAGGAGTCATTTGCGGCGGCCTTCTTGCCGTGGCGATTTGGCAGAACCGGGAGGGATGGTCGCCGATTCGCATGACCGCGGGGCTTCATTTGCGTCCCGGGGAACTTCTCGACAAGCCGGACCGGGACGTTCTGGCGTCCACCCATATGCGCCATATTCTTTTTTATCGGGAAGGGCTGCATAGCATCGTCAATGTCGACCAGTTGGGATCGCACCGGCATTTGCGGGTGAACAGCAAAGTGGATGCCTCAACCAGTGTGGATATGGTCACGCAGCAACTGCTTGGGCATTTGCCGCATTTGCTGCATCCCGCTCCCCGGCAATCCCTGGTGATCGGCTTTGGCAGCGGCGTGACGCTGGCGGCTTCCCTGGCGCACCCGGTGGAACGTGTGGATGCGGTTGAAATTGAATCGGCCGTGATCGAGGCGGCTCCTTTTTTTGACAGCGTCAACCGCGGAGCCTACCGGGATCCCCGTGCGAATCTGGAGCTCAATGACGGCCGCAATCATCTGCTTTTAAAGAAGCCGCAGACTTACGATGTTGTGATCAGCGAGCCCTCCAATCCGTGGATCTCCGGAGTGGCCTATCTTTTCAGTACGGATTTTTATGCCCTCGTGCAGTCGCGGCTGGCACCGGGCGGTATTTTCTGCCAGTGGCTTCAGGCTTATGAAATAGCGCCGGCTGATTTTCAAATGGTGGTGGCGTCCGTGGCCGCCGTCTTTCCTCATGTCACTCTGTGGAAGGGCAGTGAAGGGGATATGCTGCTGATCGCCTCCGATCAAAAGATCGTTTTTCGTTTTGATGCCATTGAAGAACGGATACAGGCATCGGAGGCGCTTCGCAAAGATCTGGCCAGCATGGGAATTGACAGCGCGTCGGGTTTGTTAAGCTTCTTTTTGCTGAATGAAACCGATACCCGGCGCCTGGCCCAGACCGGGCAACTGAATACGGATGACCAGCTACGGCTGGAGTTCAGTGCGCCGCGTCACTTGTATGACCGCACACTGCCTTTAATTCGAGAAGTGCTGAAAAATTATCAGCAGGAAACATTGCCGGATATGGTGACCACCCGGCCGGCAGCTGTGAATCGTCCGGATTTACTCGCGGCGATGGGGCAGTCTCATGCCAAGACGGGAAACTGGCCGGCGGCTAAAACGCTGTTCGAAGAAGCCATTGAAGCCAATCCGGATCATCGCCAGGCCTGGACCGGACTGGCCCAGTACCATCTGGAAAAGCAAAAGCAGCCCGAGTTTGCTTTGAAGATTTTGAGCCGGATGGAAACGCTGTATCCCGACCGCGCCGAAATTCATCAATTGGCGGGGCGCGCCCGTATTCTACTGGATGAACCAGCGGCGGCTTTGAAATCGTTTGAAGCCGCGGTCCGCCTGGATCCTGAGAATGCTTCTTATCTTTTCGACCGGGCCAAAGCTTTTGAGCGCATGCATCTGTATCAAGCGGCACAGCGCTCAATGGAGCAAAGTCTGAATCTGAATTCCAATCAGCCCGAGGGGTGGGGCGATTTGATTCGTTATCAAGTCCATGCGGGGCAGCATGAAGAATCGCTCCGGCTCCTGCAAGAAAAGATTCGGGAATATCCGTCTTATATGCCTTTTTATTCATTGATGCTGGAAATTGCCAAGCGGCAGGGAAACTGGAATACCGCCGAAGAAGCTTATGAGTATTTGCTGAGCCGCAACCCCTGGTTATCCGAGGCCTGGCTGGAATTGATACGTATTTATCTGAAGAACGGCAAGGACCAGCATGCGGCCGAGGCACTGGAACGGCTAGAGAAAGTGAACCCTCTGACGGTCGAAGCTTTGAGGGTTTCACCGGGTTCATGAGGACCGGCTTTCTGCTATAATTTTTTCATGTTTAAAAAAGGGTTAGTCGTCCTATTAATTTTGGCGCTGGCAGGCGGAAGTTGGTTTTTTTGGCAGCAGCAGAGCCGCGAAACCCGCCTGAATGCATGGGCGGAAAGCGTTCCCTTGAGCGATCGGCAGAGAACGGCCATGGAAACCATCTGGGCCGCTTACCTGGCCGGAAAGCCGCCGGCCCGGGATCCTTTGGATCGTTTAACGCAGGAGGATCGTCAGTATCTGAGAAAAATCTCTTCGGATCTTTTCCGCCCGGCAGAATTTGGAGAACCGGAGCCGTTTCCGGAAAGAAAGTATGAAAGGTTAAGAGACAAAGGTTTCACCCCGCATCAAATTGAAATCATTATGGGCATGATCCAAAACCGGGTAGGCCGGCCGGATCTCTGAGATGACAGCAAAACGAAAAATTCTGGTTGTGGATGACAAGGCGGATATCCGCGAATTCGTCCAGATGGTCCTGGAAGAATCCGGGTATGAAGTCCTGCTGGCGCAGGACGGCGAAGAATGCCTGCGGCTCATTGCCGAAAAGCGTCCGGATATGTTAATTACCGATGTCATGATGCCGAAGAAATCCGGCTTTCATATGCTTCAGGAATTGCGGCAGCGCGATGATGCTGTTGCGCGAATGCCGGTGCTGGTCATGACCGCGAGCATGAATGTGCGTCAGCTTTTTGATGAATGGAAGATTGAGGGATTCATCCAAAAACCATTTACTTCGGCCGATTTTTTGGCAAAAGTGGAAGACTGCTGGAAACAGCGGCCGGTTGCGGACAAAGCAACCGTGACGCGTGAAAAAGCATCTCCCGATTCTCTCGTACTGGTGGCGGGTGAAGAAGGCGTGGTGATCGACAAGATTAAATCTTTTGTGGAATCAATTGGACATACCGTTTTGGTCCGGCAGGACGAAAACAAAATTCTTGAGCTGGCAAAGGATTTGATGCCGGAGATGATTCTTGTTCAGTATCGCACAGGAGAAGAGGGGCAGGCCGCCGTCCGGATTTACCGGCGTTTGCTCGAAGATGCTGCGACGCAGGAACTGGCGTTCCGCGCCTTTTGTTATGACCGCGTGCTGGAAGAGGCTTCCAAAGAAATCCCGGCGGGAAAGATTCTGGCTTTTGCCGATATCAGTTCTCTTCTGGAAGAGATTGGCGCCTGCCTTGCCGGAGAAAAAAAATGAGAGCGATGGAAAGCGGAATCGCCATTGCCCTCTGCACGATGACTCTGATCGCCGTGTATGCGGTGCTCAAATTATATTCGGTCCAAAAAGTCCGTGAGGCCCGCCGCCGTTATCCGCCGCTTGGCCGTTTTATCGAAGTTGACGGGGTTCGTCTGCATTACCTGCGGGAGGGGCAGGGGCGTCCTGTCATCTGGATCCATGGCAGTTTCGGCTCTCTTTACGACTTTCATTATTCTCTCCGTCCCCATCTGGCCGGACGGTATGACATCACGGCTTTTGACCGCCCGGGTCACGGATACAGCCAGCGGCCGGCAAAGGGGATGACGCTTCCGGAGCAGGCCATGGTTTTGCGCGAAGCAGCTTTAAAACTCGGGCTGGAGCAGCCTTTGATTGCCGCACATTCATTGGGGTCCGCGGTAGCGCTGGAGTGGGCGCTGCGATATCCGCAAGAGATTTCCGGCCTGTTTCTTCTGAGTCCCTATGTCACTCCTTTTCAGGGACCGCCGCATCCGATGCACTTGATCCCGACCGTGCCTGTGTTAGGCCGTTTTTATCTGGAGGCCATGCTGGAACCCTTGGGGCGCTGGATGGGAAAATCAATCGCACTGCGCGTTTTTGATCCCCAGAAACCGCATCCGGATTATATTCAAATGGCCATGGCGCTTACGTTGCGGCCTTCGCATTTTGCCGCCAATGCCGCCGACATCCGCGGATTAAATGCCGCGCTCCGGAAAATGAGGGCACGCTGGCGCGGGCTGCAGGTGCCGGTTACCGTTGTGACGGGCGATCAGGACCGGATTTCACCCCTCGAACGTCATACGGATCATCTTCGAGAGGTTTTGCCGCATGCCCGCATTCAAGTGCTTCCCGGAATCGGACACCGGCCCGACTTTGCGGCTCCGGAAGCGGTGCTGGAAGGGATCGCCGAAGCATGGCGGGGAGAAAAAGTGCATGGCTAAAAAAATCCTGATTGTGGATGACGATCCCAACATCGTATTGCTGGTCCGGACCTATTTACAGCATAAAGGCTATGAAATTGTGAGTGCCGCCGACGGCATGGAAGCCATCGAAAAGGCAAAGGCAGAAAAGCCGGATGTCATGATAATGGATATTTTGATGCCGCGTCTGGACGGTTATCAGGCGGCCGAGCGGATCCGGGCGCTGGGACCGCATTTCCGGCGGATGCCGATTATCATCATTACGGTGAAGGAAAAACTGGAAGTTCTTTTTGAAAATCTCAAGATTGCCAGCTTTCTTGCCAAGCCTTTCCGGATGGAAGAACTTGAAAGAGAAGTCTTGCGGGTATTAAGTCTTGAAAATACTCAGCCTCCGGAAGCGTCCGGCCAGTAGGCTTCGAACAACTTTTCAAATTGCCCCATCTGCTGGGTGCTGATCGAAAACGTCGTTAAATCCGCAAAACAATCCAAGATCACCAGAGCATTCAGACTGCTGTCCTGGATTTGAAGATCCGAAAGACGTTTGACGAAGCTTTTATTGACGACGCGGATTTCCTCGTAAACCTCGACCAGATGTTTCAGATCCCAATCCGGTTTCTTGCCTTTCCGGTAAAGAAAGTACTGCGCGAATAAATACATGGTTATGGCCCGGTACATGGTTTCCTCCGCCGTGGCAAAGGGCAGGTGGGTGCGAGCCATGGGGCGCAGGTAATCCAGAACGGGGCATCCGCTGGTGACCATGATGAGACCGATGAGAGAGCCGATTGCATTTTGTACCGGGACTTCGGATGCATAGAGCCTGCCGGGTGATTCAATTTCCACCCGAACCCTTTCATAGGAAAAATTACGGGCAAAATAATCAATAATCCCTGCAAGGTTACGCGCCACCGGACACAGGGAAGACTCTTTTTCCGTAAGAGGGCAATTGGGGCATTGGCGGAAACCAAGCCGGGTCCAGTCCGGAAAGCCGGATCCTGCCGGCGGTTCCATCAGAAGGGTTTCGGCATCCAGACGGATATGGAATTCCTGTTTCTTCCCGTCGGGAAAGCAAAAGCGGTATGTGAAGGCGAGCGGGTTCATGGCGTTCTTCTTTATCGGCCTCAAAAGCCTTAAGTTCATTGCTCCAATGCCGAATAATTAATAAGAAAGCGCTTTGATGATGAAATTGTTTTCATTCCCTATCCGTCTGGTTCAGTCGATCCGGAAACCCCGGCAGACTGCCCCCGTTTCATTGCCTCCGGAATCCAGTGATTCCCCTGCCTGGAGCTCTCTTCGTCAAAAGCTGGCCGACTTATCTAGTCAGTTCGAAACGGTCATTCGTGAAGGCCAGGAACGCTGTCATCGGTATGACCTGGTGATTACGGCAGGCTCACAAAGCAGCCGGGAGGTCTGGCAAGAACCGGATGCAGACGTGTCCTGGAAGAAAATCGAATCGCTCCGCCGGTCTTTTCAGGAAACGCGGCTGGTCCTTGATATCTTTGAAAAGGAGGATATTTCCAGCCGCAGCCGTGACAAGCAGGAGCTCGACAAAGTCCGCGCTGTACTGATGGACCTTGAAACCGAAATACAGACGCTCCGTGTTCGCCTGGCGGGACGGTTGCAAAGCATGCGAGTGTCTCGCCAGGCAGAGCGTCAAAGCCTGCGTGATACCGAGCAGAAGCTGGAGACCGCCGTCAATCGTCATGAGGAACTTACGGCCCGCCATGAACACGTGGTTGAAGAGAACAAAACTCTGACGCGTGATCTGGCCGAGGCGAGCCAGGCGAAAGACCGGCACGAAGCTAATGCGCAGAGCTGGAAACTGCAGACAGAGGATTTGATGGAACGCCTCCGGACTTTAATGGAGCGCCAAAAGGAAAGCGAAGCGGAATCTCTTTTGTGGCGGCAAAAAAAGGACGAAGCGGAACGCTCTTTTGAGAGTCTTCGTCTTGAGAGTGAGCGGGTTCGCGAGAATCTGGGGCGAAAAGACAGGGCCGTCCGGAAGCAGGCCCGGTTCTGGAAACACGAGTCGCTCGCTTTACGGGAACGCATGGCATTGCTTGAAAACTGCCGCCGTGAAATCGAACAGCGGCTTTTGACCCGGGAGCGGGAGATTGAGGAAGTCCGGTCTCGCAGCTTTGAGATGGCGGCCGACATGAACTCGCGGCTTGAGTTGAACCGGAAAGAAACCAAGGAGTGGCGCGAAAAGGCAGAACGTCGCGGGCGTGAATTTGAGGCATTGCAGGCCGAAGTGCAGCGCATGCAAAAGGAATCCGAGACGCTGCGAAGCCAGAAAACCGAACTGGATCAAATGCTTGAAACACGGCGCGCAGAATATCTGGCCCTGTCCGGCGCTTATGAAAAGCTGAAAAATGGATTTCAAACACTGCAAAATCGCACGACGGAACTACTGCGGGAGAATCGTAACTGGAAGGATCGTGCGGGCGAGTTGAAAACCCGTCTGGTTGTAGTTGAAACTATGCGGCAGGAAGCCGGACGCCGGGCGGATGAAAATGAGAAGAGTCGTCAGGAGTTGGAAGAAAAACTCCAGCAACAAGAATGTGAAGCCGGAAGATTGCGCAAACAGCGCGAGGAGATTCTCTATAAAGCCAAGAACAAGCTGAAACGTGTAAAACAAGAAGCCCGCGGATGGAAACAGCAATTTGCGAATAGCCGCGCAGAAGAAGAGCGCTCACGCCGCGCCGCCTTTGAGATCGAGGCGCGTCTGGCAGAAAACACGCACCTGTTGCTCGTGACGCGGCTTCGCTTGGCTCTTCAGTGCCGTGCCAACGCGTTGTTAAAGACCGAACAGGCGAATCTTCAGGAGCAAATACAGCATGTGCATGAAGCGCAGGAATCAGAACGGCTTCAGGCTTCATTGAAAATTGAAACGTTGGAACGCCGGCTGACGGATTGCCAGGTCAGCCTGTCGCAGGCGGAAGCAGAAAGAGAGAAGCAGGAAAAAGAGATTACTTCGCTTGAAACCGCTCAAAATCGGCATCGGGAAGAATATGAATTCTTGCAGTTGGAAATAGCCGGTTTGAAACAGCAGCTGGCCGGATCCCGCGGACGGGAGGAACAGCTTGAATCCGAGATTCGCCGATATGCCGGTCAGGAAGAGGAAATGGCGCGATTGAAGCTGATGCTGCACGGTTTTCAGGAAGAAAAACAGCATACTCTTAACGTTCAGAAGGCGCTGGAGCAGCAGCTCGAAGCGGCTCGCCGTCATGCAGAAGAATGGCAGCAGGAGTCCCGGGAACGGCATGCGCTGGTTCAAGCGTTTGAGCGCGAAAAGAGGGAATGGGAAGCCCGGCTTCAATCGAATCAGCTTGAACTGGAACGGATGCGGCAAGAGCAGGCCCAACGGGAAACCTCCTGGCGGCAGGAGGCTGAGTCGCGCGAGCGTTTGCTCAAAGAGGACAATGACCGCATTCGGAAGGAGCTGGAATATGCTCGAACGCTTTTTGTACGCCGGCTTGAGGCTTGTGCAGAAGAGATCGATTATTGGAAGCAACAAAAAAACAGCTCTCTGAACGCGGCGCCGTCTATGGCAGATAAGTCTTTTGTAGAGGAATCCCCGACACCGGCGGCGCCAGCCCCTGAGCGCCCGAAGGCAGAAGATAAGCAACGGCCCGCTATGCCGCCGCCATCCGGCGACCCGCTTCATTCCCTTCGATATTTTCAGGAAGTCATCGAAAAAGGCGGCTTGTTCCGAAAAGATTCCTGAGTCCACTGGTTGCTGCTCCTGGCGCGGAGTATAATTACAAAAAGGAGCGAAATGTGGCCCAAAAGATTTTAATTGCCGAAAGTGATACCAATCTGGCGGTAATGCTGGAGGCCTGTCTCGGGATGAACGGCTATGAGGTTTTGACCGTTAATGAGGGGCGGTCTGCTTTACAGAATCTCAGTAAGGAAAAGCCTTCGCTTTTAGTTCTGGATGTTTTAATCCCTGAAGTTTCGAGTTTTGAAATCATTCAGCAATTGCGCCAGATGAGTCCTCCTTTGAATCGGATTCCCGTCATCGTGCTTTTATCCAAAAAGAAAATGGCTGAAATTTTTAACCCTTCAGACATTTTTGCGTTCGTTAACAAACCCGTTGTTCCCAAACGATTGCTGGCTGCGGTGCGTGAAGGTATTGAATCTTTGAGAATTCCCGAAGTCAAAAAAAAGGCACCGGCGGTGGCTGCGACCCGGCCGCGAAATGAGCGGTATGTTGTGTTAACCGCCCAGCAGGATTTTATAAAAAGCCGGGTGATAAATTTTTTAAAGGAGCAGGGCTATAAGGTGGAAGTAGGGTGGGATGAAGAGGATGCTGTCCAGCGGGCGGCTGAAACCCAGGCGGAAGCCGTTCTATGCCAGTATTGGGAGGACCCGACCCAGTTTAATGCCGGCAAGGTTTACAAAAAATTAAAATCCAACCCGGTCACTCGTGATATCCCTTTTTTCTCATTTTGTCTCGAAAGCCTTGCCATTGATGCTTCCCAAATGCTGCCCCGCAATTCGCTGATTCCCTATCATGAGAGCACGGATCTTCTGGAATCGCTGGAGCAGGCCATGGATGAACTCGTCCGTTAACCGGGAGCGGAACTTTTGAAAATCGAAAAACTGGCCGACACGGATGTGATCGAAGTTCGCAGTGATGTCACGCTTCTTGAAATGCTGGCCCTCATCCGCCAGTATCATCGGGCGGATTTTCCCGTGGTGAATGATGAATCTTCTTTTGTGGGAATGGTTTATGAAGAAAACATTATGCTCTG
>CAZGID010000079.1:0-10247 GCA_964526065.1 uncultured bacterium
GCTCATCTCTCCCAGCGTTCGCAGATGATTCCCCCGGATCTCTGGAGTTTACAGAATTATGTAATCAATCGAAGAGCTCTCGACCAGGGACGGCCGCGTCCGCTGGCGGTGGCCGTGGATCTTGAAATGGATGTGCGGGGCATTCCCCCGGTGGAGATTGTCCGTGGGCCTGCCGCCTTGATTGCCCGTGACCCGGTTCAGGAAGCGGCGGAGCGTTTTCTGCGGGTGCTCGGGGTTCTGGTTATGGAATCTGCCGGAACGACGGATGCGGTCGAGGCTTTGCTGGATGAATTTCATAATGTATTAAACACGGAAGAGAATCAGGAAGCGGCGCGTTCGGCCTGGGTGATGCTGGATTTTGCCGCGACACTGGAGGGCTATGACGGTGTGTTCGGCAGCGAATTGACGCCGCCTGAACAGGAAGCGCGCGCCGTTCTTCGACATTGGCTGCATGAAAACCGTCCCGAAGCACGCCGGATGGAAATCCCGGAAATTGGCGGCGTGACGTTTCGTGATGTGCCCGAAGATCAGGCGGCCGATATTCTTTTTCCGGTGGTGCAGGCCCTTCATGCGCGCTTCGAGGAACTTCAACGCCGCCATCCGGAGCCGCAAAATATTATGCCCTTCCGCAATGTTATCGGCACGGTTCAGTTTACGGAACGCGGACTGCACATTGGGCTGGCGCCGGGATTGTATGAATCCGGGGATGTGATCGGGCAAACGGCTCATTTAGAACTCGCACGCTTGTCGGGCATGAGTGAACATGTCTATGGATATGCCCAGTTTGGTTTGACCCTGGATGGCGGCGATCTGCGCATTCGTCCCGACATTTCCGTTCTGGGGCAGCATTATATTTTCCCCGATCAGATGCATAATCAGATTGTGCGGCTGGCCCGGCTGCTGGAAAGTCTGCTGGCGCGCGTTTATCCGGAAGAAGCACTGCAGGAGACGCATGTGCTGATGGATTTTAATCTTCGGGATTTTGTTTCTATTTTTGTGGATGAAGCGATTCATCACCGGATTGTTTCGACGCTGAATGAGAAAGCGCCTCAGCGAGTTTTTCTGAAGGGGCTGGCGGAGTCGGAGCTGCATACCTATGAACCGGGTGATGAAGACTGGCTGATTCCACCGGGATTAATCGATATTGGGAAAACACAGGGCCGGAGGCTGGCCCGGTTGCTGGACGGCGTCGATGAGGCGCTGCAAAAAGCAGGCATGTCCGGGGCGCATGATGTTCGGGTCAGAGCCCATTACGCTTTCGATAAAGCAAGGGAAGGGCAGTTGCAGACGGCCGCCGATATTCTTGCCCGGCTCGTCCGGATTCTGGACCGCGGCGGCGTGGAGCCGGCGGTTCCGGTGGAAACCGAAAAAGCGATTCGTGCGGCTTATGAACTCGCCGATTTCTTCCGTTCCGAAAGCCGCGATGAACAGACTTTGGCAGCAAGTGAAAGCGCGGACCGGCCGGAAGCCCGTGTTGAGACCGTGCGTCTGGCGCTGGCGGAACTGGCAGGCCGCTTTGAAACACTGCTGCTGCCCGCCGGCCAGGAAGCGAATCTTAAAACTGTTCCGCAGCTGGGGCTGGACGGCAACCGCGCGTCACGGAGGATTGTTCAGGAAGCCCGGCAGGAAAATGCCGTCATTGCCCAGGCGCTGGCTGGAGAACAAGTCGAGCCGCTCAACCGTTTCACTTTTGCTGACGTCGATCATCCTTCACTTTCGGCGCTTCAATATATTGGCCGGGACGGCCGCCGGGTGCTTTCGGTATTTGATCACCAGAGCCAGGGACGCCGTTCTTCCGGAACCGTCCGCATGGATCTGGATTTCTTCAATATTCAGGCGGATCCCAATCGGTATTACTTAGTGCATGATCTTGTGAACGGAAAGAGTTATCTGCGCCGGGGTGAAGAATTGGCAAAGCGGGGGCTCTTTGTGCTTCCGGATGGCGGACATCACCATTTCTGGATCGAAGAAATTACCAGCACTTCCCAGAATGAAGCCGTCTGGCAGCGGACACTGGAACATATCTGGATGTCCCTGGATGGCCGCGACATCGACCGCGCCTTTTTCTTGCAGCCTGATGATCCCGAAACGGGAATCAACCGCTTTTTTGGCGATGTGCACGAATCTGCCCGCTATGAAACCCTGGAAACTAGTCCGCGGTATACCAAAATCAAAATTCTGGAAGGCGGGCAGCTTGAAATCCAGCACAGCTGGGAAAGCCGCGAGACGCTGGAAATCGAGGATGAGGAAGGCTATGTGATTCTGCACGGGGAAGCCGGGG
The DNA here is from genome assembly GCA_964526065.1 of uncultured bacterium. Classification (GTDB taxonomy): domain Bacteria; phylum Omnitrophota; class Omnitrophia; order Omnitrophales; family Aquincolibacteriaceae; genus CAZGID01. Next base: position 2,282 of record CAZGID010000079.1, read on the forward strand.
TGCGGGCAGCCTTTTTTGCTGGGCTGGCGACGGGCCAGGCTCCTGAGGCGCTGAAAGATATTTTTGGCACCGTAGAATCCGATACCGGGGCCTTTATGAAAGGCATTGAACAGGTTTTCCGTGAAATGAGAGACCGTTTTCGTACCCCGCCGGTTATTGTACCGCTTGCTGTCGAAGGCACCGATCAACCGGTTCTGGCTTTTGCCATGATCGGTGAAGATACAAATGGTCAACGGCTGCGGTTTATAACAGCCGTGAATCTTTCTGAAGGCGGTCAGGCCGGCCGGCAGTTAAGGCGTGAATATTTTCAAATTCGCGTTCCCGACGATTGGGTCAGCCAGGACCCGGGCCGGCGGACGGTTCATCATTTGATCGATTGGCGCGACAGTACGCCGGTGATTGGGGTCGGCAATCGTCTGGAATTCGCTTTGTCTCCGTATCATACGTCCGGTCCCGAGGCATTAACCTGGCTGCAGCTCTGGGAAGTGAAGACCGAAGAAGTACCGCAGCTGGATGTTTACGTGAATCACGACCGGACCAAAGCGGCGGCTTATACCCCGAACGGGTTTAGCCCGAGGCCGTTTGTTGTTACACCCCATGCCGGCGGCGATCCGGTTCCGGTACGCACCCAGGTATTTCTCAACGACAGCCGCGGTGCGCCGGCGCAGCTCAGTGAAGAAGAGGTTTCCAGCCTCGTTCTGGCTGAGGCGCTGCACAATTTTGACTATGCGGCTATGCGAGGCGTACCGGCTAAAGTGAATTATGCCGAATCGGAACCCGAGAAAGGTTTATATGTTTTCGAGGTAGAATTGCCGCCGCCTTCCGCGCCGGGAATGTACTGGGTTAATATGGCATTCCGGATGAAAACCGACCCGGCACAGCAAATTGTGTTTGCGCTTTCGAATGATATTCTCGATTCACGGCTGAATGCCGCTATTCTTGTCGACGTGCCGGAAGATTACCGCGCCATTCCAGATCCGGCAGTCCGTTATGAAGTGGCATCAAATGAAATTGAACTGGCCGGACTCGACCAGAACGATCCGCTGAGCCGTCGGCTGGCCAATAAAGCTAAAACGGCCCTGGCATTTGCCCTGCAGGATGCGGCGCAGACCGGCGAATTATTTGCTGCCTCAAATCCGTTGCAGGGAGAAAACCGTTCCTATCTTTACAGCTGGATTCGCGACGGGGTGCAGGATGGATTGCATCATCTGCACGCCGAAGATCCGCGAATTCAGGAGCTCGCCCGGAATTATCTTGAATTTTTATGGGATGGCCACCAGAACGGCGCCCGCTTTACGGATCAGCGCTGGCGGCGCATGGAAGGCATGCATCGTCTGGATGGTCCTGTCCAGCGGCCGATTACCAGTTTCAATGACCCGCAGTCGGACGGTCCCGGGCATATTGGACGGTTTGCGCTCGAATATCTTAAAGCGGGGCTGCACGACGGCGATGAAGAAGAAATCCGGCGTGCTGTTATCTTGCTTCAACAGGCGGCTTCCGAAGTTCTGGAAAATGCCCGGAATGCGTACCTGTTTTTGACGCTCGGCACGTGGCAGAAAGATCCGCGTGGTTTCGATATCTGGGAAGAGCTTTACGGGCTCCATTTTTCCAATCTGCTTTTGAACTATTCGTTTCTGAGAGATTTAAAACAAACACTCGAATCGCAAGATGTACCGGAACTGCCCGAAACTTTGCGGGAAGGCCTGGAGCGGAATCTGATTGGTTCCATGCCGCCGATGGCCGTGTTGGAAGATATTCTTCGCAACCACTTTGTTTCGCTCGACCAGCGGCATTATGTGGCTCATCGAAAAGTGGCGAATTCCGAGAAAATGGAACGTGAAAAACAAGACCCTCGATTGGATACCCAGATTCTCTGGTCTGCGCTCTATGCACGGCATCTTCCCTTTGATTTTTCGGATCCGAAATTAATCGGGACCGTGAATGCTCTTTCTGAAATTTTTAATGATCCAAACCGTTTTCCGCTTGTCGCTCGCATGAAAGGCGCCTATCCGCATCTCGTGCCGATGGGCCGCTATCTTTATGATCCCTACGATGGACAGAGCCTTACCGAAGAGCCGGCACCGGACCTGGGCAAGCTCGGCATGACGGGTGCCCACTTCTGGTTTATTTCGACGCTCTGGCGGGTGCAGTATGACATGAAACTCGGCGAAGAAATTCTCGAAAAGGGAGCGTTCGCGGTTGATTCCTGGGAAGCGGTTCAATACTTGAAAGAATTGCTTCAGGTGGAAGGGTATGACATCGCGACGCTGGATATCCGCGAAGGACGCGTGATTAAACAGGAGGATCCGCTGTTCGAACTGATTTTCTATGCCTTGCGCAATCGCATTGATCAGACGCTGGATTTCGTGGCGGATGCCATCGAGCCTGACCAGGCTTTATATGAACAATTTGACCGTGTTACCGGCAAGCCGCGCGGCACGTCCAATCTGAATTGGTCCAACGGAACCTTTGTTGAAAGTGTGATCATGCGGGACCGCTTTTTCAAACGCATCGAACAGGCGGGGGTGGATTTAACCGAGTATCCGGAAATCGGTGTCTCCCGTGAAATTGGACAGCCGGAAGCGACGGCGAGCCAGATAAAATCCGTGTTGAGCTTGAACGGGAAAGGCTTTGTCTGGAACGGCGGCGGCGATCCGATTCCGTCGCGATCGGGATTTTTTGGATTTGTCGAGGCCTACCGTCGGCTGGCGGCAGAAAACCCCGAACGACTGGAGCAGACGATTGAATATCATCTGGCTAATACCCGGGCCGACCGGCAGGGCGATCTTTTTAATTATCTTTTGAGATACATTTTAAAGCCGCTGGCGGCCGAGGGACATCCGGTTTACCGCGAAATAATGGAACTGGCCGAATTGCTTCCCGATTACCCTGAGCCTGCCAAGCTGGTGCATGCGGCTTTGCAAAAGACCGAACAGCTGGCGCAGGAATTTGCGTGGAAAATGTTTGTCGATTACCTGCATGGTGATGCGGAAGCGGAACGGGCTTTCCAGAATGAAACACTGGGCAAGGATTTACGCGAAAATCTTCGCCGCTTTCTGGACCTGCATGCCGTGGCTCTGGAGACGCGCGATAAAGAAACGGTGTACGCGTATGAATTGCCGCTGGAGGCGCTGGATCCGGACTGGGCAACGGATGCGGAAAAGGAACTTCCCTATGACAAGAAACCGAAAATTCTGATTTCATTGAATATGGGCAAGGAAGTAGGGCCCGATCCGCTGGGCGGCCGGCCGCAGGCGCCGACCACTGTTCGGGCAAAAAGCATGCGCATGCTGCTGGGCGAAGACGCGCTGGCCGAAGACGGCTCCCGGGATGAAGACGTTTTTGAAGCGGTGGACCTGGTGCGCCGCGCCAAAGAAGGAGACGACCGCGGACAATACGGACGTTATCCGGTGGCTGATCTGCGGCGGGATGGATTTAAACTCGGCATTCCGGCACCGGATCATATCCGTGTCCTGCGTTTTCAGCCGGTGGCGCCGCTGAAACTGTCACGGTATATGGAAGAAGCGGTGCTCGGGCATGAAATTCAGGATCAAACCGCCGAAGAACTTATCGTTGCGGAACTGACATCGCGTTTGGAAAATTCAGAAGGAAAAATCAACGGCAGCATTCTCGATCTGCTGGAAGGTGTCGTGAACATGGGAACCGTGGCGGCCAAACTGAAATTCGGCAAAGAAGGCATCCCCGCCGTCATGGCCTTTATTTCCGCCATTGCGCCGCAATATCTGGATGCCATGAAGCGCTGGGATCCGGAAACGCACCGCCGGCTGGCGGTGGCGCTCAAGCGGCCGGAAACGAAAGAAATTTTTGAACAGGGAACCCTTGAGGTTTTGCACGACGAAGTGGCACCAGACAGTGCGCTGGTGCTGGTACGCAGTTTTGCGGGCCGCAAGATTTTCATTCCGGTGCATTTCAGCCGCAGCGATCGGGCTGACAATACGTTTCCGGTCACCGTTCGCGCGATTGATCGCCTGGGACTGAATCTGGAAAGCACGCGCGGTTTCCAGGTGCGCGATCACATCGACCGGCGCCTGTACAGCACCGTGCATACAGGAAAAACCTTGCGCGAAGGTGTGCCGGGAGAACGCGCGGCGGGCTGGAATATCCGGATTCCTTCCTCCCGTTTTCAGATTCTCGAATTCGAAGCCGCCGAAATCAAGGCGCCCGGAGCCCGGCATAAACACGAGAATCTGATTCTCGCCGCCAATCTTGGGGATGTCGCGACCGAACTGCAGAATGGAAAATTCGTCAGCCGCAACGGGTTAGCCAAACTCCGTTCCATTCTTCCGGAGCTGGCAAAAAAGGGAATCGGGCAGATCTACCTGTATGGCGGGCTTTACAAGATGGGTGAAATCTCAAAGGATTTGCATTCCGCCCATAGCATTGAGCCGCGGCCCATATCATCCGGAGCCGCCACCATTCGCGGCGGGTACCCGACCAAGGTGCAGACGTTTACATTGGAGGACGGGACCGAGGTCACGATTGAAGATGACGGCGGGAATCCGTTTTCGATCTTAAGCATGATGATTCTGAATCCCGATCTGGCGGAAGGCGATGTCCGTGAGGAGCTCGAAGCGTTTATCCGTGAAGCCCATGCGCTGGGCGTGGATGTGATTGTGGATTTTATTCCGTGGCTTGCCCCGGAGGCGATTAATGAAACCAACTATGAATGGACGATGCATAAACGCGTCAGTGAAGACAAAATCAAGGAAAGCTACCGGGGCAAATCCGAAGATGAGAAAAAAGCATTTATCGACCAGTTGATTCAGGATAATCCTTCTTTTTTTGCGGTGCGTATTTTTGAAGGAAATGCGGCCAAAGAAAACGTGGTACTGGTCAAGCACATGCAGGGAGGCATCAATGTCGATCAGGCCGTGCCGAATCCGTTTCATCCCGGCTACCGGAAATACCTTCTCGATTCCGCCAAATTTCTGATTGATCTGGGGGTTGACGGTGTCCGTATGGATTTGGGTGCCCAGCTGCTGAATGCAAATGTCGGCAATTATTTCCGGGAAGGACTGGGTGGACGGACGCGGTTTCGTCCGAGGCAGGAAATTCTGCGCGATCTGATTACAACAGCCAAAGAATATGCAGCCACCAAGACGGATGAAAGAACCGGCAAGCCGCGGACATTTCGTTTCAATATGGAATCCTACGGCGAGTGGGAAACGGATCAACTGACGCATGTCGGTGCCGACGGCGTTTATTTCGAAGAAGTGTTTAAAACCTATTTCAAGACCAAGCGCATGCGCCGTCTTTTTGCGGCTTTCAAATCGGCGATGTTCAGCGTGGTGAATTTCATTATGTATGGTTCCAATTTTGATCAGACCCAGATGCGGGATATCGGCGGGCCGGTGTATGGCACTCTTGCAAAATTGCTGGCCATGGCCAATGCCGGTGTTCCTGTGATGATGGATTTGCGGGATCTGATGGATGTTGGTCCCATCCGGACCATACCGGGCGGCGATATTTACAATGATCCGAATAACACTGAAGTGCGGAACAATCCGAATCTTTATCGAAAACCCGTCAAACATCGGGAAAGTGCGCATTCCTGGGCCACGCCGGAAGAAGCGCGGCGGCGTTTATATTGGGATAATCCGGCCGCCCCTTCCGACCTGAAACGGGAAATTCTGAATGCCAGCGGCATGAAAGTTCTCGAACAATTCAATCAAGCCATGGATGTCAAAGGTCAGACGGTGATTGATTTCGATATGGATTCGAGCCACCGCGAAGACGTGGTGCCGCTCGCCTGGAAAGAACCGGAAAGCGGAGACTGGGTGGTGGTGGTCACGGATCATTGGGCGCAGGATTTGCGCGAACGCTGGATCAGTCTGCCCGGCGAACTGCTGTGGGGAGATAAAGAAAAACTGAAAAATATACGAGTGACCGATATGCGCACAGGCGCGCAATTACCGGTTAATAAAAAGGAAGGCCCCGAATTTGGACGCATCAGCGGTCTTTTTTTTCAGCCCGGCGAAGAGCAGGTGAAATACCTGCGCATCTCGACACGCTCCGAGGCGCGGGATGATTTTCCGGGTATGGTTGAAGTGCCGGTCGAAATCGTGCGGTTGTATGACGAAGCCGATCTCGAAACCGCGCAGGCGGACGGATTTCTTGTGGACCGTGACGGCACCTATTTCGCACCGGTTCTGCGGGACCCGGGCGCGGAAGTGGAAGCGACGCTGCACAAGCGGTCCGTTTATGAAAGGCGGACGCCGGAAGAACTGGCCGCCGGCGAGCGCGTGCGCGTCCTGAAAGGTGCCGGTTATGAACAGACAGCAAATGGAATGGCTTTTCTGTATCAATCCGATGCGCTTTTCCAGACCCAGCGCTTTCGCGGCGGGGAACTGGAAACATTCGCCAGCTTTTCAGCCGAAAAAGCGATCCGGTTACGTGAAGCGGCGGAGCAGGAAACCGCACAGTCCTATTCGCAAGCCGCTTTAGCCGTGCGTCAAAAATACGGATTAAATGAAGCGCCGGTGCTGCGTCCGCTTTATCTTATGAAACCATTGAAAATTCCGGTCGCGACCGAAAGCGGACTGGTGCTGGAAGATCCGTCGGTGGCGCTGCCGCGCAACGGTATTCCTGAAGAAGTCATCGAAGAGCAACGTATTTTCATTTATGAGGTTCCTCTGATGGAACGCGTTTCAGAAATGGGAACGGCATTGTTTCCTTCGGTGCGGGCGGTTTACGGGAATCCGGAGAACGACGCCGTTATTGTGCGGCAGTTTGCGGCACGCCTCGCGTACGCGAATCATCTGCTGCACCGCCGGCTGGCAGGAGCATTTACGGCTATTACGCCGGATAAAAATCGCGTGTCCTCGCTGGACGGTACCAATGTCACGCTGGCGGGTTATGTGGTCGATCTCGATAGTGTTAATTTCGACATCCCGGTTGCGGAAACGGACCCGGTAACCGGCATTCCAAATTATGAACGCGCCGAACGGCAGGCGGCGGACCATCAGTTTGCCATCAAGACGATCAAGCAGTTTGCCATTCAAATGGGGGTTTCGCCGGACGAAGGGCTCGCGGCTTATGACGAAGTCTGGTTTGCCGGTTTACCGGAAGGACTGTATCCGTCGCTGCGCCGTGCGCTGAAACGCTGGCATTCTGAATTCTGGGTCGATGGGGTTCCTGATCCGGAAGAGCAGGCAGCTGTTTTGCAGACGTCTTCTTCTCCATTCAGCCAGATTCGCTACGCGGCGCAGCGCATCAAGGCGGGGCATCAGGAATTGGAAACACCATCCGAAATCTGGGAAGCGGTTCGCATGCCGCTGGAAACCGCTGCGTCAGGATTAAGCGGAGAAGAAGCCGCGTGGTTGAAGCAGCTGATTCAGAATGGAGAAGACTTCGTGGAGATGCTTGGTTATCAATACGGCCGGCCCGAAGCCCGGGATGCGGAAGTACTTCAACAGATGCAGGATTTCTTGCGGCAAAATCAGATCGAAGCAGAACTGGCTTGGCCAAATGACTGGCCGGACATTGATGACATTCGCTTGTCTTATCGTGGAACCGATGCAAACGCCGGCGTGCAGGCCCTGGCGGCCTTTGTTAAAAAGTGGGCGAGCGGCCCCATTGTATCGCAGGATTTGGCAGCCGGCGAAGTCGTTGTTCCGGTAAAACTCCTGGCGGCCGGTCTGGCGGCCACGCGATCGGAAGCTCGCGGCGAAGAAGAGATTACCGCAGCAGTACGGGAAGATGAACTAGTGGATACGACGCCGCCAGCCGGCATGGAGGATTCGATTTTGAATGATACGCCGCTGGGAGCGCGGATGCAGGATCCGGCTTTGCGCGCTATTGCGGACGATGTGGTGGCCATTGTGACCTGGATGGCGCAGGGAGAGGAATTGACACTGGAACAAATCCGTCGTCTGATCGATCTTGTGAATCGCGATGCGGATTCCACGGCGATGATGATCAAGGTCGTTGGCCGGCATCCGGATGT
>CAZGID010000080.1:0-10210 GCA_964526065.1 uncultured bacterium
ATGGAGCGAGTGGAGGGAATCGAACCCTCGTAGCTGCCTTGGCAAGGCAGAGCATTACCACTATGCTACACTCGCTGAAAAAAGGTTGTCAGACACCTTGATCTCGTGCCAGCGCCATGAACTGCGGTGGCGCGGGACTTAGCCATAACGCTAAGTGCGAAGCGGGTATTTTAGAAAATGGGGTCCGCTTTGTCAACGAGGGGTTAACTTCAAGGCAGAAAAACACTTACGCTTGCCATAAGGCTAATGCGGCGAGAGGGACTTGCCCTCGCGCCTTTGCGCGCGGACTACGCTGCAGAATCTGGAAGATCCTGTCGGCTACGTCCCCTGCCATACACGGTTTTCCTTAAACCGTGATGGCACCGTACCAAATCATAAGATTTGGTGCGGCGAGAGGGACTTGAACCCCCACTCCTTTCGGAACAGGATCCTAAGTCCTGCGCGTCTGCCAATTTCGCCACCGCCGCCCGTTATTCTGACCGCCGGATTCATACTTGCGCCGCAAAGAGCATTTCTGCATCCCCGCAACGCCAACAAATCTTGGTGCGCCCTGAAGGAGTCGAACCTTCGACCCACTGATTAAGAGTCAGTTGCTCTACCAGCTGAGCTAAGGGCGCGTAAAAGAAGGGTTATTCTACTGATTGAAGGGGGAAAAGACAAGAAAGGATATACGCGGGCAGCAGAATTAAACGTTCATGGACCCGGCAGCAGCCGTACCGGTGACCCGGGAAGACAATTCCACTTCCGTGGCCGCCGTTCGGCCAATTTCATTTCCGGAGCCGTTTTTGAAGACTACGACATGCGTCGCGCTTACAGCCACTTCGCTGAGCCCATCGCCAACCTGAACATCGGTGCTGGCGTTCTTAAGCGTCACCGTCAAATCAGCCGTACAGGTGGGACAACCGTCACCCGTCCCGGCTGTCAGATTCAAAAACTTGAAAATGGCAGGGCCGTCACTCTGAAAAAAGTCCTGCGTGATACTAAACGTATTGCTGCCGATGTCACTGCCGGTTGTTTCAATGCGGGAATGGGTGCCGCCGATGCTGCGGCCTCCGGTTGAAAAATCAATATCGAGAAAAATATCATAGCTGATGAGCGCTGTGGTATTGATGCTGCTGCCGGTAAAATGATTTTGTAAACTTCCGGTTTGAGGAATGGAATTCAACTGTTCAAAGCTCGTAATCAGCGTCGGAACCTGTTTATTGATTTCTTCCTGAACCGTTTCCTGGATGGTATCCCGCGCCGTTTCATCAATGATTTTATCAATATTGCCCTTTTCCAGAATCTGCGGCGGCCGCTGCTGATCTGTCGTACGGAAATTCCCCGAGCTCCCAAATGCCTGCAGGCTGGAAAGACTGGACGGCAAGGGTTTGCTGCCGGAGTCGGAGCCCCGTGTGCCGCCGCCCGGAGGATTGGGTCCCCCGCCCGGACGACGGTTATCATCGGTCTTGATGGAAGACGGCTGTCCCTGATCGGCCGTCCCCCCGGTATTCGTATTTTTCGTTTCCGGCTGACCGCTTTTTTCATTGCGGTCGCTTTTAGTTTCCTGGGTCGTACTGGATTCCGATTTGGTTTCGGTCGAATTCTGCTTCTGTTCTTTTTCCGGCGGCGGCGACGCAAAATTACCGGTCAGTTCCTGCACAAAGGCATCCGGCACGCGGAAAGCCGGCGAAGGCGGTGCGTCATTCCCCGTGATTTCAGAAGCAAATCCCGGTACTTTCACATGGGTGGTTTTGGTTTCTTTCTGCCCGTTCTGCGGATTCGTCACCTGATTCTCAAGCACAAAACTGCCAATGCGTGCATCGGTGTCGGTATCTTGTCCGGGACCGATTAAAACGACCGTCGAACGGGGTCCATCAACTTTGCCGGCGACAATTGTTCCACGCACGCCAATCGTCCCGACGGGCAAATTGACTTTCATTTTCTTGGGATCTTTTTTGGCGATTTTGCCGGTAATGAAACGGAAGACGCCTTTGACAACTGTCGCTTCGACCACGCCATCCTGTGTGGACGGATCATAAACAAATTCATCGATGACAATACTGCTGTTGGGTCCGATCGTAAAAACGGTTTCGTCTTTGAGCAGAATCTGAAGCTGGCCTTCGCCATCCGTAGAAATTTCATCGCCCAGATAAATGGATTCGCCGCTTTCCACCACGCGCCCGACTTCTCCGGGGCGGGCTATTTTGACATCGCCCTGAACGGCTGCCACGACCCCGATCCGGGCGCCAGGAGTCATAACAGAAGCCGGTCCTAATGGCACAGCCGGGACCGCCCATACGGGCCCCGCCAGGGACATCGAAAGCATAAAAGCGAGAAGTTTTTTCATACTTTATAAATTATAGCTGATCCTGAGAACTCAGGCGGCCCTTCCGGAAGAATTTATGTAACTTGTTTAAATTAAATAACTTACAGAAACAACCTGATTAAAATTCGATTGTCTTGGTCAAAAGGACCTGGAATTTGTTGTTCCGGTACGTGAAATTCGTGATCGTGGAAAGCGAGCGGTAATATTCATAGGTCAGGTTCATGGTCATGTTGTCCAGAACCCGGTCCATAAAACGCGGTAAAAGTTTATCAATCGCCAGCAGCCGCACCGGCACGCCGTAGGTTGCGCGGTATCGCAGCGACTTGTCCCGGCGATGGCGCCCGGCAATGGCTACCTCCGGCTCGTCATAGTAATCGAAGCCGATCTCGACGCTCTGCAGCAAATACTGGCCGTGACCCAAAAGCCACAAGTGAGAGGCGTTCAATTCGAGCCGTTCATAAGCGTTGAATTCCTGCTTGGCATTTTTATTCAGATAACCGGCTCCAAGAGTGGCCCTCATCTTGGAACCGATGAGAAGCGTTCCATTAAAATCCACACTCACCTGCGGGCCTTTTCGCTCAGTCGAAGTCGTGTTTTCCGCGATGTTCATGTAATCCTGATATTCATAAGCAAAAGTCGAATCAACCGAAAAACGCTTGGTTACCTCGCGGTCGAGAGTCACCTGAAAACCCTGAGACCGCAAGAAAGATTCCCGGGAAAGAAAAAGATGGCTGAAGAAAAAACTCGGGCTGACATTCACCCACGGATGCTTCAAACGCATGCCCGCATCGCCACGGAAAGATTGAATGTCCAGCGTATCCAGCGTGGCCTGTTCCTGGAGATAATAAGTAAATGAACCAAACACTTCATGACCGGCCTGAAATCCGGGGTTGTGGATCGCTTCGACGTTCGTGATATTAAGGAAGCTGGTGTCGCGCTGTTTTCCCGATGACCCGGTCACGCCGACCGGAACATCCGAAACGAGCTGACGTTTAGAGGATGGTGACGCATTGCGATTGTCATCCATTTCCCATCCTACCGTCTGGCGAAGGATGATGCGCGTTGCCTTGCGACGCTGCCGGACGCGCTTCAGATAACGATCGACATCCGCTCGCAAGGAATCCGGCATTTCATATTCCAGAATCGTTTTCAATTCCCGTTCAGCTTCCGCCAGATTATCCAGACGGTAGAGCACGATGGCATAAAGAAGACGAACCTGGACCAGTTCAGGATAAAGCATCAGAATGCGTTCGAGAGTACCGGCGGCGCCAAGAACATTGCCATCGGCAATCTGCTGGCGGGCATAAGCGAGATTCAGTTCGGGATTGTCCGGATCATCCATCACCTGCTCGAAACGGATGCGGAAACCTTCCACCGCTTTCTTTTCTTCCGCCTCTTCTTCGGCAATCGCTTTTCGCTGCTGCGCCGCGATTTCTTCCCGGACCTGGCCGACGTCGCGTTCGACAATATCGGCTAAAGAAGACGGCATCCCCGAAATTAAAAGAACAAGAAAAGCAGAAAGAAAACGACACGTACCGGCTTTCAAAACCACTCCATCATTGTTTATACATTTCGCGAATGCCCCGCGTCATGTCCTGATAGACACGGGGTCGGGTTTCCAATTCACGATTACCGAGTTCAAGCTGGCTGAAGGAAACCTGCAACTGCTCAAATCTTTCCGGCGAAATCGGCCGGGCCTGGCAATAATCAAAAAAATACGGCAGCGTCCCGGTTTCGGCCATCAGAAATCTCTGGATCAAACTCATCAATCCCTGCGGATCATATCCGGCTGTCACCAGATAATCAAGCGCCAGCCGGTCCGCCGCCGCCATCTTTTCTTCCGGCGTTTTGATGCGGGACTGCATCACTGCATGCATCATCACGAGTCCCATCGCCGCCAGCATGCCCAGATGCCCAAAGGCCGGTCCAATTGCCGCACCGGTTTCCGCTAATCCCGTCATCATCTTCTGGACTTCGGAAAACCGCGGGTCCTGATACTGCAGCTGTCCGATTTCGTGCGCCAGAACCGCGGCCAGTTCCGCCTCGTTTTCCAGAAAATTAATGAGACCCGTCGTAACATAAACATGGCCGCCCGGAGCCGATGTTGCATAAATTTTATCGTTATAAAGGATCGTAAAATCATACGGCAGTTCTTTTCGCGCTGCATGGGCCGACAGCGACTGGCCGATTCCGCGCACATAAGACACCACCCGCGGTTCCGTATAAATATAGAAGGTATTGAGAATTTCCTGATGAATGCGGTAACCGATGTCGAGTTCTTCGCGCAGGGCGTCCGCCACTTCGACGGAACCGGATTCGGAACGGGAGGAGGCACAGCCGCTGAGAAGCAGCAATGCGCACAAAAAACCAGCCAGGGATTTGCGAACGTTCATTGTCAGGACCATGCGCCCGGCAGGGGTCGAACCTGCAACCTAGTGGTTCGAAGCCACTCACTCTATCCGGTTGAGCTACGGGCGCCCGGAGTTATGACAGCAGGCAGCAATACGCCGCCGTGCCGTCCCGTTGGACTGCCATCAATGATACGTAAATCGGCTTATTATAACGGTTTTTTTAATTTAAGGGAGGTTGGGGTGCAAAAACCAGCGCCAGGGCCCCGAGATTGCCGACATCGTCGCCGAGGGTGGTCCGGACCAGTTTGACCGCCCGGACGGCATCCGGCCAGGCATGCTGACGGACGCTCTTGAGCATGGACTGCCAGTGGATAGCAGGCGCCGACTTGAAAACCCCTCCGCCCAGAATAACTAACTCCGGATTGAGGATATTCAAAAGCGATCCGATTCCCACGCCAAGATAAAAGCCGGACTGACGCCACGCTTCCAGCGCCAGCGGCTCGCCGGCGCGCGCCGCATCCCCAATGGCCCGCGCTTCGATATTTCGTTTTTTTCCGAGCCGGGCTACGAGGCGAGTGCCCTTCCCCCGGCGGATTTCATTTTCCACAAAACGGCTGATCGCCGTCCCCGAGGCATGGGCTTCCAGACAACCGCGCTGACCGCAATTGCAGAGATTTCCACCGGCCTGAATCACCATATGCCCGACTTCCCCGCCGACAAAATTGGCACCTTCAACGAGGCATCCGTTGACCACCAGTCCGCCGCCGACACCTGTACTGACCGTCATGTAGATCAAATGCTTCGCCCGGCGCCCGGCACCGAAAATTTTTTCTCCCATGACCGCGGCATTGGCATCATTGGTCATGGCCACCGGCATTTTGAAATATTTTGCGAGATAGCGCCGCAGCGGAAAACCGGCCCAGCCCTGAAGATTCGGCGAACGCGGCACGGTTCCGCGGGCGGAATCCACCGCGCCTGGAATCCCAATCCCGATGCCGGCAACTTCTTTCTGCGAAATTCCGGTTTCGAGCAGCATTTCATTCAAATTGAAAACCATATTTTTAAGACAGGCGGACCGCTTTTCATTTTTCAGGGTGGGAATCTGACGCCGCACGAGAATGCGGCCGCGGGCGGTACCGAGGATCATGGATATCTTCGTTCCGCCGATATCCATGCCAATGCCATATTTCTTTTTCATTTTGGATCCAATTTAAGGAGAAACGTGGGCAGGGAGGGAATTGAACCCCCGACACAGGGATTTTCAGTCCCTTGCTCTACCGACTGAGCTACCTGCCCGAAGTGATAAATCAGGAGGAGGCAATCTTACCGTCGGGACGGCAACGTGTCAAGTAACAGTAGCCGCCTTACGCAGGCCTGGAAAGGCGTGCATCAAGTGTCCAGAGGTGGCGTCTTCGAAAGAACAGCGCCAGCCCGAGCGCAAAATTGAAAAGATCCAGCCACATCACCTGCGCCACCGTCAACTGAATGCCTTCCCCGAAGCAGCCACAGCTTTCCGGCAGGGTTCCGAGCAGCCATTGACTCAATGCCAGCACCACGAGAAAAACCAACGATAACAATGAGAGCCCCAGCGCGCTCAACCGCGTCAAAAATCCAAGGATCAGGCAAAGCCCGGCAATAACTTCAATCCACGGGGTCAACCACGCAAGAAAAGGAACCAGCACGGCGGGCAAGATGGTGTATTCGCGCAGCAGTCCGCGAAAATTGGCGACGGGCTGAATTAATTTTGAATACCCCGCGTACAAATAAATGGATCCGAGAAACAGGCGGGCAAGGACCCAGACAAACGGCATGACTAACGATTTGATTTTATTCATGCGATCCGGAACGGAACTTATTTTCCGAGAACTTCGCGGATAAACGCTTCGCCGTCCTGATCCAGTTCCACGGAACCGACAAAACGGCGGTCATTGATAAAGAAAGTCGGCGTGGAACCAATCTTCACCGCGGTGCCTTCTTCTTTTTCGGCAAAAATATCCGCCGCCACTTCATCGCTCGCCAGACAAACGGCAAACTTGTCCATGTTCAGCCCAAGGGCTTCCGCGTACCGAAGAAAAGTTTCTGTCGGATCTTCCAGCCGCGACCAGGCTGCCTGCTCGGCATACAACCGGTCATGATAAGCCCAAAACTGTCCCTGCCGCGCCGCACATTCCGCGGCCTGATGCGCCGGTTTGGCCAGTTTGTGGCCCGCCAGCGGAAAATGCCGGAAAGTCAGCCGGACTTTACCTTCATAATCCTGAAGAAGGCGGTCCAGAATGGGCTGGGCACGGGCACAGGCCGGACACTGAAAATCGCTGTACTCAATAATCTGAATGGGGGCGCGTGCAGGGCCCCGGCTTTTCCGGGCATCGGTTCCAAAAGAAGCGCCATTCCCCTGGAGTTCGTTACCGACCCAGACAAGAAGAAACAGGGAAACCACAATCGTGATGCCGGCAAAAATATAATTCTTCATTGTTCCCTCCCTTACCTGCCAGTTTCTATGTAAATAATGCCTGTAAAAGAAGATACAATGGGGATTCCAAATTGACAACGGTTTTCTTGGAAAGCCGCGGTTTAAGCCGATTGCATGGACTGCTGATGCGTTTTGAATGACTGGATCAGACTAAGTATCCGGGCGCGCGGTGTACCGGAAAGATCAAAGGCATTCAACACGAATTCCAGGTCCGCGGCATCCAGATATTGACGCAGCAGTGCCAGCGGTTCCCCGGTTTTCCGGATTTTTTCCGCCTTCAGGTAACGCAGAATTTTTACGGCAAGGCGCATAAATGTCACCCGAAGTTCCCTTTGGGCTTCGGGCACAGCTCCGATTTCGGCGACGATCGCATCGAGTCCGAGGTCCAACCCAAGCGCTTCCAGCACATCTTCCTCAAAAGCAAATGCCGGATCCTGGCCCCGCAGCCCCGCCCGTTCGCGCAGTTTGCGGATTTCCGCCGCCAGCGGGACGAGGTTCTGCTTCAGATCGCGGTACACCGACGTCGTGAATACCAGACCGCTGTCCGCCAGTTGTTTCGTCAGCGTGGTTCTTTCGGGATCATAAAGGAAGGTCAGATCGGTATAATCTTCACGCGCCGCCCGCAGACCTTCAGCCAGCCCGTCGGGAACTTCAGGGGATTGAACGTGCATCACCAGATGCAATTTCTCAATCACGGGATCTTCAAGCCGGTCCAGCCGCCGGTTCACTTCAGCCAGAAACCACGGTTCGATTCCCAGTGCTTCAAAAGCAATCTGCTCCGCCACCGGATCAAAGACGCCCGTAAATATACCATGAATGCGGGCCGTGAGCCGAATGCCATCGGCCTCCGTCATCCAGCGCCGGTCGATCCAGTCTTCAAACAACCCGGAAAGAAATGAATCAAACTCCGTGCCGGCGGCCTGCCGGGCCAGATAAGCGGCCGTTTTTGCAAAATCCTTGCGTTCCATTTCAATCCGTATGTTCTCCAGTTCCTCCCGCAAGGAAGCCCGCGCTTTCTTTTCCCAATCTTCCAGTGTCTTCTCACTACGGCCGGCAATAATGGCTTCAAGATCAGAAAGGAGCGGATAAATCAGCGGGAAAATCGAATGCGCCTCGCGAACATTGACCGCTTGCTCGACGCCCAGGCGGATGTTTACGTTTCGAGCTTGCCGCTGTTCTTCCTCATGAATGCTCCGGTTTGCTTTAATTTGCTCCTCGCGGGATTCGGGACGTTCCAGCCCTTCCGCCAGAAACGTGGCCAAAAGAGAATTGATCTGTTCGACATCCAGCGTCTGATCCCCCGCCTGGGCGAGGTCAACATCGACCCCGGCTTCTTGACCGGAAGCAAACCGGATTCGCACGCTTAAGTCATCTCCCGGCATTCCGGTTTCAATGCGGTTTTCACGGATGATGTCTTCCGGATCCCGCCCACGCAGAGTCTGCAATTCATCCTGAACGCGGTTCCAGTTTTCGAGAGCAGAAACCACCTGCCGCGCCAGGTTTTCAGCCAGAGAATATTCCCCGCCGGATTCATAGCTTATTTTCAATACGGGAATCGCATCCCCTCCAGGCGTTGACGGCATTTGAAACCAGGAGCCCGTCATTTGCGGTTCTGGCATGGCCTTGATCTTTTCATCCGCCAGAAGGATCTTGCGATTAATGCGGGCCCGCACCAGAGTCTGGCCCAGAAAAATCTGGAATTCGGGATCCGTCAGGGATTCCGCTGTCGTCAATTCCGGCCGTTCGATTTCAGCTTCAAAAAGATAACCCTCAAGCCATCCTCCGCTCTGAGGATCCCGCAGACCGATCTCAACCCGCAGCATGCCGCCGGGAAGATCGCGGAAGCGGTAAACGAAATCTTCGTAGGAGCTCGCCGTAAGAATCGGCGATTCGGAAGCAAAAAACATCAAATGTTCGCTGATGGCATCCGTTAAAGTCCGGGCCACTTCTTTCATATTTTCACGGACATACAATTCGGCCGCCTGTTCCCGCTCCTCGCGCTGTTTCAGCGCCAGGCGTAGCGCCTGCAAACGATCCTCTTCACTCTCAAGTTCACTGACCCGCTGAAACACATCGGTCAGTGTAATCGGATCCACTTCTTCCGGCGCCTGGCCTTCCAAAAGCATCAGCGCTGTTTGCAATTTCTGTTCGGAATACTCGGAAAGACGCGCGACCGTGGTCTGGAAGAATTCAATGGAATCACGGGATTCGGATCGGCCGGATTCCTGCGTCAGCCGGAACAGAACCCGGGATGGTACATTCGGATTCAGGATAGTCGCCGGTTCAAACACCATACCCAATTCCTCCACCGTCGTCTTGGCATAAGGATGAAACAATGAATCGTTTTCGATTAATCCCACGCCATCCCGGTGAATTAAAACCGGCATACCATCGAGCAAATGCAGAAAGACCCGCTCTTCCATATCATAAGCCTTCATACTTTCCGGAACGCGATCGGTGGTAACAACTGTCGGCGAATTAAAATAAACCAAGTGATATCCATCGCGGACATCGAGATCCGAAAACTCCTGCATTTCCTCCACTTGCCGGACTCGGATTTGTCCGCGGTCTCCCAAATTCAGCACCACCAGACCAGGAAAATCCGTCCGGGAATAGGGGTAACCGGACAACTGCAGGAAATTTTGAATGTTCTCGGCCGTATTAAGAACAGCTTCCCCGCGAATATCGATCAAATCCATATCGATTGCCGGAATCCTTTTTAAATCAAGAAGCTGAAACAAGACGGTCAAGGCATCAAGTCCGGAACCCGTGCCGATTCCAAGGACCCGCACCTGATCCAGTTCCTTCCAGTCGTTCGCCCGCTGGCGAAGTTCGGGCAAGAGGCTGTAATAGGCGAAGCGCAGGGATTGATCCAGATTGGCTTTTAATGTTTGCCGGTCCGTATCATGGGGATAGACACCGCGATAAAAACGGGCATGCTCCAGATTAAAAAGAGGGACAAAATCCCGTTCTGTAATCAGAACGGAATCGAGCGGACTGATGGCTAAAGGATCGCGCG
The DNA here is from genome assembly GCA_964526065.1 of uncultured bacterium. Lineage (GTDB taxonomy): Bacteria > Omnitrophota > Omnitrophia > Omnitrophales > Aquincolibacteriaceae > CAZGID01. Next base: position 10,149 of record CAZGID010000080.1, read on the forward strand.
CCTCCGACCGGTTAACCGGAAAAGCATCGTTGCTTGCAATTTGTCCGGGGAACCGCCCCGCG
>CAZGID010000081.1:0-10109 GCA_964526065.1 uncultured bacterium
ATCAATTTCAGTAATGATCACGCGGGCCCCAAAACCACGCATGGATTGGGCACATCCCTTGCCGACATCGCCGTATCCTGCAATCACCACCACTTTACCTGCCACCATGACATCGGTCGCCCGCTTGATCCCATCCGCGAGGGACTCCCGGCAGCCATACAGGTTATCAAACTTGGACTTTGTCACCGAATCATTCACGTTAATCGCCGGGCACCGAAGTGTCTTTTCCCGCACCATGCGTTCCAACTGGTGGACACCGGTAGTAGTTTCTTCACTCAGTCCTTTGATGTCTTTCATCAAATGAGCATAGCGCTCTTCATGCATCATCCGGGTCAGATCGCCGCCGTCATCCAAAATCATGTTGGGGCCTTTTCCGTCGGGCCATTCAATGGTCCGCTCGATGCACCATACAAACTCTTCTTCGGTTTCACCTTTCCAGGCAAAAACCGGAATTCCCTTGACCGCGATAGCGGCTGCCGCATGATCCTGAGTTGAAAAGATATTACAGGATGACCAGCGGATTTCAGCGCCCAGATCAATGAGCGTTTCAATCAATACCGCCGTCTGAATCGTCATGTGAAGACAACCCGCAATCCGGGCACCACGAAGCGGCTTTTGTTTGCCGTAGGTTTCACGCAGGGCCATCAGTCCCGGCATTTCCTTTTCGGCCATTTCAATTTCTTTACGGCCCCATTCCGCGAGCGAAAGGTCCGCCACCTTGAAATCCTGCTTTTCAGGCATGGCCGCCACTCCCTTTTTGCTTTCTGTATTTGCCGTCGGCATGATTAAATTTTGACCTCAGCGGGATTGTCCTTCAAATTTAACTTTTTTTTTAAATCGGCGACGCGGTCGAGGCGTTCCCAGGGGAAATTTTCCTCGAGCCGGCCGAAGTGGCCGTAAGCCGCCGTCGCCTGATAAAGCGGGCGAAGCAGATCCAACTGGCGGATGATTTCACGCGGACGGAAATCGAAAACTTCCCGCACCGCCTCGGTAATCTTCTCTTCGGGAATCGCCGCCGTCCCGAAAGTTTCAATCAGGATCGAAACCGGTTCCGCCACGCCGATGGCGTAGGAAACCTGCAGTTCGCAACGGCGCGCCAGACCAGCGGCCACAATGTTTTTCGCCGCATAGCGAGCATAATAAGCCGCGGAGCGGTCCACCTTAGAAGGATCTTTACCGCTGAAAGCCCCGCCGCCATGACGCGAAAAACCGCCATAGGTATCGACGATGATTTTACGGCCCGTAAGTCCCGTATCGCCGTGCGGTCCGCCAATTTCAAAACGGCCTGTCGGATTAATGTAAATGCGGGTTTTGGCATCCAGCATTTCAGCCGGAATGACCTTGCGGATCACTTTTTCCTTCAGGTCCTGCGAGATCTGCTCCAGAGAAACATCGCCATCATGCTGTGAACTCAATACGACCGCATCCACCCGAACCGGGCGATCCCCGTCATATTCCACCGTCACCTGGCTCTTGCTGTCCGGACGTAAATAAGGAAGCTGACCTTTCTTGCGGATATCCGCGAGATATTTCACAATCCGGTGGGCCAGCACAATCGGCATCGGCATCAATTCCGGTGTTTCATCACTGGCGTATCCAAACATCATCCCCTGATCTCCGGCGCCGCCTGTATCCACGCCCATGGCAATGTCGGGAGACTGCTGTTGAATGGCGGTGATAATGCCGCAGGTTTTATAATCGAATCCATACTCGGCATTCGTATAGCCGATCCGGCGGATGACACCGCGTACGATTTGCGGCACATCCACATAGGCTTCACTCGTGATTTCCCCGCTGACAAAAACCGTACCGGTGGTCACCAGGCATTCACATGCGACACGCGACTTGGGATCCTTTTCCAGAAGCGCATCTAGAATGGCATCAGAAAGCTGGTCACAAATTTTATCCGGGTGTCCTTCGGATACCGATTCGGAGGTAAAAAGCAGGCGTTCTTTTGTCATTAGCGGAAATTCCTTTCAGGATTTTTTCTGGAGTTCGAGGAAAAGGGCATCAGCTTTCTTGTAGGATTCAAGATCGCCGATATCGTACCAGCGCCCCTTTAAAGCTACTCCGTATAGACCGATCGTTTCAGCCAGCCACCGCATATAGTGGCCCGGCTGGTCTGCATTATGGCCGCCCTCCAAATATCTGTCAAGCAAAAGGCGTGTTTCCCGGGGCAGCCAGTAAAGCCCGCAGGAAGCCAGTGTAGTCGGGGGGTCTTTCGGCTTTTCAAGGAACTGTTGAACCCGCCCATCCGGGGCCATTTTAAGCAAGCCGTACTGACTCGCCAGCTTCAAATCCTTCACATCATAGGCAGCAATGACCCCATGCGGCCGGTGCTTCTGGCCGAAATCCACAAACTTTTCCAGGTCAAAATCAAACAAATTGTCGCCGGCAATGACGACGACATCTTCTTCCCCGACTTTCTGCTGATCCAGCGCAAATTTCAGATCCCCAATCGCCCCAAGGCGGTCTTCATTGGACGTCGTCTGATCATCCACGGTGTCGACCGGCCAGGGATAATCCAGCGTCTCGGCCCAGCGTTTAAAATGCCCGGCAAACTTGTGGTTGGTTACGATGATGACCTGATCCAGCGCTTCGACGCGCTTCAATCGATCGAGAATGTATTCGAGAATCGGCCGCCCTGCGACAGGCAGCAAAGGCTTGGGTTGGTTTTCAGTCAGAGGATAAAGGCGAGTCGCGTATCCCGCACAAAGTAAAACGACTTTCATAGATTCTCCTTCCTCTTGACGGCCGGAACCGCGTGTTATTCTTCCACCAGTTCCGCCGAAATCTTCTTCATTTCGGCGAGCACATACTGGCGGACTTCTTCTCCTGTATCAAATTCCAGTGCGCGCTCGGCGATCACCTTCGCCTGCTGATAACTCACCGAGCGAATTACTTTCTTAATTTTAGGCAAAATGATCGGGCTGGCGCTGATTTCATCAATACCGATACCGATTAGAATGAGCGCGACTTCGGGATCCCCCGCCATTTCGCCGCAGCATCCGACCCACCGGCTTGCCGCATGGCCGTTTTGCACGACCAGACGGATCAGTTTAAGGATAGCCGGATGCGTCGGTTCATATAAATACGCAATCTTTTCATTCACGCGATCGACAGCAAGCGCATATTGAATAAGGTCGTTGGTTCCGATGGAAAAAAACGATGCTTCCCGCGCCAGAATATCGCTGGTTAATGCCGCGGACGGAATTTCGATCATCGCGCCGACCGGGATGTTATGGTCAAACGGAATCCCCTCCCGGTCCAGCTCCTCCCGGCATTCCTGCAGAATTTCGTTGGCCCGTTTGAGTTCGCTCAAATTAGAAATCATGGGGTACATGATTTTCAGATTGTTATGGATACTCGCCCGTAAAATAGCGCGCAGCTGCGATTTAAAAATATCGGTCCGGGTTAAACAAAAGCGGATCGCGCGCCATCCCAGGAAAGGATTCATTTCATGTGGCACGTCCAGCGACGATAAAAATTTATCGCCGCCCAGATCGAGTGTCCGCACAATCACTTCATGCGGTTTCATTTTCTCCGCAACCTGAAGATAAGCCTGGAACTGCTCTTCTTCGGTCGGCAGGTCCTTACGGTTCAAATAAAAGTATTCCGTCCGGTACAATCCGATTCCCTCGGCTCCATGTGAAATAACCGAAGGAATTTCATCGGGAAACTCAATATTAGCGGCCAGAACTATCTTTTTCCCATCCGTAGTTTCCGCCGGCAGCGTGCGCAGCTTATCCAGCTCGCTGACCAGCTCTGTGAAGCGTCGCTCAAGGCGGGTGGCCTCTTCGATGGCGCTTTCGTCCGGATTGACGATGACTTCGCCATGCGTACCATCGACCGCAATGACATCGCCCGTCTTGATACTGCCTGTAACCTTATCAACCCCGACGACCGCGGGGATTTCCAGAGAGCGTCCCAGAATGGCCGTATGCGATGTTGGCCCGCCGACTTCGGTAATAAAAGCCAGAACCTTTTCGCGGTTCATCATAGCCGTATCGGAAGGCGACAAGTCGTGCGCAATCAAAACCACATCCTCTTTAAGATTATCAAGCCGCGAGCGTTCTTCGCCGCCCAGATTTTGCAGCAATCGCCGGCCAACATCCCGGATGTCAGAAATTCTTTCACGGAGATATTCATCATCGATGTTAGAAAATGCTTCAAAATAGCGCTTAACGACCGTCGAGAAGGCCGAATCCGCCGTTGCGCAGTTCTCTTTGATCTGTGCAATGACATCTTCAATCAAAGTCCGGTCTTCGAGAATCAGGAGATGCGCATTAAAGATGTCAGAGTGTTCCCGGCCCATTTGAGCCGTCAATTTTTTCCGGATTCCCAGAATTTCGGCCCGCGTCCGGGTAATCGCATCTTCAAACCGCGCAATTTCGTGCGGAATGTTCTCTTTCGGCACCGTGCGAAAAGGCACTTCAAAATGGTCGGCATTGTGAAGGACCAGCGCTTTTCCCATGACAAAACCGGGTGAAACGGGAATCCCCTTCAGCCGTTTCATCTTTTTCGGATTTTCAGCCGCATGGTCCGCCATAAGTTACTCTCCGAAATCCGAACCCACGAGTTTGGCCAGTTCGGCAACCGCCCGCTGGGCATCCGGCCCTTCGGCCCGAATCGTGATGGCTGTCCCCTTACCGGCGGCGAGCGTCATAATGCCCATAATCGATTTCCCGTTCACTTTTTCACGGCCCTTGCGAACTTCCACATCCGCCTGAAAACGGTTGGCGGTCTGGACAAATAAGGCCGCCGGACGGGCATGCAAACCCAGTTTGTTGTTAATCGTCACTTTCTTTTCCACAACTCTTTTCTTATTATTCGATGAATCCGTCATAATCAAACCTTGCTCATTTTTACAATCTTAAAATAATGATCAAAAATCAGCCGGGCGAGCAGTTCTGGTTCATGTCGAACCTGACCGTCCAGCTTCAAAATTTCCCCCTCCACAACCTCATACCCTTTGGCACGGATCACATCCAGATCCAATTCGACCGGGACAGCACCTTTCTCCTGGTACTTGGAGATCAGTTTATCGGGAATGGGCTGCACATTGACAAAACAGGCATTGATAATGCGCGGGTCCGTGTGCTCGATTAAAACCCGCAAATGATCCCACGTCGAGAACTCATCCGTCTCTCCGGGCTGTGTCATGACGTTTGCCACATAAGCCTTATAAGCATCCGCTCGCAAAATGGCATTATGGATTTCATGAATTAACAAATTCGGGAGAATACTGGTATAAAGGCTCCCGGGCCCGAGTAAAATCAGATCGGCATTCTCAATCGCATCGAGCGCTTCCGGACAGGCACGGCAGTCATCGGGCTTTAACCGGATATTGCGCAGCGGCTTTTGCATTTCGGTAATATTGGTTTCCCCTTCTACAATGGTGCCATCGACAAATTCCCCGACCAGCGTCACCTTGGCGAGCGTCGAAGGCATTACGCGTCCGCGAATGTTCAAAACTTTGCTGGATTCGGCAATCGCTTTTTCAAAATCTCCGGTAACTTTTGAAAGCGCCGTAATAAAAAGATTTCCGAAACTATGCCCTTTAAGTCCTTCCCCCACCTCAAACCGGTATTGAAACAAATCGCGAATCAACGGACCGGCATCCGCCAAAGCAACCAGACAGTTCCGGATATCGCCGGGGGGCAGCATATCCATTTCATCACGCAAGCGGCCGGAACTTCCGCCCGTATCCGTCACGGTCACAATCGCCGTAATGTTCCCGGTAAAAAGCTTAACGCCGGCAAGCAGGGCGCTGAGCCCGGTCCCGCCGCCCACAACCACGACCCGCGGACCACGCAACAGGGATTCATTCTGTCTCCGTTGATAGACCAGATCCACCAGAGGATGATCTTTGTCATTCGGCATGAGGGTACGGATGAAGATGCGAACCATGTTCTTGATCGCGGTATAAACCATGAAGAGACCGAAGATAAGCGTTGCCGTCGCCACGGAAGCCAGCATGATACTGCTTTCCGAAAGAGTGCGAACCGCCATCAAAGCAACGACCACCATCAATCCGAGCCCTAACAGGCAGAGAATGACCCATCGCTTGATACCAATCCCCGGATAAAACCATTTGAAAAACTGCATAAGCGTCTCCGCGGCGGCAGATTGTCTGCCTTACCGCTGCATCAATCAGTGCTTCTTGTCTTCTTCCCGCTTGATCAGTTCGTAAACTTCATCAGCGGTTTTGCAACGCTTCAACAGTTCACAAAAGTAGGAATCGCGCAGAAGGCGGGAAATCTGGGCCAACGCTTTCAAGTGGGGGCCTGCCGTATCTTTAGGCGCCACCAGGAGAAAGAAAATATAAACCGGCTCGCCGTCCAGCGCCTCGAAATTCACGCCCTTCTGGCTGATTCCGAGAACCGCAACAATGCTGTCCATCCGGTCGGATTTTCCGTGCGGGATAGCAATGCCCTGTCCAATACCGGTAGAACCCAGACTTTCGCGTTCGACCAGAGCCCGAACAATGCTTTTCCGGTCGCCAACTTCTTTGACCTGGGTCAGCACATCAACAAGCTCTTCCAGAACATCTTCTTTCTCTGTCGCTTCGATTCCAATTTTGATTCCACGTTTATCTAGAAACTCAGTTATTTTCATTATTTTTCATTCCTCCACTTTCTCCCTTTCTTTTGCTTTTAAAAATCAGTAAACCGGTTCAATCAAACCGTGATGCCCGTCCTTGCGGCGGTAAATCACATTCACTTTCTGCGTTTCGGCATTCATAAAAACCAGAAAATCCTGACTGCCTATACCAAGCTGGAGGTGCGCTTCTTCTACCGCCATCGGTTTGACATCATAATCCTCGACCGGCACAATGCGGGGCTTGCGCCGCGGATTCTCGGTCCGCGCCGGCTGATTCAGTTTTTCAGCCAGCTCACCGCGCGCGGCTGAAACCGCCTTGGATCCTTTGTGGGATTTGGCTTTCCCGCGAATTTTTTTGAGCTGCTTTTCCACGCGATCACAACTCAGATCGATCGCTGTATAAATGTTTTCCTTGCTTCTTCCGTCTCCGAAAACGTGAAGATTTTTTCCCAAAACCGTGATTTCGGCTTCGTAAATATACTTTTCCTTTTTGAGCACCACATGCGCTTCTACCAAACGCGGCACGTACCGGACGAACCGGCCCAGTTTTTCATTCAAATGCTCTTTGATTCCTCCGGTTACAGCAATATTCTTTCCCGCAAAACTGATATCCATGAGTCCTTTCTCCTGTTTTCTCTTATGCCAGCGTAAAACGTTCGCCTAGATAAATTTCACGCGCTTTGGGATCGGAGGCCAGAAATTCGGAAGAACCGGCAACCTCGATTTTCCCATCACAAACCAGGTAAGAACGGTCCGTAATCGAAAGCGTTTCACGCACACTGTGATCCGTCAGCAAAATACTGAGGCCTTGTGATTTAAGTTTCTGAAGAATTTTCTGCACTTCAAAGACAGCGATAGGGTCGACCCCGCTGAAAGGTTCATCGAGCAGAATCAGAGACGGATTTGTAACCAGGGCCCGGGTAATCTCCAGGCGCCGCCGTTCGCCACCCGACAAGGTATAGGCTTTACTTTTCGCGACATAGGCGATATCCAGATCATCCAGAAGCCGTTTGAGCCGCTTGTCCCTTTCCTTCTGCGGAATATCGAGCGTTTCGAGAATGGCCATAATGTTTTCTTCAACCGTCAGCTTGCGAAAAATCGACGGCTCCTGGGAAAGATACCCAATACCCAGCCGCGCACGCTGATACATGGGCAGGCCGGTAATGTTTTCTCCGCGGAAAACAATTTCACCCGCATCGGGGCGAATGACACCAACCACCATATAGAAGGTAGTCGTTTTTCCCGCGCCATTGGGCCCGAGCAAGCCCACAATCTCTCCCCGATCGATGTGAATGCTGATTCCATCCACGACCGTACGGCTTTTGTAAGATTTTTTAAGCAGGCGTGTCTCAAGCAGATGCATATCAAAGCCCTCCTGGCAAACCTTCAGCGTCGCCGCCGTAGTAAAGTCCTTCGGAATCTCCGCCCAAAATAATCCGGCCTTCCTCCGCCAGATACACCACATGATCGCTGTAAGTCCGGTTTCCGTCCGGATTCTCAATGATTACATTTCCCATCGCAATAATTTTTGAAACGCCCTTTTGTTCCTTATTGTAATAAACATCCATGCGGTCCGCCAACAATCGCCCGCGCGCATCTTCGGAAATGACATTATCCTGAAAGTGCGCAATATTCTGCTCGTAATCAATAACGAGAGGGCCGTCGCAGGTAATCACCGTCGGTGAATTCGACTGAAATTCGCCGCCCTGATTCTGAATCACGACCCGGACATTTTTTTTGAATTTTACTTTTTTCATCCGGGAATCTCCGTGCGCACCCAGCCCATCAATGTTGATGTTTTCTTTTTTAACCTCGGCCGGCGCTTCGGTCTCCATCACGCGCGTTTCGGGATGAATATCAAGTTCGTCCGTCAGCAAACGGGCTCCGTCTTCTGTCGTCGCCACCACATTCTTCTGAAAATGCACCTTTTCCCGGGCCCGGTCATAGTACCCCTCGTCCGCGGTAATCGTGACCGGCACTTCCTGGGCATACGCTTTAGCGACGACATTCATGAGATTGACGGTTTTAGCAAGAATGTTGGCCGAGTCGCCTTCGATCTCAAGTTCCTTTTCGCCGTCATTGCTGTATTTGGAAAACGAAAATGAATAAACCTTATGACTGGGCGTCCCACTCTTTTCTTCGGTTTCCTCATTCGAGGCAAAACGGCCCCGGAATACCTGCAGCTGAATCATGCCGGTATAAAGAAGAACAAAGAGAAAAACAACAAAAGTGATACGTTTCCACATAGGCCAGATTCTCATCGATTCCAAATGTTTAACCCGTCCGGGCCAGATACGAATCTCCGGATGGTTCCATCCGGCTTTCGACCGGCCGGGTTTTCCAGCGGTCGTGCATCCAGGCCCATTGCTCGGGATATTGACGGATCACGGCTTCAAACTGGCGGGACCATTCCTGGGTATATTCCTGAATGGCCTCATCCCGAGTGGTCCGGATTCGAGGACGAATCACTCCGCCGATCACGATGCGATAGCGGTTATCCGGCTGGCGGATAAGGAAATTGGTGACGATCGGCGCGCCTGTCGCCAACGCCATGCGGACCGGCGCTTCCGGCGTATAGGCAGAGCGGCCGAAATAATCCACGAAGACGCCTTTCAAACTGTCCATATCCTGGTCCGGCAACAAACCAATCACTTCGTTCCGGCGCAAAATGCCGATGAGCTCTTTTGCGGATCCGTCCCGGTAAAGCGTCGGAAGCCCGATTGCCGCACGCAGGCCCATGATCCAGCGGTTATAAGGTTCAAAATAAATGCGCCGGGCAACGACGGCTCCCGAACACGTTCCGCTCAAGACAAACGATCCCGCCAGCAATTCCCAGTTTCCGATGTGGGCCGTAAGCGAAATCAATCCATGCCCTTCTTTGAGCAAATCATGATAGGTTTCAAACGCCCTTCCTGCGTCAATCATCCGGGATGCCTTATTCCACGTCAGCCCGGGGAATTTAAGCAATTCCAGTGCCGTCAGGGTCAGATGCTCGAAAGACTTTTTTGCAATGCGCTCAATTTCTTCCTGAGATTTTTCACTCCCGTAAGCCTTGCGAAGATTTTCGAGCGCACGGTTTCTTTGACGGGAAATAAGATGATAAGCCGCACGGCCGGCGTAACGCCCAACCAACATCAAAACCGGCCGCGGCAGCGCCGCCAGAAGTGCGGCCCCGGTGCGCGCGAGCAGATAAACGGGATAACGATAAAGCTTTCGCTTGGCCATCAAACAAATCCTGCTTTTAAGAGATCCTGAACATCCAGCAAACCAACGGCCCGGCCTTTTTCATCCACCACTGGAAGTTCGTCGATCTTTTTGGACTTGAGAAGATGCACCGCCTCGGCGGCCATCCGGTCTTGAGAAATGGTCATTGGATTTAAAGTGGCAAATCGCGCCACCGGCTGATCCAGAATACTCTCGCCGCTGCGACGCACATGGCGGCGGAAATCTCCGTCCGTAAAAATGCCCTTCACTTTCCCCCGGCGGTCGGTCAATGTGCAGCTGCC
>CAZGID010000082.1:0-9994 GCA_964526065.1 uncultured bacterium
CCGACCGGATGCCGAAACTCATGCTGCTGTTGATGACGGCCGCTGGCACCATTACACCGGCGAGAGTTTTGATTCTCGGGGCCGGTGTTGCGGGACTGCAGGCTATTGCCACCGCCAAGCGGTTGGGTGCTGTCGTCGAAGCCTTTGATACCCGCCCCGTCGTCAAGGAACAGGTGGAAAGTCTGGGCGGAAAATTTCTTTCGCTTGAAATCGAACAAGCCGAAGATCAGGGCGGTTACGCCAAAGAACTTTCGGAAGAGTCCCACCGCAAGGAAATGGAATTGATCGGGCGGCATGCCCGTGAAGCCGACATCGTGATTACCACGGCTCTGATTCCCGGCAAGCCGGCGCCGCTTCTGGTTCCGGAAGACGTCGTCAAGGAAATGCGCATGGGTTCGGTCATTGTCGATCTGGCCGCGGAAACCGGCGGCAACTGCGCCCTGACGCAGAAGGATAAGGAAATTCAGGTCCACGGGGTTACCATCCTGGGTTACACGGATTTGCCCAGCCGCGTCGCTTTTCACGCGAGCCAGCTTTATGCCCGCAATCTCTGGAATTTTCTTTCCGAAATCTGGAAAAAGAAAACCCTGGTTCTGAATCTGGAAGATGAAGTCATTAAAGGCGCCCTTTGCACGGATTCAGCGCGCCTGCCTCAGATTAAGGAGAGCTGATTATGGAACCTCTGATGGTCGCCTTATTTGTTTTCGTTCTGGCCTGTTTCGTCGGCTTTGAAGTGATTTCCAAGGTGCCGCCCACCTTGCACACCCCGCTGATGTCGGGCGCCAATGCCATTTCCGGAATTGTGCTGGTCGGCGCTATCACGGCGTCCGCCGGAGAAATGAATGATCTCGCTTTTTATCTCGGCATTGCCGCCATTGTATTCGCGACGGTCAACGTCATTGGCGGTTTTGCCGTGACCGACCGCATGCTGCGCATGTTCAAACGCAAGGATTAACCGATTCATGAATCTTTTGACTGATTTCACGTATCTGATTGCCGCCTCGCTTTTCATTCTGGGCATTAAGTTTATGAGCACGCCCAAAACAGCCCGCCGTGGAAACTTTCTGGCAGCTCTGGGCATGCTGCTCGCCGTCGCCGTCACGTTTCTCGATCCACAGTTGACGCGCTTCGGCATGATTCTCGCTGCAATTGCCGCCGGCACGGTGATCGGCATCATTTCCGCGAAGCTGGTTCAGATGACCGCCATGCCGCAAATGGTGGCCATTTTCAATGGCTTCGGCGGACTGGCATCGGCGCTGGTTTCCTGGGCGGCGTTGCTGCGCACACCGGACATGCCACTTTTTATGCTCATCACCGTGGTGCTGGGCACCTTGATCGGCGCCGTCACATTCTCAGGCAGTTTCATTGCATTCGGAAAACTGCAGGGATTTATTTATTCCCAGCCACTCACCTACCCCCTTCAAAATATTTCGAACCTGTTGATTGCCGCGGGCTCCATTGGACTTGGCGTCATCGTCGTTTTGAAGCCCGAAGACAGTCTGGTTTTTGGTTCTTTGCTTGGACTTTCCCTTCTCCTCGGCGTACTGATGGTGCTGCCCATCGGCGGGGCGGATATGCCGGTCATTATTTCGCTTTTGAATTCTTTCTCCGGCGTGGCCGCCGCCATGACCGGTTTTGTGCTGCTGAATAAAGTGCTCATCGTCAGCGGTTCCCTGGTCGGAGCCGCGGGATTGATTCTGACCCAGATCATGTGCCGGGCCATGAACCGGTCTCTGGCCAATGTCATGTTCGGCGCTTTCGGTAAAATCGAAGCCCCCGCCGCCGGCAGTCAGGGCGGCTCCCGGGATTACGTGAATGTGAAAAGCACAACGCCCGAAGAAACTTCCATGATTCTGGATGGCTCAGGGCTTGTCATTATGGTTCCCGGCTATGGGCTCGCCGTTTCCCGGGCGCAGCACAGTCTGAAGGAACTCGCGGAAGTCCTGCAGAAAAAAGGAACGACGGTGAAGTATGCCATTCATCCCGTCGCCGGCCGCATGCCAGGGCATATGAACGTGCTGCTGGCCGAAGCCGAAGTCCCCTATGACCAGTTATTTGAAATGGATGAGATCAATGCGGAATTTGAGCGCGCAGATGCGGTAATTGTCGTCGGTGCCAATGACGTCACCAATCCGGCGGCCCGCAACGAACCCGGCAGTCCGATTTATGGCATGCCCATCTTGAATGTCGATAAAGCACGCAGTATCATTGTCATCAAGCGAAGCCTCAGTCCGGGATTTGCCGGCATCAAAAATCCTCTCTTCGAAAATGATAAGACCATGATGCTCTACGGCGATGCCAAGGCCATGCTCGACGGCCTCGTCAAGGAATTGAAAAGCATCTAGCTTTTTCCGGACCGCCAAAAGATAAAAGGAAAAGAACTTGGGAAAGACATTATTTGACAAAATCTGGGAAAATCACGTCGTCGAAAATATCGACGGCCTGACTCTGATTTATATCGACCGGCACCTCATCCATGAAGTAACCAGTCCGCAGGCCTTTGAAGGACTGCGCCTGACGGGCCGCAAGGTCCGCCGTCCGGACCTCACCTTCGCGACCATGGATCACAATGTGCCCACCGTCGAGCGCATGGTCATTCGCGATCCTATTTCCAAAGCGCAGATGGAAGCACTTTCCCGAAATTGTGCCGACTTTGGAGTGACCTTGTTTGATTTGCAGGATGAACGCCAGGGGATCGTTCATATCATCGGCCCGGAACTTGGCCTGACGGTTCCGGGCAGCACGATTGTCTGCGGCGATTCGCATACGTCCACCCATGGAGCCTTCGGGGCTCTTGCCTTCGGCATCGGTACATCCGAAGTGGAGCATGTACTGGCCACACAGTGTCTTATTCAAAAGCGGCCAAAAAATTTCAAAGTTGAATTCACAGGTAAACCGGTTGCGCCCGTAAACGCCAAAGATCTGATCCTTAAACTCATCGGTCTGATCGGCACCGCCGGCGGAACGGGACATGTGTTTGAATATTGCGGCGAAGCCGTTCGCAGCCTTTCCATGGAAGCCCGGATGACGATGTGCAATATGTCCATCGAAGCCGGGGCACGCGCCGGCCTGATTGCCCCGGATGAAATTACCTTCGAATATTTCCGCAAGCAGATGCGGCCTTACGCTCCTTCAGGCGATGCGCTGGAAAAAGCGATCGCCCAATGGCGCAAGCTTCCCAGCGATCCCGACGCGGCTTATGATCGGGAAATTAAAATCCATGCGCCCGATGTCGCGCCTCAAGTGACCTGGGGAACCAACCCCGGCATGGTCATGGATGTCACGGGTAAAATTCCGGGGCCCGGTGATCTGCCCGGCTACAGCAAAAAAGATATGGAACAGGCGCTGGCCTATATGGGATTGCGTCCGGGAACCCCCATTGTGGATATTCCGGTCGACACCATTTTTATCGGCAGCTGCACCAATGCGCGCATTGAAGACCTGCGCGCGGCGGCGGCGGTCCTGAAAGGCAAAAAGGTAAAAGCAAAGCGCGTGCTCGTGGTCCCCGGCTCTCAGCACGTGCGCCATCAGGCCGAAACCGAAGGATTGCATGAAATTTTTCTGGAAGCCGGCTGCGAATGGCGCGAAGCGGGCTGCAGTATGTGTCTTGCGATGAATCCGGACCAGTTAAGCCCGGGGGAACGCTGCGCCTCCACATCCAACCGGAATTTTGAGGGCCGCCAGGGAAAAGGCGGACGCACCCATCTGGTGAGTCCGGAAATGGCTGCCGCGGCAGCGGTCGCCGGCCACTTTGTCGATATCAGAAACTGGAGCTAATCATGGAAGCTTTTACGACACACCGCGGAAAAATCGCCTTACTGGATACGGCGAATGTTGATACCGATCAAATCATTGCCAAGCAGTTCCTGAAATCGATCAAGCGCACCGGCTTCGGCGAGCATCTTTTCTACGACTGGCGTTTCACGGCAGAAGGAAAACCGAATCCCGACTTCCCTCTTAACCAGACCCGGTTTCAAAACAGCTCGATTCTCGTGGCGCGCAATAATTTCGGCTGCGGCTCCAGCCGCGAACATGCTGTCTGGGCAGTGCAACAATACGGATTCCGGGCCGTCATCGCACCTTCGAAAGACAGTCACGACGGCAATCGCATTCCCGGATTTGCCGACATCTTCCGCAACAACAGTCTGAAAAACGGATTATTAACAGTGGAATTATCCGAATCGGAAGTGAATGAAATTTTTGAAATGGTCGAACGGTTTGAGGGCCTGGAAGCAACGGTGGACCTGCATGAACAGCGGGTTATTTTGCATCTGGACGAGGAAATTTCATTTCACTTTGAAATTGATCCGGCGATGAAGAACCGCCTGATTCACGGGCTGGATGATATCGGCACGACGCTGCAATACGAGAAAAAGATAAGCACCTTTGAATCGCGTCACGACGCGCAGATTCACTCCCCTGCCCCGCGGGCTTAATCCTTTTTCTGCACGCTGCCATCATCCTGCAGCGTTAAATCACTCCACGACACTCCCTGCGTGCGGCTTTTTTGATCCGCCTCACAGATAATCGTACACCGGTTATCGCGGAACAAAATAACGCCGGAACGGATCCAGATGCTGTCATGCCCCCGAATCTGCACTTCGCCTTCGGGCAGCGCGCCCATCAAGGGATAATGAAACGCAAGCAGATCGTATTCGCCTTCATCGCCGAAGAGATGTACGTGATCCACATCGGCATCAAAAATCATTTTTTGCAGGCTGACAATTTGCAGACGGAATGTGGGTAATGCGGGCATTCAGGTCCTCCCCCTAAAGCGTAGCTCCGAAGGAGCCGCTTTTCAAGAAACCCGGAACGTTTATTTGCGGGCGGTCGCCTGCAAAATCCCGGCATGAAGGGTTTCGGCCAGCGCGATAAATTCCTTAGCCCGCGCAATCAGACCGGAGGCTTGCTCTGCTGAAGGGGCTGCCTTCTTTTCCCGCTCCAGCGTCTCGGACATATCGAGCCAGCTCTCATCCGTTTCACCGGAACGGACAAAGATATTCTCGAATTCCCAAAGGCATTGTTCGGAAGTGAAAGGATCGATCAGACGCGCATAGAGCGGCACCCGGGCCGCCGACGCCATCGCTTCATAAGCTTCAATCTGGGCATTGGCATATTCTTTATGCGTGAGAAAGGCTTCCGCCTGCGTCAGCTTTTCACGGGCGGTCTCCATCACCGGCGCCACTTCCTGCACCGTTGCTCCGGCGCACTCGCCTTTAATCCCGGTACGAATCGAAAACTTTTCGTTTTCATGGCCCCAGTCATCATAAAATGAAGGATCGGCATCAAAAGCCGGGATTTCCTGGAACGGCGCGATAACCTCCTGGATTTTTTCTTTTCCAACCCGCGCCATACAGTCACTGAAGATTTCTCCTTCCTGCTTTTCTTCCGAATACAGCTTCATCAGCGCTGCCACAACTTTCGGCCCATTTTTGGCCGGCACTTTACCGACGCGCATACCAAACCGCGTCTCATCGACCGCCATTTTGCCGCCGACAAAAAGTTCATGTGCAGGCACGGTTTTCCCGTCTTTGGATAAAGCCGCTCCCTGAAAGCCGATTTCAGCAATTGTGTGCTGGGCGCATCCATTCGGACATCCAGAAACTTTTACACGGACCTTCCGTGAAAGTTCACGGTATTTTCCCATGCCATTATTGAGGGCATCGGACACACTGGCACCCAGACCTTTCGCCGACGTAATTCCGAGGCGGCAGGTATCCGCTCCCGGACAAGTCGTCGTATCATCCATCGTCTCCACCCCGGCTTCGGCCAGGCCGATTTCATTCAATGCCTCGAAAAGCGCTGGCAGTGCTTTTCCCGGAACCCAAGGCAGAAACAGATTCTGATCGACCGTAATGCGAAGCTGACCGCGTGAAAAAATTTCGGCAATCCCGGCCAGCCGGATGGCTTTATCACTGGTCAAATCGCCAAGCCGCAGACGGACATTGATGCCGCAATATCCCGCGGCTTTATGAAGAACAAGAGAATCCCGCTTCCAGGCCTGATAAGCAGGTTGTGCTTCCAGACCGGATGGATTCGCCGGCAGGTTACCGGGCAAAGCCGGAACCGGTTCTTCTTTGTGCGCTTCCTTGAGATAATCATTCACACTGGCCGGCAGGCGCACCGCTTGTCTTTCTTTTTCCAAGGCTTCAACAAATTTTTCCCAGCCCCATTTCCGGATCAGGAATTTCATCCGCGCCGCCATACGGTTTTTTCGCTCTCCGTACCGGTCAAATACACGGACCGTCGCCGCAGCCAGATTCATCATCTCTTCCTCGGGAAGAAACTCCGAATACAAATGCCCAAGCGCCGGGACGCCGCCCAGCCCGCCTCCAACGTAGGTCCGGAAACCGCGGCGGCCATTGCGAATCACGGCCTGAAAACCCAGATCGTGGAAGAGCAATCCCGAAAGATCTACCGGGGTACTCTCAAACGCAATTTTGAATTTTCTTCCCATAACCTGATTGTATTTATTCCGTACCAGAAAACGGTACATCGCTTCCGCATAAGGAAATACATCAAACACTTCATTAGCCGCCATACCGGAGCGGTAGGAAGCGGTGATATTCCGCACGGTGTTTCCGCAAGCCTCGCGGGTCGTAATCCCAACCGACGCAAGACCGAGCATTAAATCCGGGCAGTCTTCGAGTTTGAGGTAATAAAGCTGGGCATCTTCACGCGTTGTAAAATGAATAAAACCGGTGGCAAACTGGTCAGAGAGTTCCGCCAGCTTTTTGAGCTGGAGTGAACTGATGCGGCCGCCCGGAAACTTGATACGCTGCATCTGGACGCCGTCCTGCCGCTGGTGGTACGTACCAACCTGAAGCCGGATTTTCTGCATTTTGACTTCGCCGATTTCGCGCGCCCGGTAGCGCCGGATCGATTCGCGATAGTCGTTCATTTCTTTTGTAATATCATTCATCTAAACTGCTCTCCTGTCAGAATTTAAAATTTGCGTCCTATTATAGCATCCGGCGCAAGCTCTGGATTATTTGAGAATTTCCCGCAGTCTTTCGGAAGGGCGTGCCAGAATGGCCTTTTTCCCCCGCTCCACAATCGGCCGCTGGATCAGATCCGGATGCTTCGCCATCAGGCGAATCAATTCGCTTTCCGGTACATCTTTTTTATCCAGACCCAGTTCCTTATAAACCGCTTCCTTCTTTCGAAGCAATTCCTGCGCCGGCATTCCCATTTTTTTTAGCAAATCCTTGATCTTACTTTCCGACAACGGTTCCACATAATAATTCACAAGCTCATGCGGAATTTTTTCGTCCTTCAGGATGGCCGCCACCTGGCGGCATGTGGTACAAGTGGGCTTCTGATAAATAGTTAAAGATTCCATGGAACCCTCCTTCGTTTAAAAGATGGCATCTTACAACCATTTGTCCGGGATGACCAGCCCCAAGGCGGGCTTTCGGCTTTCGACTTGACACCCCTACAACGCATGCTATACTTCGATATAGTTGCATCTACATCTAATTAGTCCCTATATCGTATCTGGGCCCATTGAAAGAAGATAGAAGAAACCTCAAAATTGCAGTTGTCGGCAGCGGTGTGGCAGGACTCACCGCTGCCTGGCTTCTTGATCCCCACCACCAGGTGACCCTGCTGGAACGAGATACACGCCTCGGCGGTCATACTCACACCGTTTGTATCCCGGACGGCCCCGATGCGGGCACCCCGGTCGATACCGGTTTTATTGTCTATAATCCGCGCAATTACCCCCAGTTTATCCGTCTGCTTGAGCGTCTGGACATTCAGGGCCAACCGAGCGATATGTCCTTCAGCTTCAGCCGCGCCGGCGACTTTGAATATTCCAGCTATGTCCCCCGAGGTCTGTTGGCCCAACCGTCCAATCTGCTGCGTCCGGCTTTTTATGGGCTGGTTGCCGGCATTCTGCGGTTTAATCGCGAAGCCGTTCGCGACCTGGAGGCCGGCACCGTGGGGAATCAAACGCTTGGGGAATACCTCGAAAAACACCGGCTGAATGAAACCTTTAAACGAAATTACCTGCTCCCCATGGGAGCCGCCATCTGGTCCACTCCCCCCGGAGAAATGATGAAATTTCCGGCGGCCACTTTCCTGCGCTTCTTTTATAACCATGGTTTACTTGCACTCAAAGACCGGCCCCACTGGCTTACCATTCCAGGCGGAAGCCGAAGCTACATTGAAAAAATGAAAAAAGATTTCCGCGGTGAAATGAACACCGCCATCGACATTGAAACGATCGAAAGATCCCAGGACGCCATCCTTTTGCGAGAAAAGTCAGGAAAGGAACGCCGCTTCGATTATATCGTAATCGCCACGCACGCGGACCAGGCGTTGCCGCTGCTCAAAAACCCCTCGCCCGACGAACGAAAACTTTTAGGCGTTTGGCGGTACACAAGAAATGAAACGGTGCTGCACACCGACGAATCGGCGATGCCGAAACGAAAAAACGCCTGGGCGTCATGGAATTATTTAATCGAACCCGGTTGCCCGGATGACAACCGCGTCAGTCTGACCTATCACATGAACCGCCTGCAAAATCTGAAAACCAGGCAATCGTATTTTGTCACGCTCAATCGCCGCCAGGCTTTTCCGGAAAATAAAGTCATCCGACGCATGCTCTACACGCATCCCTGCTATACCCGAGAAAGTCTGGAAAGTCAGAAATCATTACCCGAACTAAACGGAAAAAACCGGACCTTTTTTTGCGGCAGTTATTTTGGGTACGGATTTCATGAAGATGCGGTAAAATCGGCTTTGCAGGTCGTTTCACATTTTGGGATTTCATTATGAATTCAAATCTTTTTACGGGTCATGTCATGCACGCCAGAGTCCAGCCCACGGACCATCGCTTTACTTATCCCGTTTACTTCTTTTCGTTTGATCTCGATGAACTGGAAACTCTGGAACGCCAGATCCCTTTCTTCAGCCGCAACCGATGGAATCTCGTTTCGCTTTGGGACACCGACTACCTCGAGCGCGGTTCCGCCCCGATCAAAGAAAAGCTCTTTCGTCAATTAACGGCGGCGTGCGTGGATCCCCAAAAAGTGGCCCGCGTCGTACTGATCACGTCGGCGCGTTTTCTGGGACATGTCTTCAATCCCGTCAGCTTTTTTTATTGCTACACGGCCAATAAGGAAATTCTTTGCCATGTGGCTCAGGTCAACAATACGTTCGGGGAAAGTCATCTCTACGTATTAAAGAACCCGGAACGCATCACGGGTGGAAACTTTATTTATCGCGAAGAAAAAACTTTTCACGTTTCGCCTTTCTTTGACCGCAATGGCTATTATGAGTTTCACTTATCACCTTCCGGCGCCGACGCCGATATTCAGGTGAACTATTTCGATACAAACGGACGGGCATTACTGCTTTCGCAAATGACCGGGAAACCCCAGCCTTTACGGGCCGGCCCTTTGTTGAAAACGGTTCTCACAAAGCCGCTGAGCGTATTTTTGACGCTGCCCCGCATTCATTACCAGGCCGCGCTGCTGTATTTCAAAAAGCGACTCCCCGTTTTCCGAAAGCCAAAACCCGCCAGTGCCTGGACCATACGCCGGCAATTACCGACCCGCATGCAAAAACTGTGGATGAATTTCACATTGAAATTCTTTGCCAGACTGCGCAAAGGCCGGCTTGAAGTGGTTCTTCCCGATGGACGGCGGGAAATCTTTGGCGGACAGGAAACCGGCGAAACGGCTTCGATCACCCTTCATGATTACAGCTTCTTTTCCCGTGTGGCGCGTGACGGCGGCATCGGGCTCGGCGAGACATATATGGAAAAGATCTGGGAGACTCCCGATTTAACGGCTTTTCTCCGGCTGCTGATCGACAATAAACCCCTGCTTGAAAAGCAGGTCTCGCCTCTGGAGCGGGCAGGCTCATGGCTGAACCGCATGGGCCATCTGTTGCGGCGCAACAACCTCGCCGGGAGCCAGAAGAACATTCGGGACCATTACGATCTCGGAAATGATTTTTTTCGTCTCTTTCTGGATCCTTCCATGAC
>CAZGID010000083.1:0-9959 GCA_964526065.1 uncultured bacterium
AAAAGGACTGGCGCCCCAGCCATCATCGGGAAGCACTTCTTTGATATTTTCGGCTTCTCCGGCTTCCGTAAAAAGATCATTTTCTGCCGGTACCGGAAGTGTTGCCGACACAGCCTGTCCCGGAACCGGCGCACGCCGCGGCGCCGGCTTAAAAAAAGTAGAAATAAGCAGATAAACGAACAAAAGAAGAAGCACACCGGCCACAATCAGCTGCATCTTCTGCTTCTGCGGAGAGGGCCCGCCGGACTTTTTAACCTTTTTGGACTGAAGAATTTTGGCATCCATAATGCTTGCTTCTGAATATCGGCTTTTTACGCCGGAAGGTCAACCAAGAAATTCATCGGAAGGAAAACGCATCAACACGCTAAAAACAATATTCAGGGTTAATTCCGGTTCTCTGCCCTCTATTTCCGTCCGGGGACGTTTCACATCAACCTTTT
Organism: uncultured bacterium; assembly: GCA_964526065.1. Classification (GTDB taxonomy): domain Bacteria; phylum Omnitrophota; class Omnitrophia; order Omnitrophales; family Aquincolibacteriaceae; genus CAZGID01. Next base: position 441 of record CAZGID010000083.1, read on the forward strand.
TAAGCAGAATTTTGTAGGGGGCCGTTTCAAGGCTGCTCAGGTAGCGCCCGATTTCAAAAAAATAACCGGTCGCCTCCATTTGCAGAATGGCTTCATACACTTGCTGGTCCTGACGGCGGAACAATTCCTGGTCCCCGTCCAGAAAAGCGACATTGTGAAGCGGGCGGATTGAGATCACCTCAAGTCCGTCGGCCTGTGCTCGTGTAGCCACCTGGTCCAGAACCTCCGGCAAACGCGAGCGCATCGGAATCATGCTGCGGTAGGTCTGCAGCTTTTCCCGGATTTCCTGGAGCTTTCGGCCCGAATGGCCCGAAGCCAGTACGGTTGTTTGCATCATCTGGTTTTCCCGGTGCAATCCATCCACCGTTTCGGCCAGATCCTTCACCGCCCAATATTGCGGCAAAAAGAGAAAGAAAAAGAACCCTGCTAGCACCACCCCGGCAATACCGGTACGGATCAAAAAGTTTTTTCTAAGCTTGGCATGCAGCTGCGTCATGAGCCGGTCTCCTTCAGCATGGCCGATATGCGAAAGGTGCCTTCTTCCGTGCCGCGCGCAGACATGTCCGGCACCTCGATCTGTCCAAGAACGGATGCCTCTTTTAACGCCTTGGTAAAATCAGCAATTGTCACCGCCCGTTTACGCGGGTCGCCATAAATCTGTCCTTCCAGATGCAATTGGCCGGCCTGCCGGTCCGCAACAATCGAATTAATCAGCATGTTTTCCGGCGTCGTCCGGCTGATTAATTTCAGAAGCGATGTGCCGCTTGGCATCTCCAGTCCGGCTTCATCGATAAATTTTTTCCAGCGAATCATCAGCAGATAGGGCGACTGGATTCTTTTCAAAAACCGGTTGTGATTTTCCAGCGCCGTAGTGACGTCCTTCAGCGACTGCGTCTGGACCATCAGAAATACATACCAGGTGAGAAGAACAGAAAAGACAAAAACAAAACCAAGCCGGACTAATGGAATAATCAAGCGGGAATAATCGATTCGCTCCACATCGCGGAGATTCAGCACGCCTTCCGGTCCTGTTTTCATCGCCAGGGCCAGCGCCGTGGCATATTCATGAAAATGCGTCTCCAGCGATTCATCGCCGCCGCCAGCCCTCACCGCCACCGGGTTTTCGTCGGGCAGCGTCAGCAAATGCGTTTCCGTCTGGAGCTCGGCACTCAGATAAGGAATCAGATTTTTCATGTTGGCGCTTCCGCCCATCAAAAATATTTTTTCCACCGGTTCCCCGTCATAATTTTCATAGAAATGATGGAAAGTCAGACGAACATCCTGCAGCCAGGCCGTCAAAACCCCTTGGACCGATTGAAACAACTGATCCGACGGCGTCTTGGCCGCTTCGGCCGCCTGCCGCAACACCTCGGGGATTTCCGTATCGGTCACCGTAGTTTTGCGTTTGGGAAGTTCCACTTGCCGTTTGAACGCTTCCGCTTCGCCCAGATCCAGCATTTTTCCGGGCGCCGCTTGATCGCGATACAGAATAAGAATCGATCGGGTCATGTCCTGTCCGGCAAGCGGGATATCGCGCTGAAACACCAGCCGGTTCTCACGAAAAATGGAAATGGCCGTGATGCCGCGGCCTATATTAATGAAGGCAACCGGCCGGCTGCCCGTTGCCATCCGGCATTGCTGCACCAGGGCTTCGTGTGCATAGCCCTGAGTTGAAAGATTGGGAATTAAATGAAAGAAGTCCACATAAGGTTCCATCAGGGAAGAGAGCGTGTTCTTTTCCGCTGCCGTGAAGTGATAAGTCGTGCGTTTGGCTTCAGGGCCGGCAGCCGGCTTTTTATGCTGCGCTTCCGAAGGCACGGCCCGCCACGTGAAGACGGCGTCGTCCGGATTGAAGGAAAGGTGATCGCGAAGGGCCATGCGAATACGCTGTTTTTCTTCCGCCGCTTCCGGAGCCGGAATGCGGACACTGCCCATCGCAATGGAAGCGCCTTGGATATTCACCTGAATGGAGCCGAGTTCCCGGGGATTGATCCGGCGGGCCAGGTCGCGAAGCAGCTGCCGCAGATCCGGTTTTTCACCGCCGTGGGCGGACGGCTCCATGGAATATTGGCCCCATTTAAGAACTTCGCGGGCGACCGTATCATACAGCACATACCGGAGCGCTGACGTTCCGGCATCCACGCCAAGACTCAGCGGTTTCCCGCCACCGACGCGGCCGAACCAGTCAGAAACATTTTTCCCGGGCAAAGAAAGAGATTTCATGCGCTGTCTTTTCTAAAAATAAACCTGTTCACTTATAAAAAATCGAATGAAATGCGGGAAACCTTGACTAAATAAAAAACGGGGAGTCTGACTTGGGCATCAGACTCCCCGTTTTTATCCAAACGCTGGTATAAAACCAGGCTTAGAAACCGCTGGTATCGACGGTACCGTCGGAATAAGCACCTGCCACACCCGTACTCGGAATAAACCAGAAGCCGTTGGTGTCGCTGGTCGCCGTTCCTGTCGGCGCCGAATCAACCGTCGTAATGGCCGCCTTGCCGTTCAGCTTATTCGTCGGCAGCGTGTTATTTGCAAAATTCGAAGCGGTCAGCGAGTTCGGGAAGCCCGGGCTGCCGTTCGCCGCGTTTTGCGCATACTCAACAGCCAGCACGGAACGAATGGAACCAAGTGCCGCCTGTGTCGCCGACTGCTTGGCGGAAGTGGTCAAGTCCACAAACTTCGGAACCGCCACAATCGCCAGAATGCCCAAGATGACCATCACAATGACAATTTCAATCAGGGTAAAACCCTTTTCCTTCTTATTCGTGTACATATCATTTCTCCTCTCTTGTGTAGTACATTCCTCTACTACTATTGGCAGTATAACATACACCATGTTGCGATACCAATCACGCGCAAGCCATCACTAGTGCTTTTTATCCACTTATTTACGGCTTTTAATTAGAAGGGTTTAGAGAATTCTAAGCCCCTAAAAGGCAGGCCTGGAAGTTATTAAAAACTTTAAAAAGACCCTCAGAAATTCCGTATTTTTTTACATCGCGGCGCTTTGAATGACTGAAAACAGATTCCACATGGGCAAGAAAATGCCCAACGCCATGATCGTGACAAAAATTCCAAGCACCACGATAAAAACCGGCTCAATCATGGCTTCGACATTTTTCACCATGACTTCCAGTTCAGCGTCGTAGAAATCGGCTATCTGACTCATCAGTTCGTCCAGCTTGCCCGACTCTTCACCCACACGCGCGAGCTGCACAATCAAAACCGGATAAAGCGACTCCCGCCGCATTTGCTCAGCCATCGGATTTCCCTGCTCCACCTGCTGCTTCAGTCTTAAAATGGAATCCGACAGCACGGCATTTCCAACAATTTCAGATATCAGATCCAGTCCCTGCAAAATATTCACGCCGCTTTTAAGCATCATCCCCAGCATGCGTGAGAAGCGGGCAAAAACCGCATTGCGGATAAATTCGCCGAAGATCGGCAGACGAATCATCAGCCCATCCCAAAATCGCCGCCCTTGATGCGTGCGGTAATGCCAAATCAACGCGATGACAATTGACACAAAAAGCGCCAGCGCAATGTACCAGTAGCCCAAAAGAAAATCACTCGTCCCCAGCAGAATTTTAGTGGGAAGCGGCAGTTCAGCGCCAAATGACGTAAACAGGGTTTTAAATCGTGGAATGATAAAGAGCGTCGCGACCAAAAAGGCCAAAAACATAGTCCCTGCTGCAAACATGGGATAACGCAAAGCGGCCTTGATCTTGCTCTGCGTTTGATAATCCTTTTCCAGGATATCTGCAAGACGGATCAACACGGTATCCATTTCACCAATCGCCTCACCCGATTTTACCGTCGAAACGAACAACGGATTAAAAACCGACGGATGACGCGCAATGGCCTGGGAAAAACTGGTTCCTTTCTCTACCTGCTTGTACACATCCTCAAGCACATCACGCAGCTTGGCATCTTTTGCACCTTCCTGAAGCGTGATCAGAGCCGGCAGCATCGGCACGCCGGAGCGCAGCATGGTCGCCAGCTGGCGAACAAAGAAATTAAACTGAACCGCGTTTACCCGCTTGAAACGAGCCAGAAACGCCTCGAGATTAAATCCCTGGCGCTGCTCTTTAAGGGAAAGAACTTCAAACTTCTGATCTATCAGAAATTTTTGAGCCTGTGCCTCGGACGGCGCCTCAAGGATTCCTTCCAGAACTTCTGCATTGGCATCCTGAATACGATACGCAAACTTGGCCATAATCAGTCTCTCGCCGTTACCTTGATAACTTCTTCCAGGCTGGTGATCCCGCGCCGGGCCTTTTCAATGCCCGACTCCCGCAGTGCTTTCATTCCCTGCTTCTTTGCCATCTTGACGATATCATCCAGACTCGCCCGCTGCACAATCAGCTCGCGGACTTCATCGGTAATCGTCACCAGTTCATGAATCGTCGTGCGACCCGCATATTTCATCTGCTGGCAGCTGTCGCAGCCCGCTCCTTCATAGAACTGCGTTTTGTCGTCAGCGATGCCAAGCTCCTGCAGCATGCCCGGCGGAATCTGCACCGGCTTTTTGCATTTCTCGCAGATTTTCCGGACCAGCCGCTGCGCCAGAATCCCAACCACCGAACTGGCAATCAGGAACGGCTGAATTCCCATATCAATAAGACGCGAGATCGCGCCGCACGCCGTATTGGTGTGCAGTGTTGAAAACACCAAGTGACCGGTCAGCGCGGCCTGCGCGGCAATTTCCGCTGTTTCCGTATCCCGGATTTCCCCGACCATGATGACGTCCGGATCCTGGCGCAGAATGCTGCGCAACCCCGCCGCAAAAGTCAAACCGACTTTAGGATTCACCTGAGTCTGGCGGATGAGCTCAATTTCATATTCCACCGGGTCTTCCACGGTCACAATATTTTTTTCAATGCTGTTAATCGTATTCAAAGCCGCATACAACGTCGTCGATTTTCCACTCCCCGTCGGTCCCGTCACCAGAATAATGCCGTGAGGGTGGCGGATCAGCCGGACAAAACGATCCAGTGTGTCATCTTCCATTCCGAGATCCTTGAGGCTCATGCGCACGGAGGATTTGTCCAAAAGTCGCAGCACAATGTTTTCACCAAACTGGGTCGGCAGAGAGGAAACACGCACGTCGATCTGTTTACTCTCGAGCCGGAAGCGGATGCGGCCGTCCTGCGGCTTGCGCTTTTCAGCAATATCCATCCCCGCCGTAATTTTGAGACGCGCCAGAATCGCGCTTTCCATTTCTTTTTGAAAAATGTAGCTTTCCTGCAGCGCCCCATCCTGCCGGCAGCGGACCCGTAAAACCTTTTCGTCCGGTTCAAAATGAATATCACTGCATTTTTCCTGCACGGCCCGCGCAATAATATGATTCACCAGTTTGATGACCGGCGCCTGCTCGGCCATAGATTGCAAGTCCTGCGAGCCTTCATCTGATTCGTCATCAATCTGTTCAATCCGCTCTTTCTGGATTTCATAAACAATGTCGGTCACTTTTTCCTGCAGCCCGTAATGCCGGTCAATTGCCGCCAGGATGTCATCCTTCGGGGCATACAGCGGAATGATGGCGTGAATCCGGGTCGCCTGACGCAACTTATCAATGGCCGTGATGTCCTGGGGATTTGCCATGGCCACAAATAATACCTGTCCGTTGAGATAAAGCGGCAGAGCCTGCAGTTTGGATGCCAGACTTTTCGGCAATTGTTTTAGAATTTTGGGTTCAATCGAATATTTGGAGAGATCGAGCAGGGCCTTTTTATCCGAAGGCAGATTAATCGCATGCATTGGATTGGAAGAATTTTCTGTGCTTTCGTTTTCAGAATTAGACATGGCTTTTCATCGGCATGTGCGGGTTTTTCGGTTAGATAATTTCTACAAATCCGGTTTCGTTCGTAACGTTGATGATTTTGCTCTGCCCGCCGTTTTGAAGCGTAAATGACGCAGCTGCGTTCAGGGCGATTCCGCTGTCGTCAAGCGGCCGGCCGAAGGCATCCATGCGGATTTCATCCTCGGTTGCCGACACAAGATCCACACCGGAAAAAGCGGAATTGGTGTCAAAATCAATAACCATGGAACCCTGGGTATGAGGATCGACGACCGTGGTCTTGTTCGCCCCGTCCCAGAAAAATATTAAATAGGAATTTCCCGCAGGATTCGCTTCAATGCCATAAGAACTGTGCAGGCTGAGTGCCATCTCGCGTGCATAGCGGATATCGGATGCCATTTTATGAGCCGCATTATTCAGTTTCATTGTTTGAATCGCCGTCGTTACATAGGGTCCTGAAATCGTGGCAATGATACCCACCACAATCATCAGAATCACCATCTCCACCAGGGTAAAACCCTTCCGGTCTCCAAACGGAGATTTCATCTTCAGACCTCTTTCCAGCCTGAAAGCGTCAACCCGCTGCCGCTTCCGCCCGAAGATGCCGAAATGGCAAGATTTTCATCATAGGTAATAGTCACGATTCCCTGATTGCTGATGCTGGCATTGCCATGCGCCAGCACGAAACCGTTGATCGCCAGGGTTGAATCCTTTCCCGCATTGAAACTCATGTTTCCGCCCGTCACGATATAGCCGTTCACCGAAGCACTGCCGTTCTTGGCCGTATTCATGGAGATATTGCCATTCGCCGCCAGCACCGCCAGCGCCGTCCCCTCCGGCCCGATCACAGCGCCGCTGAAATTCAGCCCCGTTTCATTATTCATGCTGATATTGCCGCCGGCCGCCACAAAGCCGTTGATTGTCACATTGCTGCCGATCGTGATATTTCCGTTTGCAACGATATTGGCATTGATCGTCGTGTTGGAATTGATCGTCAGATTTCCGGTCACACGAATGCTGGTATTGTAGTTCCCGGAAATGGCAAGATTTCCGTTATACGTTGAAGAGGTCATGGCAATGTAATCATCCAGATCGATATCAGGGGCATCTTCCGAATTTTGCGCGTAGGTAGCGCCATTAATGGTCCAGTCATCCTGTTTACTGATATTGCCGCCGGCACTGAGATCCCCGTCGATGACGCCCGTGCCCCCCTGCATGCTGAGATTGCCATTGCCATGGAGGGCGTAGGCATAGGGCCCGCTGGCCGAGGCGGGTTTGGTGACGGTCTGTTGAACAGCCCGGACACTGCTGCCGACGCGCGACGTCACGGTGACCGTCGTTGCCGTGGAAGATTGCCCGGAATATTCAACCCAGAACTGGCCGCTGCCCAGGGTAATCGGCGTATTTCCGAAAGGGGCCGGTGTCGGCGCAACATTGTCGCTAAAGTCGGAATCATCGGCAAAATACTCTTTAATCACATACTGCAGCCCGCCGTCCGCAATAAAGAAGGCCTGATCGCCCTGATTCTGCATGTTCGAACTGACGACTTGCGGCGAAAGCGAGGAAGACAAACCGACCCCCATGGAACCCAGAACCAGCATGACAAAGATGACGGTCACCAAAGAAAATCCCTGCTGATTTTTAATCATAACTCCTCCCACTTCGAAAGGATGACACCGCCGCTGCCGCCGCTGGAGGCCGCAATAGCCAGCGTTTCGTCGTAGGTAATACTGATAATCCCCAAATTGCTCAGCACCAAGCCTTCCAGATTCCCCTGGCTAAGCATCAAACCCTGCAGCGCAATGCTGGCACTCTCCTGCGTACTTAAACTTAAGTTGCCCTGCGCATGGATATAACCGGTGATGGTAATCGATCCATTCTCCGCGGCATTCAAAGCAATATTGCCGTTGGCCGCCAAAACCGCCAGGGCTTTCCCATCCGGACCCGTTACCGCTCCGTTCAAAGAAATACCGGCTTTGCCTTCCGCCTCAATATTTCCGGCTGCGGCCAGAAAGCCATTCACCGTGACATTGTTTCCAATACTAATTGATCCATCGGTATAAATATTACCGTTGATGGTCGCACCGTCGGCAATGCTAATCGTTCCGGTGGCATGAATATTGGTCGAATAGTTTCCGGAGATCGTCAGACTGCCGCTGTGAACCGTGTCCGTCATTGCTGCATAGTTACTCATGTTAACATTCGGTGTTGTAATAGCCTGATTGGGATTCAATGTTCCCGTCACGGTCCAGCCGTCCGGGTTACTGATATTTCCACTGGCGCTCAAATCTCCGTCAACTACGCCCGTCCCGCCTTCCATCGTGATATTTCCCTCCGCCCGCATGGCATACGCATAGGCGCCCGAAGCCCCCGCTTTGGTTACCACCTGCCGGATGATCCGGACGCTGTCTTGCATCCGAGCCGTCACCGTAATTGTCGTCGAGGTCGCCGACTGGGATGAATATTCGACCCAGAACTGGCCGCCGGCAAAATCAATCGGCGTATTGGCAAATGGGGCGGGCGTAGGAGAAACGTTATCACTGAAATCATCATCATTCGTAAAATACTGCTGCAACACATACTGCATGGCGCCATCCGCAATAAAAAAGGCCCGGTCCGCCTGGTACTGGACGGGCGAAACCGCGGCATTCGTTGACAGCGAGGTCGACAACCCCACTCCGACCGAGCCCAGCACCAGCATGACAAAAACCACGGTGACGAGAGAAGTTCCTTCTTCACCAAAAATCCGGTTTACCGTCTTGCTGAATTTTCCGGCTCGATTCTTCATGTTATCATCCTGAATTCGCGATATTTCGCGGATAGACTTGCGTCCGCGACGTTGAAGTAAATCCGCCCGAACTGACGGTCAGTAATACTTCTACCCGTTCGATATTCGTTTCCGGGAGCAGCACCGGCGTTACGATCTGGGTATTGGTATCATCCCAGTAAACAAATTGAAGTGACGAGACATGCTTGGCCAACGCCACGCCGTTGCGCGTTAATGTATTGGCACTCGATGTAAAGGTAATGGATTGATTGTCGACATTGATGAACCGAAATTGCGTACTGCTGGCCGTCTGCACGCTTGCCGCATTGCGCAATTGACTTATATCGCGGCTCATTCTCATGATGGCTAAGCGACCTTCGCGGGCCGGCCCTTCATTAAAATGACGCCGTGCCATTAAATTCATTGCCGGATTCATAAAAGCCACGATACTGACGCCGATCACCGAGATAGCCGTCATCGCGATGACCGCTTCCACGATCGTAAATCCCCGTTCTTTATTTTTGATCATCGGCAGGCGGATCAAGAGCCACCTCCTTGCAGCGGCGTCACCAGGGTCTCCATGGAAACCGCGGCCACGGCTGCATGCGTCACGGTCACCGTGATTTTTTTGTAATTCGGCGTCCAGTCATTCGGAACCGAACCGGGAATCGTCAGCGGCGTATTCAAGGCTCCGGCTGCAACGTAAGCAACCGTCACCGTTCGGGTAAACCCCGAAAAACTCCCGCTCAAAACCTCGCTGTAACCATGAAAGTCGTCAACATCATCAAAAGTCGCTTTGGTTGCCGAATTCTCCCCTGTATCCACACTCATTGAAGTACTCCAGTTCCCATTGACATCTTTTTCCGTTTGCTCGTCAAAGCGCCGGCTGCGGATTTCCTCGACGAGTTCCCGGGCCAGCATCATCTGGGTACTGCGATACTCCGGCATG
>CAZGID010000084.1:0-9930 GCA_964526065.1 uncultured bacterium
AAGCGCTTGATGAAATAGGTACGGGTGCCATCCTTGGCGTAAACCAGCCCATGAAGCGGCACTGGAATGCCGGCTGCTGCCGCCAGCCGCATCGTCAAATCTTCATTTTCCGGCACTTCGCGATAGCCGGCAGGAGCCGGTTTTAAAATATAGGTCCCGCCGCGGTCCACAATTTTGAATTCCCCAGCCATCACCGCAAGCCGGGCGCTCAGTTTCACTTGGACTCCCTGGATGGACATTTTTCCTGAACGCGCAGCGGCTTCTTCACGGAGCTCTTCCAGTGTAAGTGAAAGGGATTTGAGTTTTTTGAGCTGCGGCGAAAGAAGCTTCAGTCCTTTCGCCGAATAGTGTTCATCAGCAGGAATATCACAGTAAGTAATAGCGCAAATATTACTCACTGATTCCCTCCACCGTCACCGCTCCCACCAGATCATGCCCCACTGCCAGAAGCTGGCTAAAATAATCCCGGCGATCTATCTTAGTTCTTCGCAAAAAAGCTTCGAGGTTGACTCCCTCCGGCAGCAATCCATCAAAGAACGGCGGAAACTCATTGAATTCAAATTTTCCTTTCTCCCGCGGCATCGTACGGGAGATCGAGGGCCCCCGGTAATCTTTGCCGTACTCAAAAATGTAATGGCCGTTATCTTCGGAAAGAATGCCGGCAAACCGGCCATCAAAAAAAACTTTGGCGCTTCTCATGATGGCGATTCCTTCAGGGCTTGAAGCAAGGGACTGGAAAACCTCAGCTCGATGTTTAATGCGCCGAAAACACGCAATAAGGTGTCCAGCTGAACGGTCATCTTTCCATGCTCCAGATCAAAAATCACCGTCTTTCCCACCCCGGCCAGGTTGGCAAGCGCTGCCTGGGAAAGGGCGATCTTCTTCCGGTGAGTTCGTACCAGGGCAGGAATTTCCTTTTGGTATTGTTCTAATGGAGTCATCGGATATGTACCGCTATAGCGGTAAAATAGCCTATCCAAGGCCTAAATGCAAGGCTAAATCATATTTAATAGCTTATTTTTACCGTTACAACGGTATTTTTTGCCTATTTTAAGCAACAGAAGGGTAATCATTGATTAATGAGGCACTTTATACTGCTTTAGCAGTAATTTGTAGGATTTAGGCAACACAATTACCTTACCGCCTCAAAACGTGAGACGGCGCGCCAGGCGGAGCCCGTGTAATCGGTGGTCATGGGCGTGCCTTCATTGAGCCAGAGCCAGTCGCGGTTGAACATGACCTCGGGCCGGTAATCGGGCAGCAGGCTCGCCAGCGGGTAGCGGCGGTGCTGGCGCTTTTCGGTGGCTTCCAGAATATACGTCTCGCCTTCCGCGAAGAGCACTACCCAGGCATGACCGCCTTCCGCATGCCGCCCCAGCACCACGCGGGCATCGTGGCCCATGCCCGCCAGCCAGTCGGCCAGCAGCACCGCGTGATCCTCGCAATCGCCCCAGCCATGCCGGTACGCCTGGCGCGACGTCTGCCACACTTCCCGGAACCCGGTAAACAAATCTTCATCCAGCGAATAGCGCAGCCGCTGCGCAATCACCGCCAGCGGCACCCACACCCGCTCGTCGCGGAACGGCACGTAATCCAGAAAATAAGCATTCACCGGATGAAATTCCCCGTCCGCGCCAAATGCCAAGAGCGTCAGCGGATGCCCGGAACGCATCAGCGTCACCGTGCTCTCGCCCGCCGGCACCCGGTGCTCGCGGATAAAATGTTGAAACTCGATATCGCTCATCGGCAGCTCACGCCCCTCGGCCTCGCGCACCTGCCCGCGCCGCGGCCGCTCGTCGTCGCGCGTCTCAATGCCGGTCTCCACCGGCGCCAGCTTGCGCGGCACCTGATTATCGTAAGCAAACTTTTCAGAAAGGAAAATCACCCCGGCCAGCGCCAGGACGGTGAGAAGAAAAAGCCACGAACCCGCGTCCTCGACATCCTCCCCGAGGAAGGCGCTCATTACCCCTTGAGCCCCATGGTGACGATCAGCGCCACAAAAATCAGGAGCGTCGAGACAAACAGCGCCACCGCCATATTGCCCTTGCGCAACTCCTCTTCGATATTGATCGTCTTCAGCAGCCGGTGGTCAATGAACTTCAGCGCCAGAATCGCCACAAACAACGCGACGATGGTGTAGAACAGGTTCAGGCAGAATTGAATGAGTGTGGGGATCCAGAAGTTGGTGAGCATTAGCAATGTTCCTTAATGTGGTTTCAATTTCAAACTACTATATTGGTCTTTCAGCCACCTCATAAACCCGCTTAGTCAAGCGTTCAATGAAATCACTCGAAAAAGCACTCAGTTGATTAAACGAAAAATAAAGCTTATTCTCCAAATCACTCACAATGCCAGCATCACAGGTTACTTTCATACAATCAAAATACATTTTTAATTGCTTATGAGTCGCGGCAAAGTGGTTATGCAATGAATTTTCCGAGCTTCCATTTTCCAACGCTTTGGCATAATCAACCCCCATATACCGCTTGATTCTGCTTTTATACTGTTGAAGCAAAACATTCCACTCAGTTACGGTTTCATAATAATTGGCCCAAACACTATCTGGCTCCTGCGATTTCACGCCTTTCACTGTCCAAAAGACTCTCTGCATGCCAAATATCCGCTTGCTAACCAAGACCGAGAGTTCATCCACAAGCTTGATTCCGCCATCAAAATTTTCCTTAAATAACTCATACTGTCTTTCTCTTTCCCAAGAGGTTTTCTGGTAATAATTTGTGATTAAAATTCCTACAAAGGTTGCAATAACCGGATATCTAAGAAAAGCATAAAAGCGTTTAAAGACATTTGATTTTATTTTTTTATGAACCCTTTGAAGATTCTTCAATTCGCGTTCAATCAAGCGGTCATCAACGTCTATCTTGGATTTTAAATCATCGACTGGGGTTAAGGGGGCGGTTTCTTTCATAAATTCAATTAACAGGGCGCTGTCGCCCCTTAATCAACTCAAGAAATTGCATAATATTAATTAATGTTTCTCTTTGCTTTTCCGTGTAAGACTCAAAAAGAGATGCTGGCAAAACCAATTGCACATTACTTGAAATCATTTCCGATGTCTGGTTTTCCGATATACCTGGTTCCAAAGTAGCTAAATGCTTATTGGGTATTCTTCTGGCCTCTGAAAGAATTTGGCGCCAGCGGTCCTTACAGGTTGTCTTTACGCCAAGAAACGTCAGGCTTTTCTCCGGAAATCCGGGATCATAATAGTTGATGATAGAAGGAAAAATGAAATCAGGCTTCTTCTTTTCCTCTGTTATTTGTCCGCGCGAATAAGCAATCCCGAAAATATCAAAGACCGCGGCAAGATGGTTTTCAAAGGCACGCCCCGCGCGTGATTTCCGTCTGTTTTGAACGCTCAACGAAAACGTGATGAAATCGTCAACATCCGGAAAACCTTTCTTTAATTTCTCTCGCACAATCGCTTTTTCAATAATCCGGAACATTTTTTCTTCAACATCCATCCATGTCATTAATGCTTCATCAGGATTCTGGCTTACAGCGAGTTCGCCAGCATATTCGCGGGCACATGCAGAAAATTCTGTTGTTAAAGGAAACCGAATACCAAAACGATCGATCACTTTTGTTTCCAGCCCCGGTTCGTCGGGCAGAACCTCCATTCCCAGTTTTTCCAGCAAATCCCTGGCAATAACGTCTAGGCGCCGTTGGTCTGTACCTTCGTTTACATTAGCCAGTCCAGGTTCCGGCAGCGAAACACCAAATAGCCAAGCCAGCTGATTAGCCCAACTAGAGCCTTTTGGAGCAATAATCACAACGATCTCATCATTACTGCGTTTTGCCAAAAAGAGAAAATCGTTACTTAGCGCATGGTTGACTATATTTGAAGTGTAATAGAGCCTGTATTCAGAAGCCCGCTTAGGATTATTCCGCCTGGAATCATACCAGGTAACCGTGCCGCGGTCCGTATCACATTTTTCGTCATCATCTGTCAAATAGAGGAAAAAGGCAGGGGACGTAGTCTTCCGGTCACCTGGGCCAAATACAGCGATCAGGTTCTGGTCACCATTAAATTCATGCTGATTCGATTTTGATTTATCGACCTCAACTTGGCTTAAACGTTTCACGGCCACTGCCTGAAAAAATTCGCTCAGGTAGCCTTTTCGCATGGCGTCCCCGCTATATTTACTACTTTTCTTTTAGAAACAAGAAAAGCGGACACCCGCTCAAACAAGCTTTCAGGCGATAACCGCGTCTTTCCTTTGATAGCACATTCCCAGATCCGCAATATCCGCCAATCCTGTTCAAGCAAAAATTCTTCGCTTTCTGAATCTTTCGTCTGATTACGTTTGATCTTGTTTAACCAGAATGAGTGTCTGGTAGATGGCCATTTAAAGAGATGGCAAGAATGCCCATGCCAAAAACAGCCATGCGTAAAAATTACGGCTTGATACTTGGGAAGAACAATGTCGGGCTTGCCCGGCAAATTATTAACATGAATACGAAAGCGATAACCTGCGCGATGAAGCAGGCTGCGAATAAGTATTTCCGGCCGGGTATTCTTTGCCCGAATGCCTGACATCATCTGGCTACGAACATGCGAGTCGACGACGTCAACCATAACTAGATGGCAAGCAATGATTCTTTACGTTCGGTCAGCATTTTTCGGTTGCTGCCTGATTTTTTGCCACGCACAAGCCGTATAATATGTGGCCGCATGTGGTTGGCAACTGCTTCTACTACAGGCACTGCAACGGAATTGCCAAACTGCTTATAAGCCTGCGTATCTGATACAGGTATTTTGAATAATGGCCACCCTTTTCGATCAAAACCCATGAGCCGCGCACATTCCCGCGGGGTAAGGCGGCGCGGTGTTCCCGTTCGGGTCCTGATAAGAATCTCTGAACCGTCTTTGTAATATCGAGCCGAAAGCGTTCTTGCGACATCGTTAGGTCCAAACAAACCAAACCCGAAGCCATTTCCCTGCGCTTTATGTTTGGCGGCATAATCCTGAAGATATTTCCATAATTTTGGCGTAAGTGTATATTTTGAATTCACCTTGGCCTTTTTACCAACTGTAAATGGTTCTTCTGCAGCTTCGCCTCCATTTTCGGGATGCAATATGGAAACTAATTTAGGCTGTTGGTCCGGAAGTCTGATTTTCTCAAGGTCAAACTCCGTATCTTTTATAAACCCTGCAATAAAAATGCGCTCGCGATGTTGCGGGACAAAAAAACGGGCATCAATTACTTTCCAGCTAATAAAATAACCAAGCTTTTCCAGCGTAGAAATAATGACAGCAAATGTCTTGCCCCCATCATGGCTGGTAAGATTCTTTACGTTCTCGAGAAGGAATGCTTTGGGGCGATGCCAGGCTATTATCCTGGCGACGTCGTGAAATAAAGTCCCTTGCGTCTTGCAAAGGAATCCGTGTGGTTGTCCTAACGATTTCTTTTTGGAAACTCCGGCAATAGAAAAGGGCTGGCAAGGAAACCCAGCCAGCAAAACATCATGGGCAGGAATTTCGGCTTCATGAACTTTCGTTATATCGCCCGCAATCTGGTGATGACTTCCAAAATTACGGATGTAAGTCTGCTGGCAATATGTATTCCATTCACTGGTATAAATACATTTACCACCAACCGACTCAAATCCAAGTCGCATCCCGCCTATACCCGCAAAGAGATCTATAAAGGTAAAGTCGGACCGCTTGCTGATATAGTTTGGCGTAGCTTCCGTTACTGCTTGCTGGATTGTTTTTAGTAAAAGTTGCCGCGGCACGCTTTCGCCCTTTTCCCAGCGGTAGAGTGTACGGGGATTATATTGAAGGAGCGCAGAGCATTCCTTGATGCTTAAGCCTGCTTTTCTGCGGATTTCTGAGAATTTATATCGTTTCGATTGTGCCATTACGCTGGGAATTTTTTTGACATTATGACACAACTGGGTGACACGGACAATATATATATCGAATTACCACAAGAAATGCGGAATGACTTATTTTGGTTTCATCAGCAGTATTAATTCCTTTGATTCATGTCTGGCGGCGCGCTTCCGAGAATTACCACCAAGCGTACTAAACTTACCTTTCACAAATTTTTTTCTGATTCTAAAATATTTCCGCGCTGTCTCTAAAACTTTATTGCCAGACAGGCCATTACTACACTGACCTTCTGGAAACGTTAATATCACAGTAGTTTTGCATTTAGATAAATTATTTAACAATTTGTCGAGAGCCGTACTTGATAAGCCCGAACAGCTAAAGGCCGATTTTGGCCGTTCATGCGGAGACGGGTATCGTCCAACGCCACTAACTGGCCCACACTTTTGACGGGCTAATGTTTCGAGAACGTGATAAAAACGGCTGTACTGGACGCCTGAATATGGCGGATCCACAACAACCAAATCTGACGACTGAAGCTTTCCCGCCTGAACCACGGCATTCCGAACATAAGCTTTACCTGCTTTTTGTGCATGCTGGGCACAAACTTCTGCAAGAGCCTTTTTGCAATAAGAAAACGGATCTCTTTCCCAAGCCTCCATAAGATATCGGCGCGCCGATTTGGTCGGCTGAAAGGGTTGTGCAGTATGACCGGGCGCAGCAGCACACCGCGCAGCGCTTATAATAAGTGATGCGTGGCAAACGCTTTTCTGAATTCTATTTTTAGGCAATCGCTTCAAGAGATAATCGAACGCTAAAGCCTGAGCCGGACTAAAATAGTGACCGCCATATGCCCGCCAAATTGGCCCAATATTTGGCACACGCTCACATAAATCGCGGCAACGCCTTACATATTCACAAGATTTTCTTAAATCAATATTTTCAGATAAATGAATTATCCTTTTCCACAACGGCAATTCCCTTACACGACTTTCTACTTTGGCGAGCCAATCTTTATACAACACCTCGAAATTAAGAGCTTGCTCTCGCCCTATAATAGCTTTTGAGAGCACAACAGAATACTTCTGAAGATCGGTTGCCAACACCGGCAGATTCGTATGCTTAGCTGCAAAAGCCGCAACAGCGCCAGATCCGCAAAACAAATCTACTATACGCTTCGCATTTCTTGATTCATTCAAGATCAGTTCTCCAAGACCATTGGAGAGCATATACCGCTTGGATCCCATATATTTCATTTAGGTAATACCCCACAGCCCGACCCGCTCACATTGCCCCAACACAACTAGAGCTGAGATTAAATCGTTGTCTCTGAAGCATTCAGCATTATTGACACGATTATTTTGAGCAGCCGCACTTAACCATGTCTCAACTTTATCAATTGAAAACTCTACATCGGCCCATAAATCTAAAAAATCTGCAGGGACATTGGTTTCTTCCCAGAACCCTTTTTCAAGACCAATTACATTCATAAAAAAGTGAAGTGCTGTTATTGCAACGCCACTTTCTCTAAGCACTTCAGCAACGCTACCTGTCGCAACTCGCAATAGCAGCGTTGCCCTGGATAACATCTCCAAATGCTGCCTTGTAGAACCTGAAAGGGGTCTCGCTTCTGCATCCTTTATTAAATCTGGATCTTCTCCTGCTGCACTTCTCAGCAAGAAATCCTTAATTTCATTAGCATAAACAGCATCAAATCCTAAATAATTAATAATGGAATCAACAAGTTGTTGAAAATCGACTTCAGTCGCACTTGCCCGGCGCCCATGCACCGAGAAAAAACTTTCTTCCAACGAACGTCTCAATAAAAAACGATCTAAAGTCTGAAACGTGGTATTTGCTACAGGTTCGAATAAACGCCAAAAATTACACATAAACGCCAGCGTTTCGCTCGTTGTTAATACACCGTTCCGGTTAAGATATGTTGGTCTATAGCTTGCGATGTTTCGCATCACTTTGTCTTGTGAAAAGACTTTTAAATCAAGCCCCCAAGAGGTAAGCCACATAGCGCCAACAGGCCGCCAAGAAATTCTAGTTTGGACGCCTTCCAACCAACGCCCTAGCGGAAGTCCAAATGGCTTAAAAATATTTGCCAAGCTTCTTGAAGATCTTCTTAGCCCTGCCCAGTGCTCCAAAGTCAGCCAAACAATATCATGGGTACCTATCCCCCTAATAGAACTACACCTGCCGCTTTTTTCTAAAATGACATGTTTATCATTAAAAATTCCTATTCCCTCACATGCAAGCAATGCCATGGCAGCTCGCAACTCCGCATAATAGCTCATATGGCTCGCAGCTGCCCTGTCCCCATGGCGATGCGCCTCTAATGCTCTACTGAGAAACGCCCAACCGTCAATGCAATGCAAAACCGTAGAACTTGCAATATACTCAGCCAGCTGACGATGTCTAAAATTATTAGCTTTATAGTCAACATTTATTCTTGAGATAGTGTTTTGAAGATATCGATTAGTCCTACCTAGCCATCGCCCATGCCTTAAACGCTTACTAACTCGCGAAAATGCGGCAATCACGTCATCTCGTGATGCTTTTTTAAGGAGACCTTTATCTCTTCGATTCAATTTCTTTCGCTTCATATGGCCATCAATCTGAATTCTTTCCAAGCTTAAGAAAAATTTTCTTAGCGATTTTCGCAACATCCGAACTACCTTTCGCAAGATGCCTCAAAAGTTGATATCGGAGCTCTTTATAACCGCTACTTCCCCGAAAAGCGCCCTTTTTCAGGCGCTCATCTTCCGATAAACCGGGCGCTGAAGAACTTCTCCAATCATAAGTGGCTAATGCGGCCGCAATTTCATTTAAAAACTTATAAAATTTTTGCAGCTTGATCGATTTAAGCGCAGCACCAACAGCATCTTCATCCGCAGCACTAGCTTTAACTTTTACAATCCAGTTTTCCAACTCGAGTTCCTTATGAAAAAGGCTACACAGGTCATTTGTAATATAAAGAAGCCCACGAACACCTTGATCAGTGCTAATAAGTGTATTGGGGCCATAAAAGGCTGGATCTTCGTCATAATTCAGCTCAACAGAACGCAACACCTTAGCCCATTCCTCATTACAATTTTTAACCGCCGATCTAAATGATTGTCCCATTTCGATCAAAAAGGCGGCTTGTTGAGCACGGCTCCAATCCAACACCTCGGCCTTGTCCACTACCGGAGCCCCAAACAATCCACCTATCGCAGTGCCGCGCCCCTCTCTTTTTTTTATATAGGTTGCCATTAAAGATCTAATCCATGCAGCTTGGGTTACCATGCTTTCACCCAAGCCCTTTTCGCCAAGCATATTTATTTTTTTATACCAAGGACTTTTATCATGCGACCACAATGCTTCAACCAACTCCTGAGCACGAGTTTCTCTATAAATCGAATGTCCCTCAAATTTCTCAAGCCAGTCTTCCGTTCGCAACAATGGATAAAGGTCAAACGCCAAGCTTGCATTGATGCGCTTAGGTTTAATATTGATGGTCCAAAACAAGTATGCTTGCCAACTAATATCCAAACCATAAAAAGCAACTACTGGAAATTCAAAATCCCCTCTGATTGACTTCTCATCAAATGCCCATAACCTATGCTGCCCATCAATAATCTCAACAGGATGCAATTCTTTTGGTTGCCACTTTGGTCCCGAAAAACTTGTTGGCAGTTTCACGGTAACGTCATTACCATTATCAATTACCTCAATAAGATCCTTTGCATCTACCTTCGAGGCGCCACGCCGCATGTCATCCTTTTTTAAGATATTCAAAACGATCGATGTAGAAAGCCACCCAGGCTTTTTTAAATCTTCATACCCCCCCGCTTTTCTTTTTGCCTCAGAAAGCTCCGACCAAGGAAAGCCGTGATGGATAAACTTCTGTATTTCTTCCGATCTTTGACTATCGTGGCGTCGCTGAATACCTAAAGCATTTGTACGACGGCCTTGTTCCATAGTGCGTCGTTGAATGCCGGAAAGAGCTTTAAGATCCAAAGCATTTATTGAAAATATATAAAAATGAGGCAAAGGACGTTTGCGATGCAACTTGGCATCAAAGGAAACAT